>CAZKHT010000164.1:0-6761 GCA_964552595.1 uncultured Burkholderiales bacterium
TCAGGCCGGAATTAAAAGCAAAGCCGAGTAAACCACTCGTAAACATCCCGGCGATGATTTTGTCCGACACGAAAAATTCGCGCGCTTCCAAGATGCGATACCCCAGGCCGTTATTCACCGCTATCATTTCCGCGACGATCACCACGATAAAGGCCGTGCCTATGCCTATGCGCGCGCCGGCTAAAATATACGGCGTCGCCGCCGGTAGCATCACGCGCATAAACAGCGTACGTTGATTCGCGCCCAGATTGCGCGCCGCGCGAATATAAATCGCGTCCACATGTCGTACCCCGGCTATGGTGTTCATCAACACTGGAAAAAACGCGCCCAGGGTTATTAAAAAAATCGCCGGTGGGTTGCCCAAGCCGAACCATAAAATGGAGAGCGGAATGAAGGCAATCGGTGGAATAGGGCGCAGGACTTGCACCAGCGGATTAAAAAATTTATACACGCCTTGCGTCGCGCCCATGGCCAAACCCAAAGGCAGCGCCAAACCCGCGCCTATGAAAAATCCCACCAGCACTCTATACAAACTAGAGCCGGCGTCGCGTAGCAACTCGCCGGTAAAAATCCAGCGCGCGTAATGCATGTGCTGGGGATCAAAAGGCTCGGTCGGTAGCAAATATTCCCACCACTTCACGAGCACGGCGGTGGGCGGCGGCAAAATTTTCGGATTCACCCAACCGAATACCGACAGACTTTCCCACAGCGCGAGGACCAAGATGGGGAGCAAGGCACCATGCGCAAGTTGGCGCAACCAGGCGGGGAAAACCTGCATGGATTTATTTTACTTTCAGTTCTCGCTTGGCCTTTTCCAGCAAATCCAAACGTACCCAGTCTTTCGCCGGCGGCGCTTTGCTCATTTTGCCTATGCCGTACTTCAGCATTAAATCGGTGGTGGTTTGCACATGTTCCAGACTGATATCGTAAGTGAAGGCCGCGTTACTCATGGCGTCTTGATAATCATCGCTGCTGATTTGATTTTTGAACATTTGTTCACGCACATATTTTTCCGCGAGCTTGGGGTTCTCTTGAAAGGTACGCGTGGCCTCGACGAATAATTTTAAAACCCGGGCTGCGACATCGGGTTGCTCCTTATACATTTTTTCCGTCATCACCAGTGCCCGTACCGGCTCGCCTAAGGGCGTGTCGTAAGGTTTCAAGAGTTCCACGCCGAATTTATTATTAATCGCTTGCGAAGATTGCGGCTCGGATTGGCACATCGCATCTATGCCCTTCATCATCAGCGCTTGGTTCAAATCGGCGAAAGCCATGAACACGATTTGCACATCCTTGCCGGGCTGGTCCGACCAAGTGAGATTGTATTTCGCCAACTCCGCCGCCAACAGCAATTCCTGCGCACCGCCGCGCGCCACGCCGACGCGCTTCCCTTTTAAATCGGCGATGGATTTAATATTGAGATCCGGACGTACCACGATGCGCGCGCCGCCTTTGGCGAATCCCGCCACCACATAGATGGGCACACCGCTGGCGCGGCCAGCCACCGCGGCGTCTAGCGCGCTGGCGGCGATGTCGATTTCACCCGCCATGGTCGCGGGCAAAATATCCAAGCCTTTTGCAAACATCCGTTCCTCGATTTTGAGATTATATTTAGGCGCGATTTCTTTCATATACGAGACTGCGCCGTAATGCGCGAATTTTAAATTGCCCAAGCGCACGACATCGGGCGCGGCGGTCGCGGTAAAGGAAAAAAGACTAGCAAGGAGCAGCAAACACCATGGAGCGTTTTTCATGAGTATTCCTCTTATTAAGTAAATATTTATAAGGGTCCCGCTGAATTGTACCCGCGTGATCTTATTCGGCCCAGCCTATGACGTCCTAATAGCGCAAGCTATTTGGCGCGATGCACTCCGGTCGAAACCGCTAAAAAGACTTCACGCAAAAACAAACCCAGACTCACGATGAGCGCGAACATCGCCAATACAAAAAATAAGGCGACCATCTCCGCCAGGTCGACCGCCACCAGGGCGCCAAGAAAAGCGCCGGCGACCACCAAGCAAATAAGCAAAGCGGACACCACCGCCGCCACCATGGCCAAATAAATATGCTTAGCCCTACGGGATAAGACCCCCAGTTCAATTTCCGCTTGCTGAGTCTCCACAGCCGACATATGCGCTCGCGCGTTCAACACCACTCGGCGCCTATCGACGATGCGGCCTAAGCGGTTGTTCAGCGCGGTGATGAGCGTGGCGATGGCAGTCAGTAAAAATACGGGCGCTACCGCGAGTTGAATCACGTGAGAAAGGCCACTGATATTGTCGAGCATGTCGTTTCCTTGGTTGGCGTTGTGCGCGAGGATTTGGGCGCGACCGGCGCGTGTGCTTATAGGATATTAGGAGAGATTTTGGGGAAGGGTGGGGTAGGTTTTTATTTCCTCTCTCCCTGGCCCTACCCCCGCAAGGAGTGCGCCGATGGGTCCCCGCTGCTACTCAGCGACCCTTTCGCTGCCCCCGCTGGGGCAAGGGAATATTTTCGTATAGTGCGTGCACTCGCGGAATTTTTTGGATAGCCATCGCCATAGGCTCTAAATCGGAGAGAGAGTGGCCTGTCTGCCTTTTACCGAAACTTTCCTCACCCCACAAATCATTCCCTCGCCCCAACGGGGAGAGGGCCAGGGAGAGGGGCGAACGAACACCACGCCTAAGATAATAAGCAAAACCCTCACCGACCAAGCCACACCAAACCAACCGTACACTAAGTAACAGCCAACCATTCCAGCACTAACCCCCAAACTTCCCACCCTTTCCCAGCTGTGCTACGCTCATAGCACTTAGTAGGGACATGCCCATGCGGCGACGCCGGTTTCGATTCATCACTGTGCTTATTGCGTTAGCGAGTTTGTTGTTCGCGCAACTCGCGACGGCGGTGTATGCCTGTCCGACGCAAGCCACAGCGCCGGCCGAAATGAGCATGCAGATGCCGGACATGCAGGATATGCCAGGCTGTCCCGAGGCCAATAAGCACTCTTCCGCCTTGTGCCATGCGCATTGCCAAGATGCGGCCAAGAGTTTTGAAAAAGCGCAAATGCCGAGCTTGGCGATGGTGCAAGCGGCATCGCTGATATTTTTCGCACTTGCTTCGCCTCCTTTAGTCCAGCCTTCTCAAGTTTTTCCGCCGCAATTCGAGCGCGCCACCGATCCGCCACTCGCCATTCGCAACTGCTGCTTCCGCACATAAATCACCGCATCGCTTGTAACTGCGCTCAGTCTTAAGATTGAGCCAGGATTCATTGTGTGCTGAATTTATTTGTGCGGAGGAATCATGAAACATCCCTGGAAAATCGCGTCGCGGGCGCTGGCATGCTTGGCCCTGGTGGTGCCACTGCTTGCAATTTCACTCAATGTGAATGCGCAAACCTTAAGCTTGCGCGATGCGCAACTGCGCGCCCTGCAATATTCCCGGCAATTGCGGGCGCAAGATAATTTGATCGATGCGGCGCGCGAACAAGCGGTCGCCGCCGGGCAACTGCCTGATCCTACCTTGCGTTTGGGCGTGGATAACTTACCCGTGGACGGCAGCGATCGCTTTAGCCTAGAGCGCGATTTCATGACCATGCGCCGCATAGGCCTCATGCAGGAAATGACCTCTGCCGACAAACGCGCCTTGCGCGCCGAACGCTATATCCGCGAGGCGGAAAAATCACACGCCGAAAAAGCGGCCATCGTCGCCAATATCGAGCGCGACACCGCGCTTGCTTGGTTTGATCGCTATTACGCCGAGACCATGCGCGCTTTAATCGCGGAGCAAGCGGAGCAAGCGCGCCTCGCGGTAGAAGCCGCGCAAAGTGCTTACCGCACGGGACGCGGGTCGCAAGCCGATGTCTACGCCGCGCAAAGCGCGGTGGTCATGATCGCCGACCGCGCCAGTGAAAACCAGCGTCGCTTAGCGAATGCCGATATTGCTCTGGAACGTTGGATAGGCGGGACTGCTGGGCTCACACTCGCCGCACCACCGGCGACGGACAGCTTAGCCGCGCATGCGCAACATCTAGAGACCCGCTTGCGCGACCATCCCGATATCAACGTGCTCAACAAACAAGAAGAAATCGCCGACACCGAAGCGCGTTTGGCGCAGGCCAATAAGCACGCTGATTGGACCTGGGAATTGGCCTATCAGCAGCGCGGCTCCGCGTATTCGAATATGGTTTCCATAGGGGTGTCTATTCCCCTGCAATGGGATCAAAAAAATCGGCAAAACCGCGAAGTCGCGGCCAAGCTGGCTTTGGTGGACCAAGCGCGCGCGCAACGCGATGAAATGTTGCGCAACCATATTGCGGAAATACGCGGCTGGATCGCCGATTGGGAAAATGGCCGTGAGCGCCGCGCGCGTTATGAGCGCGAACTTTTGCCGCTGGCGCAACAGCGCACCCAGGCAACGCTGACCGCTTATCGGGGGGAAAAAGCCAGCCTTGGTGAGGTCTTAGCCGCGCGCCGCGACGAGTTGGATACGCGTTTGCAAGCCTTGCAATTGGATTTAGACAATGCGCGCTTGTGGACGCGCATACAATTTATTTTGCCGGATGCGACCCTAGATAAGATGTCGCCGACGAAGTCCCCGCCCATCGCGCAACATGCCGCTAAGGAAACGCCATGAAAAAATCAAAAATCATTGTGCTGAGTGTAATCGGTGCGGGCGCATTATTCGGTGCTTATCGCTTAGGCCAATATCGATCCGCGACACCGGCTATGCCGGAAGCGGCCGCCCCTGCTACCCCTGGCGCAACCGATAAAACCGATGCCAGCGGCAGGCGCGTCTTGTATTGGCACGACCCCATGGTGCCGGGACAGAAATTCGATAAGCCCGGCAAGTCGCCTTTCATGGATATGCAATTAGTGCCGGTGTATGCGGATAACGCGGGCGAGGGCGGCGTGAGCGTGCCGTCCAGCATGCAGCAAAACCTCGGTCTACGTACCGCCGTGGTCGAGCGAGCCACGCTTGCCCCGCAATTGGAAGCCGTGGGCAGCATCGCCTATAACGAGCGCGACAATGTCGCCTTGCAAGCGCGCGCGAATGGCTATGTAGAAAAACTCTATGTACGCGCGGTACTCGATCCCGTGCGCAAAGGCCAAGCCTTAGCCGACATCTATGTCCCCGATTGGGTTGCGGCGCAGGAAGAATTTCTCAACGTAAAGCGCATGAGCGCGCAAGATAAATCCCTCACCGCCGGCTTACTGGATGGCGCCCGGCAACGCATGCGCCTGGCGGGCATGCCGGAGGCGCAAATTCGTTTACTGGAAAGTACAGGCCGCGTGCACGCGCGCAGCACATGGACCGCGCCGGTGAGCGGTGTAATTACTGAATTGAGTGTGCGCGAGGGCATGACGGTGACGCCGGGCACGCCCCTGTTTCGCATCAACGGCCTTAGCACGGTGTGGCTCTACGCCGAGGTTGCGGAAAGCGCGGCGGCGCAGTTAAAACCTGGCTTGCCGGTGACGGCGCAAGTTGCAGGCCTAGCGGATAAAACCTTTAACGGCCGGGTTAGCGCGGTCTTACCGGATGTGAACGCGGCGACCCGTACCATCAGGGCGCGCATAGAGCTTGCCAATCCGCGCGGCGAATTATTACCCGGCATGTACGCGCGCGTGGCATTTGCGTTGGCGCCGGGCAAACCGGTGCTTTTCGTCCCCAGTGAAGCGGTGATACAAACCGGTAAGCGCACGCTGGTCATGCTGGCGCAAGAGCAAGGCAAATACAGCCCAACCGAAATTAAAACCGGGCGCGAAGCGAATGGTAAAACCGAGGTATTGGAAGGCCTGCAAGCGGGGCAAAAAGTCGTCATCTCCGGACAATTTTTGCTGGACTCTGAAGCCAGCTTGAAAGGCCTCGCCATGGCGCCGGCTAGTACGCTGGAGATTCCGGAAGCCATGCCAACGAACAAAGCGGCGACACCCAACAGTGGTAAGCCTACTGGCAATCCAGATGCCGGCTTGCATCACGGCAACGGCCTGGTTGAAGAAATAGGCAAAGAGAGCATCACGCTTTCACATGGTCCGATTTCTTCGCTGAAATGGGGACCCATGACCATGGGGTTTAAGCTGCCAGCACAAGGCCTGCCTAAAGACATTAAAGTTGGCGAGCGCGTGGATTTCGACATACGCGCTACCGCTGACGGCGATTATCAAATCACCCGTATCGCGCCAGCAAGCGCAGCGGCACCTTCACCCGCTGCATCCGGGGGTATGAGCATGCCGAATAAGGCGATGCCTAAATGATCGGGCATCTCATACGTTGGTCCATCGCCAATCGTTTTTTGATACTCATTACGGCGCTATTGCTGACTGCCTGGGGCATATGGTCGCTACAGCAAACCCCCTTGGACGCCTTGCCCGACTTGTCCGACGTGCAAGTGATCGTGCGCACGACTTATCCTGGGCAGGCGCCGCAGATCGTGGAAAACCAAATCACTTATCCGCTTACCACCACTATGCTCTCGGTACCGGGAGCGAAGACGGTGCGCGGCTATTCTTTTTTTGGTGATTCTTTTGTTTACATTTTGTTCGAAGACGGTACCGATCCCTATTGGGCGCGCTCCCGGGTGCTGGAATATTTGAACCAAGTGCAGTCACGCATGCCGGCGCAGGCGAAAATTTCCTTAGGCCCGGACGCCACAGGGGTGGGCTGGGTTTATGAATATGCTTTTGTGGATCGCAGCGGGCATTTGGATTTATCGCAATTGCGCACGCTGCAAGATTGGTTTTTGAAATGCGAATTAAGATATGTGCCATATGTTTCCAAGGTCG
>CAZKHT010000165.1:0-6728 GCA_964552595.1 uncultured Burkholderiales bacterium
GGCTTTATCGTTCATATCAGGTCCGTTTCTTTTAGTATGAATTGCGCGATCGCTTGCACCTCCTCCAGTGCAAACTGCGGCAAATGGGTCGCCACCGCCGGGTCCGCCGCCAGCGCAATGATATAGGGATCTTGGGGAAACAGCAGCGGCTTGCCGTTGGCCGCGCGATAAATTTCTAGCTTAGGTATCGCTTCCCGCTTATAGCCTTCCACCACCACCAAGTCGCATGGCGATAAACGCGCAAGCTGCTCGTCCAGCGTGGGCTCAGGCGCGCCGCGTAATTCGTGCATCAAAGCCCAGCGTTGCGCCGAGCCGACTAATACTTCTTGGGCACCGGCCTGGCGATGGCGATAGGAGTCCTTGCCCGCTTGATCGATATCAAAATCATGGTGCGCGTGTTTGACGATGGCCACTCTTAAACCCTGTGTAGTAAAACAGGGAATGAGTTTTTCCAGCAAAGTCGTTTTACCGCTGCCGCTATAGCCCGCCAAGCCAAAAACCTTCTTCCCCGCTTGAACCCAAATAAGAAAAGGGTAATATTCTGCCAAATATAACGCTTCCATGCTAGCCGAACGCAAGCAGGCATAACCGGAAACCGCCGTTGATACCGTCTGAATCCGCCCTGGCCTCGACGCCAAAACTTGTCGACCGCTTTCATCGCGGCATCGATTATTTGCGCCTATCGGTGACGGACCGCTGCGATTTGCGTTGTAGCTATTGCATGCCGGAAGGCTTTAAAGGTTTCGAAGAACCCGAGCATTGGTTGAGCTTCGATGAAATCGAGAGAGTCATAGGCGCTTTCGCTCGTTTAGGTGTGGGTCGAATTCGTCTTACCGGCGGCGAGCCCTTGTTGCGCGCGGGCTTGCCGGAATTGGCGGGACGAATACGCCGCCTGCCCGGGATAGAAGACTTATCTTTAAGCACCAATGCCACGCAATTGGCCAAGCATGCCCAGGCCTTGGCGCAAGCCGGCGTGTCGCGCATCAACGTGAGCCTGGATTCCTTGAACGCCGAACGCTTGGCAAAAATCGCCGGACGCGACGTGTTGCCAAAAATTCTAGCGGGCTTAGAAGCGGCGCAAACCGCGGGATTTCATCCGATTAAAATCAATATGGTGGTGATGCGCGGGGTGAATGACGACGAAGTCGAAGCCATGGCTCAGTTTTGCATGGCGCGCGGGTATGTGTTGCGTTTAATCGAGACCATGCCCATGGGCGATACTGGACGCAATGTGCACTATCTGGATCTTCAGCCGCTGAAAGAGACTCTGGCGCAACGATTCGGATTAGTCGAAGGTACCGTCACGGGTGCGGGGCCCGCGCGTTATTTGCAAACCCCGGATGGGCAATTCTCCATTGGATTTATCACGCCGATGTCGCAACATTTTTGCGCCAGCTGTAATCGGGTGCGCCTCACCGTGGATGGCACGCTGTATCTGTGCTTAGGACAGGACGACAAAGTCGAATTGCGGCCTATGTTGCGCGCGGGCATCAGCGACCACGAGTTAGATACGGCGATACTACAAGCCATCACGCTTAAGCCGGAACGTCATGAATTTCGCGAGCAGCCAGGCAAACTCATACGTTTTATGTCAGCGACTGGCGGCTAGCAGCGCCCCCAGTAATCCCACCTTGGGATTCATGACCACATATATCGGTAAGCGACTCAGCCAATCGCGGTAGCGCCCTTTCGCTAAAAAACTCTCCATGAAATCCGGCTGGCGTAAACGCGTTATGATTTTTGGCGCGATGCCCCCCGCGAGATATACGCCGCCCTCGGATTGCGTGAGCAAGGCTAGATTCCCGGCAAATTGCGCGTAAATTTGAATAAAAAGCGTCAAGGCTTGCACGGCCATAACATCGCTGCCTTGCAAGGCCGCTTGTGAAATGACAGCGGAAGCATCGCCTTCCGCCATTTGATGTAGCAGCGCCGGGGCTGGGCTATGGACGCTACTCAGATAATCAAAAATCGCATGCAGGCCGGCACCCGAGAGTATTCTTTCGTAGGACACATGCGCGTAATGCGCGCTTAAAAATTTTAGTAAATCGGCTTGCGCCGGATTCACCGGCGCAAAATCCATATGCCCGCCTTCGGAACTCAAGATTTGATATTGCGAACCACACCAGGCGAGCAAAGCCACGCCCAAACCCGTGCCGGCTCCTAGCAAAACCCGAGGCGCGTCGCGCTGCGGCTTCCCCTCTTGCAAGACGGCCAGGTCTTCGGTTTGCAACAAATCCAAGCCGTAGGCAACGGCAGCGAAATCATTGATCAAGCGCACTTGCGCGATGCCCAGTTGCTGCGCGATCTCGTCCGCATCTATCCAAAATTCGCGGTTGGTGAGTTTCGCTCGGCGCGCGGTGACCGGGCAGGCCAAACCGAAACCGGCCGCGTCGGGAATAAACCCGGCGAGAAAATCCGTCAACATAGGCGTGAGACTAAGATAGGAAGCAGTGTCGTATCGCGCTTCGCGTAAGACCTGTACCCGGCCATCTTGGAGCTGCGCCAAAGCCAGAAATGTTTTCGTACCGCCGACATCGCCGGCGAGCAAAGTACGGGTAGGAAGTGACATGCGCCTAGCGTAGCATGAGCCGCGCGGGCGCTACTACTAGGAGGCGGCGAGCAGCAGCGGCGATGCCGCGATGTGGGCCAGCGGTTCCGGTTTATGCAGCGCATAACCCTGCGCGAAATCCACGCCCAGCTCCAGTAACTTGGCGAGGATGGCCTCGTTCTCCACGAACTCGGCGACGGTTTTTAAACCCATGACGTGTCCCACACGATTAATCGCGTCTACCATGGCCGAATCGATTTCATCACGCAGCATATCCCGCACAAAAACCCCATCGATTTTGATTTTGTCCACCGGCAAATTTTTCAGATAGGCGAAGGAGGACATGCCACTGCCGAAATCATCCAAGGCGAAGCTGCAACCCATGCCTTTGAGCGTACCCATGAAGCGGATGGCCCGGCTTAAATTGGCGATGGCCGCGGTTTCCGTTACTTCGAAACCCAGGCCGACCGTGAGCGAACCGGCTTGATTGATGGCGTCGACGATGAAATTCAGAACCACATCGTCATTCAAGGATTGGCCGGATAAATTGATATATACCGTGCCTATGGCCACAAAATCTTGGGGATGCAGTTTGATCCACTCCAAGGTATTGCGCACCACCCAGCGATCAATCGCAGGCATTAAATTGTAGCGTTCGGCGGCCGGGATGAAAGCTTGCGGCGGCACCAGCCGGCCCTGTTCATCCAACATACGCAATAAAATTTCGCAATCCGCCGGTACTTTGCGGCTGGCATCCACCGCCAAGATTTTTTGGTGATACAGCTGTAAGCGGTTTTCTTCCAAAGCCCGATTGATGCGAGGGAGCCACTGCATTTCGCCTTGGCGTAGTGCAAATTCAGTATCGCTCGCTTGATAAACTTGGATGCGGTTACGACCTTTCTCTTTCGCGCTATAACACGCGGCATCCGCGGCGGCGAGTAATTGCGCCATGCTCACGCTGTCGGCGTTAATGCTCACTAAGCCGATGCTCACGCCCAGGCCAAAACTTTTTTGCTGCCAAACAAAGCGGAAGGCATCAATTTCGTGGCGTATTTCCTCGGCTATCGTCTCCGCGCGATTCAGCGGGCAACCGGTTAAAAGCACCGCAAACTCGTCGCCGCCTAAGCGAAATAAACTATCGCCCTCGCGTACCTTAGCCGAAATCACCACGGCTACTTGCCGCAGCAATTCATCGCCGGCGGCATGGCCGCAAGTATCGTTCACGATCTTGAATTGATCGAGATCCATATACAGCAGGGCATGTTGCTTGTGATACAGGCGCGCGCTCTCGACCAGCTGCGACATCACATTCTCGAATTCATGGCGGTTGGCCAAACCGGTCAGCGCATCATGGCTTGCTTGCCAGCTGAGCTGATGTGCGAGATGCCGAGCATGGCTAACGTCACGAAACACCACCACGTAACCGATGACGGTGCCCTGCTTGTCGTGTATCGGCGCTAGAGAATCCTCAATCGCATATTGCGCGCCATCGCGCGCCAGCAAAACCCCATGCGGGTCCATGGTCACGGCCCGCCCGCCTAATGTTGACTCTAGCGGTTTTTGTATGGCGGCACGGGAATGTTCATTTACGACGCGCATCACTTCGTCTATTTCGCGGCCTTGCGCTTCTTCCAGGCGCCAGCCCGTCAATTGCTGCGCGCTGGGATTCATGTACTCCACCGTGCCGCGCGCGTTTGTGGTGATCACGGCATCGGCGATGGAATGCAAAGTGACTTCGGCTCGTTCTTTTTCCCGGAACAAAGCCCGCTCGCTTTCATCGGAGCTGCGTACCACGGTAAACGCGACGACTATGCCAAATCCGACGGAGAGCAAGCCCAGGCCTATCATTAAGATGCGGGCGTGAACGTACTCCGCTTGCGCGACCCGCGCCGCTTCGGCGGTGCGGTCACGCTGATACTGCAACAGCCTATCAAAAGCCGCGAGCACCAAATTTTGCAACGGCACGGCTTTTTCCAGGAGTTGCTGATTCGCCTCGCTTAAGCGATCTTCGTTAATCAAGCTCAACACGTGGGCTTGCGTATCGGTGGCTTGAGTGGTGAATTTCTGCGACTCCACCAATATTTCTTTTTCGGCGGGTGTGAGCGGCATCGCCCGGAACTCGTTGCGCGCTTTTAAAAAATCCGTCGCGACTTTACTGAAATATAAATATTCCTCGTCGCGGGCAAAGGGGTCGTGCATCAGCGCCATGCGGTGCAAGCTGATGGAACGCTCACGCGCCGCGTTCCGCATGGCCGCGACTAAATCAGTTTTGACGTTTTGCTGATTCACAATGACGCTCAAACGGCCATTGATGGCGGCCATTTGGGTCAGTCCTATCACCGTTACCGCTGCCAATAACAGCAGAACGAGAACAAAGCCTAGGATGATTGCGTGTTTCGGATGGCGTAGCGCAAACATAAATTCACACGCAAGGAAGTGTGCCGGCGCTGTGCACGACTATGCGCCGGAGCGGGTTAACCCGTCTCGAATTCGCGCTCGGCGAGACTGGCGACCAGAGGGCAGCCCGCCTGATTTTGGCCCGTATCGCAACGCTGGACGAGGTCCAAGAGGGTTTGCTTCATGCGCGCCAAATCAGAGAGACGGTCCTCGATCAAGGTCAGTTTTTGCATCGCGACGTTTTTGACGTCGTTGCAACTGCCTTCGCCTAAGCGCAGCAAATTAATGATTTCTTCCAGGCTGAATCCCAGTCGCTGCGCGCGCTTGATAAAGAGAATGCGCTGGATCGCGTCTAAGGGATATAAGCGATAGCCTTCCACGGGCTTGGGCGGCTCCAATAATAAGCCGCGCCGCTGGTAGTAGCGTATGGTTTCGATGTTGACGCCCGCTTTGCGCGCCAAGGTGCCGATGGTGATGCCTTTGAGTGCCATGTTTGCGATTAGCGGCAGTCTAAGAAAAAAATTTAGGGGTGGTTTGTATCTAGTTTGCGGTTTCTTGGATGACACCGATTGGGACGCTCGATTCTCTGCGGAGTTTCTGTGAGCGCCGTTTGGGCGACCCAATTAAGTCTCAAGTTTTGCGCGTTCATACCGCCAATAACACGGTTAGTGCAATGAATTAACGACGAAAACCGTTTCCAAGCATGCGTGTTTACTGATATATTCAGGACCTCAGAACAGGATACTTTCCCATAATATGAACGCAATGACCTCTCAATTTCGACTCTTTTCCGCCCGCAGCGGCTTGCTGCTTTTAGCGCTTTTGGGCCTGGCCGGCTGTGCCACGGGGGGCGACCCGCGCGATCCCTTAGAGCCTATGAACCGTGGCATCTATAAATTCAATGACGCCGCCGATAAAGCCATTCTGAAACCCGTCGCCCAGGGCTATAAAGCCGTGGTGCCTAAGCCCGTGCGTAGCGGCGTGACCAATTTCTTTTCCAACATCGATGATGTGTTGGTGGCGGTCAATAATGTTTTGCAATTTAAATTCAATGACGCCATGTCTGACGTAGGCCGGGTGATTGCGAATACGACCTTTGGCGTCGCCGGCGTGTTCGATGTTGCGACCGGCTGGGGCATGCCTAAACATAATGAGGACTTCGGCCAGACCTTGGGCGCCTGGGGTGTGGGCGATGGCCCATTTTTAATGCTTCCCCTTTTGGGTCCCAGCAATGTGCGCGATGCAGCCGGCTTGCTGGTTTATTATCGTTTAGACCCGGTGGTAAATTTACATAATGTTCCAGCGCGGAATAGCTTAACCGCATTGCGCTTCGTGGACCGCCGCGCCCGCCTACTCGATGCGGAAAAAGTCCTGGATGAAGCCGCGCTCGATCCTTATACCTTCCTCCGCGACGCGTATATTCAACAGCGGCGCAATTTAGTGCACGACGGCAATGCACCGGCTGAAAAATACGATGAGGACAAGGATACCGCGCCCGCGGCACCGGCAAATAAAAGCGAGGCGCCCGCGGTAAAGCCACAGTCCGCCGCGGACATGCCGCAAGTTGAAAAGACCGCCAGCGCTCAGCCCAGCGAAAAATCCGCCGAGCCTACACCGGATAAATTGATTTCGGAAAACAAAACCAGCCAGGTCCAGGCCGAAGAACGGGCTATCTTGGTCAGTTGGTTATCGGGATTATTCCGAGGCGGGAACGCGTCGACGTAGGCGGATTAAGGACCCCACATATTTTTTCTGCCAGGGGCTGCACCGCATAGGTTTTCAC
>CAZKHT010000166.1:0-6694 GCA_964552595.1 uncultured Burkholderiales bacterium
CTTGGAATGCATGCGCGCATTTTTGCTATCCGGCCGTCGTGGCAGGATGCGATCAATTTAATGTTATCGGATGCCAAAGAAGGCGTCGGGTATTTGAACCGGCTTGAGGAACGGATTCCTTCAAATGGAGATGTGATGTTCGGCCGCGGGCTCTAGAATTTCTATGTAGAGGCCGAGAAAGAAGATTATCCTGAAATCGCCCACACGATAAGTTGCTTTACAACAGGGAAAAAAAACATGGGGGAATGTGGCGTGGGGTTCGGTAACCGGGACTCGGTTTTTCGCCCCGGGGAAAAATCCCTGGGTAACGCGCGCAGGGCCGGGCGGCAGCTCAGGTGGCTCGGCGGCGGCGGTCGCTGCGCGGCTAGCGCCCGCCGCGACCGGGACCGACACCGGCGGCTCTATACGCCAACCCGCCGCACTGGCGGGTATTTCTGGAATCAAGCCAACGTACGGCGTGGTGTCGCGCTACGGCATGATCGCCTTCGCCTCCTCCCTGGATCAAGGCGGGCCCATGGCCAAGAGCGCCGAGGATTTGAGCCTTCTGTTAAACGCTATGGCCGGCTTCGATGCGCGCGACTCCACCAGCTTAGATAGGCCAGTGGAAGATTATTCGCGTGATTTGGCGCAACCGCTTAAAGGTTTAAAAATCGGTTTGCCCAAAGAATATTTCGCCGAAGGTTTAGAGCCGGACGTGGCGCAAGTGGTGGAAGCGGCCATCAACGAATATAAAAAGTTGGGCGCGCAAACCGTGGAAGTGAGTCTACCCAATACCCAGCTTTCCATACCCGTGTATTACGTGCTGGCGCCCGCCGAGGCCTCCAGCAATTTGGCGCGCTACGATGGCGTGCGCTATGGCTATCGCGCACCGGAGTACACCGACCTCATGGATATGTACAAAAAAACCCGCGCTCAGGGTTTCGGCGCGGAAGTGAAGCGGAGGATTTTAATCGGCACTTATGTGTTGTCCGCTGGTTATTACGATGCCTATTATCTCAAGGCGCAACAGCTGCGGCGCTTGATTGCGCAAGACTTTAAAGAAGCTTTTCAGCATTGCGATGTCATCATGGGGCCGACGTCGCCCAGCACCGCATTTAATATAGGGGAGAAGAGCGAGAACCCCGTCGCTATGTATTTGTCCGATATTTATACCATCGCGGTCAATCTCGCGGGTCTGCCCGGCATGTCTATTCCTGCCGGCTTTGGTGCGAATGGCCGGCCGGTGGGTTTGCAAATCATAGGCAATTATTTTGCGGAAGCGAAAATGCTGAATGTGGCCCATCAATATCAACTCGCGAGCGATTGGCATCTGCGCATGCCGACGGCCATCTAATGGAGTCCGCCATGGATATGCTGAATACGCCCAAACTCGCCGCGCTGCGCGTGCAAGTGCACGCGCATCCTATTTATCAGGCCGTGGATAGTTTGCCCCGGCTGCGTTGCTTCATGCAGCATCACGTTTACGCGGTGTGGGATTTCATGTCTTTATTAAAAGCGGTGCAAGGCATAATCGCGCCGGCGCGTGCTCCTTGGCTGCCAGGAAAAGAGACGACGCTGCGCCGCTTCATTAATGATTTGGTCTTGGGCGAAGAAAGCGACGAATGGCTGCAAGACGGCCAGGTTGTTTATATCAGCCATTTCGAACTGTACCAAAAAGCGATGTTGGAAGTGGGCGCCGGCATTCAGCATTCCAATGCGTTTTTGCATTTAGTCGATAGCCTGGGCATAGACGCGGCTTTGAGCGCGCCGGTTGCGCCTATCGCCGCGCGGCAATTCATGCGGGTGACCTTTGATAGCCTGGCCAGTGGCAAGCCGCATGTGGTAATGGCGTTTCTGGCCGCAGGGCGCGAGCACATTATTCCGGATATGTTTCGCGCGCTATTGCGCGAGATGGCGGTAGACGAAGTGACTGCACCCGCCTTTCATTATTATTTAAATCGGCATGTGGTGTTGGATGAGGATAGGCACGGACCCATGGCGCTGCGCTTATTGGAAATGCTGTGTGAGGGCGACACAACGCGTATCGCCGAAGCGCAAGCGGCGGCTGCGTCCGCGCTGAGTGCGCGCCTGGCGTTTTGGGATGGTGTGCTGGCGGCGATGACGCACGCCGGTGCCGGTTGCTTGAAAAAGAGGGCTGCGTAATGGAATGGGAAACCGTCATTGGTTTAGAGATACACGCGCAACTGTCGACCCGCTCTAAAATTTTTAGCGGTGCGGCGACGGCCTATGGTGCAGCGCCCAATACGCAAGCCTGCGCCGTGGATATCGCCTTGCCCGGGGTACTGCCGGTGATGAATCGCGGCGCGGTGGAGCGCGCGATTAAATTCGGGCTGGCCATAGGCGCCAACATTAATCGCGAGTCGGTGTTCGCGCGCAAAAATTATTTCTACCCGGATTTGCCCAAGGGCTATCAAATCAGCCAATACGAATTGCCCATCGTCGAGAAGGGCAAGATCACCATACAAGTGGGCGAACGCGAAATCGAAGTGGGCATTACGCGCGCTCACTTGGAGGAAGATGCGGGCAAGTCTTTGCACGAAGATTTTCACGGCATGACGGGCGTGGACTTGAATCGCGCCAGCACGCCTTTGCTGGAAATCGTGTCCGAGCCGGATATGCGCGGCAGCGAAGAAGCGGTGGCCTACGCCAAGACCTTACACTCGTTGGTGCAATATTTGGAAATCTGCGACGGCAATATGCAGGAAGGCTCTTTCCGCTGCGATGCCAATGTCTCGGTGCGGCCTAAGGGTCGCGAAAAATTCGGCACGCGGTGTGAGATTAAAAATCTCAACTCCTTTCGGTTTTTAGAGCGCGCGATCGAATACGAAGTCGCGCGGCAAATCGATATTCTCGAAGCCGGCGGCAGCATTACCCAAGAAACCCGGCTCTACGATTCGGACAAAGACGAAACGCGGGCAATGCGCTCCAAGGAAGAAGCATTCGATTATCGCTACTTCCCCGATCCGGATTTATTGCCGATGAAACTTAGCGCCGACATGGTCGCCGAGATACAAAAGACTCTGCCGGAGTTGCCCGACGCCAAGCGCCGCCGCTTCATGACGCAATATGGTTTGTCGGCCTATGACGCGGCAGTGCTCACCAGCAGCAAAGCCATGGCGCAATATTTTGAAGATGTGGTGGCAAGCGTAGGTGCCGCCCAGGCCAAACTCTGCGCGAACTGGGTGATGGGCGATTTAGCCGGCGTGTTAAAACGTGATGGTTTGGAAATCGCGCATAGCGCGATGACCTCCTCGCAGCTCGCGGGTTTATTGAAACGCATCGCCGATCAAACCATCTCCAGCAAGATCGCTAAAGATATATTCGAGGCGATGTGGAAAGACGGCGGGGAGGCAGACGCCATCATAGAAGCGCGCGGCCTAAAACAAATCACCGACAGCGACGCCATAGAAAAAATCATAGACGACATCATCGCCGCCAATCCCGAGCAGCTGGCGCAGTATCGCGGCGGCAAGGATAAGCTATTCAGCTTCTTCGTCGGCCAAGCCATGAAAGCCACCCAGGGCAAGGCCAATCCGCAGCAATTGCACGACCTCTTAAAACAAAAGCTCGCCGGTTAAACCCATTTAAACCGTAAGTGGCGCTCTGCGGCGTCGCTTACGGCATTCATCGTCCCGCATCGCGTCTCCCTTAAGCTTAGGTATGCGCCGCTCATGGCGAACGCACGGCCAGGCTTTTTCTCCGCTTGCATATATTCGTTTAATCGAATATATTGACTGTATGTTAGACCCTAATCTGTTTTTTGAAGCCTTGTCCGACGAAACCCGGCGGCGGGTGTTGGCGCTGCTGCTGACGCGGGGCGAGTTGTGCGTGTGCGATCTCTTTGGCGTGCTGGACTTGCCCCAACCCAAAGTCTCACGCCACCTCGCGGTCTTGCGTGAAGCTGAGATATTAAGCGCTAGAAAGAAAGGGACCTGGGTGTATTACCGTTTAAATCCGAATATGCCGCTATGGGCGGCGCAGATTCTAAGCAATATGGCGGATGGCGTGGCGCAGGCTCAACCCTATCAAGCCGATCAGCAAGCGGCCAAAGCCTGCTGCAATGGCGCGAATTCTTGCGACAGCAGCTTGCGCGCCATAAATTCGAAATAGCGGATGTAAAGGAAGACGCAGCATGGATGCCAGCCCTACGGTTCTGATTTTATGCACGGGAAACTCCTGCCGCAGCCAAATGGCGCAGGCGCTGGTGAATCATGATTTGGGTCCGCACATCCGCGCCATTTCCGCAGGCACGCGTCCGCAAGCACGGGTCGCGGAAGGCGCCATCGCCGCCTTAAAGGCGCAAGGCATTTCAACTTCGGGGCTTTATCGCAAAGACTTGGAAGCAGTGATACAGGAAAACATAGATTTAGTGGTGACGGTCTGCGATAACGCGCGCGAAGCCTGTCCGGTTTTTCCGCGCGCGATTCCCAGTGTGCATCTACCTTTCCATGACCCGCATGGCGAGCCCTTGGAGAGTTTTGTGCAAGTGCTGCAAGAAATTCGGGCCAAGCTGGTGCCGCTGGTAGCGCAGCGCTTGGGTGTGAAGTCCACAACATAAGGAGTCAGACCATGAAACGATTTCATGTGCATGTAGGTGTGAGAGATTTGGATCAGAGCATAGGGTTTTATAGCGCCTTATTCGGTATTCAGCCCAGCGTGCATAAAGTAGATTACGCGAAATGGATGTTGGATGATCCGCGGATAAATTTTGCTATTTCCACCCGTTCCGGAAAAGAGGGCGTGGATCACTTGGGCTTACAAGCGGAAGACGGTGCTGAGCTTGCGGCCATCGAGGCCCAATTAAAGCGAGCGAGCCAAGATGTATTCGAACAGAAAAATACGACTTGCTGTTACGCTGCCGCGGATAAGTACTGGGTGCAGGATCCCTCGGGGATTGCTTGGGAAGCTTTTCATACCTTGGCCAGCGCGCCGGTGTTTGGCGAGCATGCGGTAAGTGCCGACCCCGCGACGCAAACTGCATGCTGTTCCCCGACAGTGCTAAGCCCGCAACAAAAAGACGCCCCCGCAAAAGCAACTTGTTGCTAAAAAGTGCGCACGCAATGTGACGTTAAAGCTGGCGCCCCGCTTACGCCGGATGCCTCTGTAAGCGCCGGTATCTGGAGTGAGAGGGGCGCGCCGGAGGCAAGACTGGGTTTCTTCGAGCGCTGGCTCACGCTATGGGTATTTATGTCTATCGCCCTGGGCGTGATTCTCGGCGAAGTCTTTCCGGCATTTTTTCAAGCCGTGGCCGCCCTGCAAATCGCGCAAGTCAATCTGCCGGTTGGTATGCTGATTTGGGTGATGATTATCCCCATGCTGCTTAAGATCGATTTTCGCGCGCTGCGCGCGGTCGGGCAGCATTGGCGCGGCGTGGGAGTGACCTTATTTATTAATTGGGCGGTGAAGCCTTTTTCCATGGCTTTGCTCGCCTGGATTTTTATCCGTCATGTATTCGCGCCTTATCTTCCCGCTAAGGAGCTGGACAGCTATATCGCCGGCTTGATTATCTTGGCGGCGGCTCCCTGCACCGCCATGGTCTTTGTGTGGAGCAATCTCACGCGCGGCGAGCCGCATTTCACGCTTAGCCAAGTCGCCTTGAACGACGCAATCATGTTGTTCGCGTTCGCGCCTATTGTCGCGCTGCTTTTAGGTTTGTCGGCCATCAGCGTGCCCTGGAGCACGCTGCTTTTGTCAGTGCTGTTGTATATCGTGGTGCCGGTGACACTGGCGCAATGGGGACGCCGGCGCTTGCTTGCACGTGGAGAAGAGAAGTTGAACAGGGCGCTGAGCCTTTTACATCCGTATTCCCTGACGGCACTGCTTGCGACCTTACTCTTGCTATTCGGTTTCCAAGGCGATGCCATCCTGAGTCAGCCGCTCGTTATCTCCATGCTGGCGGTGCCGATTTTAATTCAGGTGTATTTTAATTCGGCGCTCGCTTATTTTTTAAACCGCTACTTTCGCGTCGCGCATTGCGTCGCCGGTCCCTCCGCGCTGATAGGTGCAAGCAATTTTTTTGAATTGGCGGTGGCGACGGCGATCAGCTTATTCGGATTTAAATCCGGCGCGGCGCTGGCAACCGTCGTGGGGGTGTTGATCGAAGTACCAGTAATGCTATCCGTGGTGTGCCTGGTGAACGCCAGCCGAACTTGGTATGAAAAACCGCTGCGGGCTCGGTGAGACGGGCGTCGGCTTAGCGCGCGGCCGAAGTGGCCGATACCGGTACTAGGCCTTTGAGTTCGCGAAACCGCGTTTCATCTCCGGCATAGCGGCCACGCATCGCGTTTTTATCTTTTTCCAAGGTCGCGATATTGGTTTTTAGATGCGAGATTTCTTCCTCGGCTTTTTTGATATCGTTCATCACATCCGGCGGCGTGGGTTTTTTGCGCTGAGTGAAATTCGCCTCCTGCTTCCTATAACCCTCTAGCCGACCTTGTACCGATTTAATCCGCATTTCATTGCTCTTAATTTGTACATCCAGCTGACCCAGATTGCGCTCCAACGCCAGATTGATTTCGCGTACATCGGTGTAAGTCGCAAGCAAGGCTTTATCGCGGCGTTGGCGCTCTAGTGCTTCCGCTTTATCCTTTCTTGCTTTGGCTTCCGCTTCATCGCGCGCCTGAATTTTTTCAGGCGTTAGTTCGGCATCGGTTTTCTTAACGTTTTTGCCCGCTTGATTCATTTTCTGCCTACC
>CAZKHT010000167.1:0-6661 GCA_964552595.1 uncultured Burkholderiales bacterium
AGGCAGGGCCCGAATTCGATAATCATGCCCCTAGAGCGCAATTGGCTCAGGCCCAGGGCTATAAGCAGCGTGCGAATTGGGCCCAGCTCAATGCCTTCGAAGCCTTTGCGCCGTTTGCGGCGGGGGTGATCATTGCCCAGATAGCGGGCGCCAATCCGTCTTGGGTGAATGGCTTGGCGCTTAGCTTTCTCGGTTTGCGCATATTGCATGGAATTTTTTATATTTTGGATTGGGCCTCGTTGCGGTCTCTGATATGGGCCGCCGGCTTTGCTTGCGTCATCGGCTTGTTTTTGGCAGCGGCACACCTCCTAGGCTAAGCGCGAAGGAATGCGGTGAAACTCATCATCCTAGATCGCGACGGCGTGATTAATTACGATAGCGACCGTTTTATCACCCACCCCGATGAATGGAAGCCCATCCCCGGTAGCCTGGAAGCCATCGCGCGGTTTAATCAAGCCGGCTACCGCGTGGTCATCGCCACCAATCAATCGGGCATAGGCCGGGGTTTATTCGATATGGCGATGTTGAACGCCATACACGCGAAGTTATATCGCGCCTTGGCCCAAGTCGGCGGCCGTATCGACGCTTTATTTTATTGCCCGCACGCCGCGGATTTAAATTGTGTTTGCCGCAAGCCGCGCGCCGGTATGCTGGAAGAAATCGGTCGCCGTTTCAATACGCCGCTACAAGCCATTCCCAGCGTGGGTGATTCGCTGCGCGATTTGCAAGCGGCGGCGCAAGTCGGCGCCCAGCCTTTTTTGGTACTGACCGGCAAGGGCCGGCACACCCTAGAGCAAGGCAATCTGCCGCCGAATACCCAAGTGGTCGACGATCTGGCCGACGCCGCCAAACGAGTCCTCGCGCCTGCATGATTTTTTTGCGTTCTTTGTTGTTCTCTTTGTCCCTGCTTATTTTGACGCCACCGTATTCGGTGATTGCCTTGTTAACCTTTCCTTTGCCGCCGTTGATGCGTTACCGGGTGATTTCATTTTGGTCGCGTATCGTTTTGGTCTTGGCGCGGGTGATTTGCGGTTTGCGCTACGAAGTCCGTGGCCGCGAAAATATTCCTAAGCAGCCTGCGATTATTTTGGCCAAGCACCAATCGGCCTGGGAGACCTTGGCTTTTCAGGCGATTTTTCCACCGCAGGTGTGGGTATTGAAACGCTCTTTATTACATATCCCTTTTTTAGGATGGGGCTTGGCAATGTTACGGCCCATCGCCATAGACCGAGGCGCCGGGCGCGAGGCCTTGAAACAAGTGACCGAACAAGGTCAAAATCGCTTGAATCTTGGCCTCTGGATTGTTATTTTTCCGGAGGGGACGCGCGTCGCGCCGGGTACCACTAAGCGTTTTGGGATAGGCGGCGCTTGGCTCGCCACGCATACCGGCACGCCGGTCATCCCCGTGGCGCACAACGCCGGTGAATTTTGGGGCCGCAATGCCTTTTTAAAACGCCCGGGCACCATTACGGTCAGCATCGGCCCCTGCATAGACCCGAAAAATATGCAGCCCGCCGCGTTGAACGAAATCGTGCAGACTTGGATCGAAGGAGAAATGCAGAACTTAGCCTCGCGTCAGCCTGTTTAAATGGCTTATCCCGCTCAAGAAAACCGCGTCATACAGTTACACGGGCAAGTGGTGTCGTATCGTCTGCTGCGGCGCAAGCGCCGCACCATAGGCTTTAAGGTCGATGCCGAAGGCTTAACCGTGAGCGCGCCGCCGCGCGAGCCTTATAGTTATCTGGATCAACTCATCAGCGAGCGCGGCGCCTGGATAGTCGAAAAATTAAAAGAAATGGCGGTGAGGCAACAGCCGGAGCGCAAATGGAAAAACGGCGAGCGCCTGCCCCTCCTGGGCGATGAAATCGAACTGTATCTCTATCGCACTTACACCCGTTCCGAGCCCATACAGCATGCGGGAAAAATCTTGGTCGGCGTGCCTGATACGCGGGATATCCAAGTGGTTCAAGCGCGCGTGGCGCATTGGTATAGGCGTAAGGCCGAAACGCATTTTCAAAGCCGCTTCGCGCTGTTTGCCCCGCGTCTGGGCTTAAGCCTGCCGCCGCTCAAATTGTCCAACGCCAAAACCACTTGGGGCATGTGTATGCCTTCGGGCGAAATACGCTTGTCTTGGCGACTGATCAAAGCGCCCCAATCACAAATCGACTATGTGGTCGCGCACGAGCTCGCGCATCTCAAACACATGGACCACTCTCGCGCTTTTTGGAATACCGTGGCCAGCATCTACCCGGATTACAAGCACGAGCGCGCGGCTTTGGAACGCGACGGCGCGCGCTATCACACCTTCTAATTAAATCTTTTTACCTATCAGTTCTATGGGGTAACCGTCCGGGTCGGCGACGAATGCAATTATCGTCGTGCCTGCGTTCATGGGTCCGACTTCACGCAATATTTTTCCGCCGCGCTCCCGTATCGCGGCCGTGGCTTGATACACATCGTCAACCTCGATCGCCAAGTGGCCAAAGGCGTTGCCCATTTCATAATGATCCACACCCCAGTTGTAGGTGAGCTCAATTGCCGTGTGCTGCGCCTCGTCCCCATAACCGACAAACGCCAAAGTGAATTTGCCCTCCGGATATTCTTTGCGGCGCAGCAATTTCATTCCCAAGATCTGAGTATAAAAATCGATAGAGCGGTCCAAATTGCCGCTGCGTATCATGGTGTGTAGGAGTCGCATAATGAACCTATTCGTAGTAGCAGGGTAAGATACAAATATATTGCCGTATCAAGCAAAATAAAAAAAGAATTCTGCGTTATGATGCCGTCTGGTTTACTTCTACCGGAGTACCTTGATGAAAAAAGACATTCCACGTCCTTATGAATCCGAAGTCGATTTAATGATACGCACCATGCGCATGGATCCGAAAATTGAAGCGGAGCGGCAGCGCAACTGGCAGCATTGGTGGCAGCAAGATCCCTTGGTGCGCGACGCCAGTAGCCCTCAAGACGAGGTTCCGGCGCAAGGGATGGAGCGGGATATGGCTTATGTCAGCCGCCGCGCTCAGCCGCAAGGCGGCAGAAAATAATTATTTTTTGTTGGGTTCGTCGCTATCGGCTTTTTCGTATTCGTTCAAGGCCGCTAGTACCGCCTCCGGATTCGTGGGTTTTTGAAGTGCGTTGGCCTCGTCATCTTGACGATTTTTGACATTGGGTAAATCGCGGCGCAGTTCTTCTATCAGCTGAATTAATTTTGTGGTTTTTTGCTCGGTCAATAAATTCACTTGTAAATCCAAGTGAGCGCGCTGTTCGGCGAGCTTGCCCAAACGCCGCTGCTTAATCAGGACCACGGTGGTGGTCAGGAGCGCGCCCAAAGAGACAACGCCCTGCAACCAGAAGAAGGGCGCCGGATCAAATTCCTCTCCCCCCATCCAATGCACGATCTCATTCCCCAGTATCCAAACCAATACGAAAAAAATAATCGCGATAGGATAAATAGGCCGTTCTAGATAGCTGCTTAATTTTTCCAGCAAGCGCTGGCTGGGGCTGATTTTTTGTTCTTCTCGGGTATAGAACGCCAATATCGATTCTATATTTTGATGCATAGGCCCGGCCTGCAAATCGATATCGGCATAAGGTTCGAGTTTTTTTTCGGGGACGGAATCGGACATGGGTGCCTTCGCCTATTGGGCTTCCTGGTAAGTTCACTTTCCAAGTTACTTCATCGCAAGTCATTTCATCCTAGGTGAGCTTAGACTTGGCTCCCACTCCCGGCCCAGGCGCCGCATGAGCGCGGTGGCATTTTCCAGGGCCGCGTTCGAAGCCGTATTGTCAAAAATACACCAGGCCTCCCTTGAGTGCTGTGCGGCAGCGCGCAGATGGGCCGCGAAGCGGTCCAAAGCGGCATCATCATAAGCGGAGTAATACATCCTAGGCTGACCGTGCAAGCGCAGATAAACCAAATGCGCAGACCCGCCGGGAGCAAAACGCTGGGTGATAGGCGGGTCCGCGGCGACCCGGGCGATGCCCATGTCTTGCAATAGGCGGTTCGCATCTTGCTCGAACCAAGTCGGATGCCGCGGCTCTAGCGCGGCGCCGCCCGCATAAATCCGCCTTAGCTGCTCAAAAAAAACCTGGGCGCTGGCGGCGGCGAAAACCAGGCTAGGGGGCAGTTGTATCAAAATGCAGCCTAGCTTTTCCTGTAAACCCTGCACCTGCTCCAAAAACGCCGCCAGTAAATTTTCGGTCTGCTGCAATTTATGCGTGTGGGTAATGGTTTTCGGCAGCTTCACCGCGAAGCGAAATGTTTCGGGGACGGACTGCGCCCAACGCGCATAGGTGCGCGCGCTGTGCGGCCTATAAAAACTACTATTGATTTCCACCGCCGGAAAATGCGCCGCGTAACGCTGCAAATGGGTACCCGTGCCGGGAAAAGCGGCTTGCGCCGATTTAGGCAAGGCCCAGCCCGCACAGCCTATCAATATTCGACTCGCCATGGTTTTCTAGCAAGGTGCAGCATATGGTGATGGTTATTCCAATAAATGCCGATGTAAATAAAACTCAAGACATAACTCAGCCACACCGGCCACACCGGAGCGAGTGCGCTCAAATCGGCCCCGTGCGGGACTTTCATTTCCAAAACCATAATGGTAATAATAATGGCCAGCACGCCATCGCTAAAGGCTTCTAATCGGGTCTTGCCCATCTCGCCATCTTTGTTTACTTTGAGTCACACGATGCAAGAAGCACCACAACGCATTCAATTACGCCGCAGCAAAGGCTGGCGCATGCCCGCGAACACGGTAAAGGTGGATCGCAGCACGCCTTGGGGGAATCCTTTTAAAGCGGATAAACATTGCACTGCCGCCGCAAGCGTGGCGGCTTTTCGCGCCTATCTCTATGCGGACACGGAGACGGCGCGTGCGCTGCGCGCAGCCGTTCAAAAAAACCTTGCCGGAAAAAATCTCGCCTGTTGGTGTGCGTTGAACGCACCCTGCCATGCGCAACTGTTGCTAGAGCTGGCTAATGCGCCAGCAAGACTCAGAACGGTAAACTGAGGCCCGGCGCGGCGGTCAGAAACACCCGGCGAAAGTCATCTTGAATGCGTTTTAAACCTATGGCGTTATCCGCTTCGAAACGCAAAACGATGACTGGCGTGGTATTCGAGGGCCGGGCTAACCCAAAACCGTCCGCGTATTCGACGCGCAAGCCGTCCAGGGTAATGATTTTGTCGGCACCGGGGAAGCGCGCGCTCTGCTGCAATTTTTCCATTAAGCGGTAATGCTCGCCCTCGGGCATGACGATGTTCAATTCCGGCGTATTGATGGTATTGGGCAAGCTGTGCAAAGTTGCATTGATATCGACCTGCCGCGACAAATATTCCAGCAAGCGGGTACCCGCATAGAGTCCATCGTCGAAGCCATACCAGCGCTCCTTGAAAAAAATATGGCCGCTCATTTCGCCCGCGAGCAAGGCGCCGGTTTCTTTCATCTTGGCTTTGATAAAGGAGTGCCCGGTTTTCCATAGCAGCGGCTTGCCGCCGCGCTGAGTAATCCAATCAAATAACTGCCGAGTCGATTTCACATCAAAAATAATTTGCGCCCCGGGATTGCGTGATAAAACATCGGCGGCGAAGAGCATGAGTTGGCGGTCGGGAAAAATAATTTGGCCGTCCTTGGTCACCACGCCCAGCCTATCGCCGTCGCCATCGAAAGCCAGGCCGATTTCGGCATCGCCGCTCTTCAACGCGCGTATGAGATCTTGCAGATTTTTAGGCTGTGAGGGGTCGGGGTGATGGTTGGGAAAATTGCCGTCCACTTCACAGAATAATTCAATGACTTCGCAGCCCAGTTTTCGAAACAGTAAAGGCGCATAAGCCCCCGGCACGCCGTTGCCGCAATCGATAATGATTTTCATGGGGCGTGCGAGTTTGACATCGGAGACGATGCGATTGATATATTTATCGGCTATCGATTGCTGCGAATACTGGCCTTGCCCTTGGGCAAGATTGCCATTCACCAGGCGCTCGCGCAGTTGCTGGATTTGCTGCCCGGAGAGCGTTTCGCCTCCCAAGACCATTTTTAAGCCATTGTAGTCGGGCGGATTGTGGCTGCCGGTGACCATTACCGCCGAATTTGTATTCAATTCGTAGGCCGCGAAATACGTCATGGGCGTGGCCACCATGCCCACATCGATGACGTTGATCCCAGCTTTTTGTATGCCGCGCGCCAAGGCCTGAGAAAGCTCGGGACCGGATAAACGGCCATCGCGGCCGATGACGATGGCCCGCTGTTGGCGCTGTACGGCTTCCGATCCGATGGCGTGGCCTATGCCTTCGACGATTTCGGCGGTAAAGGTTTTACCGACGATGCCGCGTATATCGTAGGCTTTAAAAATTTCTTGTGGATATGCTGTCATGTCTTTCCTTGAGAGAGCTTGAAATATTATGCCGCGATGGCATGCGTCCAATCGTGATGGGCTTGCGATAAAAAATCCAAAGTGCGCTGCGGCAACCAATTTAAATTGCCGGGAAACGGGCCGCTGACAAAACCCACATGGCCACCGCCCCAAGGCATTTCCAGGCGCACGCCGGGACCTAAATTCACGGCTTCGGAGAAAACATGGCCGGGTAAGAAGGGGTCGTTCATGGCATGGATAATCAGGGTCGTCACGCGGATGGAATTCAACCAGGGCAAGCTGCTCG
>CAZKHT010000168.1:0-6618 GCA_964552595.1 uncultured Burkholderiales bacterium
GGCGCTTCGCTCGGGGGGCACGTACGGGGACGATTGCCCCAGGTAGCGGCGGCAGGGCTGCTGGTAGCCGTGATAAAGGGATCGCGCGGTAAGCGGGGCAGGAAATACATCTTGCTGCGCTTTGGATTTTTGAAATCTTCAACGCCCTCCACCAAGCTCTCCAGAGTTTTGGGATAGCCGCTGTCGTCTACGCTCTTTTGGATGCGGCCTTCATCCCAGGCTTTTTTATAAGCGTCTATGCCGGTGCGTATCTCGCGCAAAGCGACGCGTAATTCTTGCTCTTTGGCGCGTTGCACCACCAACTGCGTCATGGGCAGGGCAACGGTGGCCAGTAGGCCGACGATGGCCACGGTCACCAATAACTCGATTAAGGTGAAGCCCCGTATTCGCATCAAGGCAAGATCATGGTCGCCGCGGCCGGGGGCGTAGGCGCCACGATCACGCTTCCTACAGGATCTATGGCTTTGAAATTATCGACATTGAGTTGCGTGGGGCCGGATTCGTCGGCCACCACTCGCATCACCACCACCGCCAGCGCCCCGGCGCCGCGCGTGCCACCGGTGAGGCGCGCAATGCTCACACCCAGTTTCCCCGAGCCTTCCACCGGCTCCGCTCTAAATTGAGTACCGGCGTTGCCTTGTTTTAAAAACGCACCTTCCATGACCCGCGCCACCTCGACTTGCTGTGGGTTATATAAGAGATCAAAGCTCAAAGATTTAATATCGCTGGTGGCACTGCCCTGTATCAGCACATTGAACTCTTGGCCCTTGGCCACATTAGGCGGCGCGATGAGCGAAACATTCATAGGCCCGGCAGCTGCCGGCGTTGGGCTGGCCGCCGGCGCAGGTGCAGGGGCGGCGCCTTGTCCTTGAAACACCGGCGCGGGCGCATTCGCGGCCGAGGGACGTAAGCTCAAGGAAGGCGCGCCGACGGCGGCGTCAGTGCCGGAAGCGAATTCACTCATGCCGAAATCGGGGCGAATGATATTGCGCACGATGCGTGGCGTGATGAGCAAGATAATTTCGGTCTTAGTAGCTTCGTCGCTGTGGGTGGAAAATAAATGTCCCACCAAGGGCAGATCGCCCAAGCCCGGAATTTTGCTGGCGCTCTTGCGATCCTCGTCGCTGATTAATCCCGCTAAGACCTGAGTCTCGCCGTCTTTCAGGCGCAATACCGTGTTGGCGTTGCGGGTGCCGACTTGATAAGTCAAGGAGCCGGACTGGCTGCGGATTTCGCGGACGATGCTGGAGACTTCCAGGCCGACTTTAATCCCGACTTCGTTATCCAAATACACTTGCGGCTCCACATCCAATTTCAAACCCACGTCTAAATAATTGACGGACTCGGAGATACCGACGTTAGCGGTGCTGGTAGTCGTGATCACCGGTACTTTTTCCCCGATGTGGATTTTGGCCTTTTCTTTATTTTTAACGCGTATGCGCGGGTTCGCCAGAATTTGCACATCGCCATCTTCTTTTTTGAGATTGAGTTGCAGATTCGGTGATACGGCCACGTTGGAGCCGCGAATATTGCGTAGCGTGTCCAGGGTAACGATGTTTTGCTGCTGAGTTTGCGTGGTTACCACGGTGGTGCCGTTTTGTACCGTGCCCGTATCCACGTTTGCGATATTCAGCGCGGTAAATGTGTTCGGATATTGGATACCTAGATTTAATAACTTGCTGCGCTTGACCTCCATGACCTCCACTTCCAACATGACTTCCGGCTCGGCGCGGTCTTGCGCGGCGATTAATTTTTCGGCCAGGCGTACCGCTTCCGGCGTGTCCTTCATCACCAAAAGATTGAGCTTTTCATCGACAAACACATCGCGAGTTTTGATTAAGGTTTTAATCATATTCAGGGTTTGTTTGACATCGGCGTTGGATAAATAAAAGGCGCGCGTTACCAGCTCCTGGTAATCCTTGGCTTTTGCCGGGGTATTGGGATATATCAATACCGTGGTGTCGTTTAGCACCCGCTTATCTAATTGATTGGTCACCAGCAAAAGATTAATCACATCTTCTATGGTGGTATTTTTGACGAAGATGGTGGATTTCAAATCCGGGCGCACATCTCTATCGAAAATAAAATTAATTTGCGTGGCGCGGGCAATGACTTCGAAAATCGCGCGCAAGCTGGCATCTCTGAACTCCAGTGTAATGGGTTTTCGGAAAGCCGCATTCAGCGTGGGCTCGGTGGCTTTTTGCGCCGCCAGTTTTTCTTCGCTGCTGGCCATCACTTGCCGCGCCAAGCTATGTTGCGGATCTTCCAGTAAAACACTACGGGCCAGGCTTTGCGCTTGATCGATCTTGCCGCTTTGCAACAAAGCGCTGGCTTGGCTCGCCTGCGCATCGTGGCGCTGATCGCGGCGCGAGGCTTCCAAGCCATCGCTCGCATGTTGATTTCCCGGATCGTATTTCAATGCACGGCGGTACAGGCGTTCCGCCTCGGCGTATTGCTGAGTCGTGCGCGCCGCGTCCGCCTGGCTGATCAGGCGTATGACATAAGCTTCGCGCTGGCGTACCGCATAACTTTTGAACTCCGCATTGCGCGGATTTTCTTTTAAGGCTTGATCCAAGGCGGCCAAACCGTCCTCGATTTGCCCCGCTTGTATCATGTCTCTGGCGTCATCGAAGGCGCGGCGGCCGGCGGTGCAGGCGGAGAGTAGTGCGACCAGCACACACGCCCAAAGCACCCGTTGCAATGTCTTCATCAGTTCACGCCTCCTATGACTAGCGTTTGTTGCATATTAAGGGGTAGGTAAGTAAATACGACGCGCTGCGCATCCACGCTATCGACACGATAACTGCCATCGAGTGTGTCGCCGGGTTTGATCGCATAATTTTTATCATCGCGCGCCAGAAATACCGTTAGCTTGCCGTCCTCCAATAATTTGCCCATATAGGTAAAAGGCAAAGGCGGCGGCGCGGGCGGGGGCGGCGGCACCGGTTTGGGAGGCGGTGGCGGCACATACCAACTCTGTCCGGGAAACGCATTATTCGTCGCCTCGGTCGCGGGCGCGCGCCGGTTTAATTTATCCAAGGCCAGGGCTGGGCGCGTGGCCGGCGCAAACGCATCGCGCGGCGCGGATTTGGCGGGCGCCACGGTCACGATTTCCGGCTGCGTGTTATCCCCTACCCATGCCACCGCGGCCAAGGTAGCGGCCAGTGCCAGACCCAGCAGGGTCCAGCGGGTACGCGGACTCATGGGGCCGATCCCCTAGGCAAAGAGGCATCCGGATGCAAAAACAAAGTGAATTTGATGCGCGCTTGCAATTGCGTCGCCGCAATATTTTCGCGCTTAAAATTAATATCATCTAAAGAGGCAACAGGCACCTCGGCCAGCGCCCGCTCTATGAATTGGCGTATTTGGACATAATTGCCCGATACCGGCAGCGTGATTTGATAACGCAATAATTTCGCGTTTTTATCGCTCAGTAAACGATACTCGCCTTGGTCTAGTTGCAGCTTTTCCGCCGCTGCTGCCGCGTATAATTTTTCCAGCCAAGTGCTTACCGGCGCCGCCGCGAAGAATCCATAAAATCGTTGCAACTCGCTTTGGCTACCTTGCTCCGGTATGCCGGCTTTCGCAATTTGCGCGATGCGGATTTTTAAGCTTGCGTTCTCGCGCTCTAGGTTGCGCAAAGCCGCGCTCTGCGGCCGCACCCAGCTCAACCAGATAATCAAACTCAGCGCGATCAATCCTAAACCCAACACGCCGGGCCATGCCAGTTGCGCGTAAAAACGTCTGCCCCATAAGCGCAAATTCATCGTGGCCATCCGCCGGCGCAGCCGCTCATGGTTGCGGAATCCAAGTGGCGGTTAGGGCGAAGCGCACCGGCTTCTCCGCATCTTGGACACGGATTTCGTGGCTGTTCAAATACACTTGGCGCAAAATTTTGCTCTGCTCTATGCGCGCCATATAAGCCAGCAAGGCATCAAAATCCTTGGCTTCGCCGCTGATACGGACAATGCGTTTACCCGCGTCGGGCTGTATGCTCAAGAGCGCGATCTGCTTATCACCGGTGGATTCCAGCGCGGTGAATAATGTATTCCAAGGCAGCGCCAATTGTTGTAACACCTCGTTCGCGGCGCGCACTTCGGTTTGCAAAGTTTCACTATCCACGCTGGGCAAGGGCTTGGGCTTGATACCTTGTTGCGCGCTATCGACCTTGGCTTGGACCAGGGCAATTTGCGCTTGCACCGCGCGCGCCTCGCTCAAGGCATAAGCGCTCATGCCCAAGCCGAGAATGAGCAGCGCCACACCCAAGGGCGACCAGCGCGGCGCCCGGGGACGAAAATTTAAGTGGAGTGCCGATAACATCACAGACCCAAAGCCAGCGCGTAGGGCGCGTCCGCCGGACTGGCATAGCCGTCGCGCGGCCGCGCCCGCAACCATTCGAATTCCCATTTTCCTGAACCATTCAGGCTTTGCGCAGCCACCTCGGGCGCGCTGATATAGACCTTGCGCGGCGCTTTGCTCAAACCTTGCAGCCGCCATTCGCGACTCAAGAGCATGCTTAGTTCTATCATCCAGTTTTCCGGGTTGACGGCACGGCTCATTAAAGCGCGCCAGCGTCCCTTGACGATGAGGCCGACTAAAAGTTTGCCGGGTTCCAATTGCACAAACCATAAATCGCGCGCTTTGATCGCGCGCCGCGCATCGTTAAACGCGGGACCTATGTGCGGTAACAAGGCGTCGAGTCGGCAGTGCGCCTCGTTCAAAACATGCTCTAAGCGAAACAATAAAGCGCGGTCTATGGCGCTGCCCACCCAGGCGTCGGAACCGTGACCCTCCGCTAAGGCGTACACCCATTCCGCCGTCGCCTCGCCGTGAATTTGCGCGAAGCTGGCTTGGACGTAAGCCGCTTCTTCCGCCGCGTTGGAGAGCGTCGTCGCCGCCGGCAATAATTGATAGCGCACAAAACGATTCGCTAACACGACCTGCGCCGCCGCATGTTGCCAACGCGGTTCGCGTAAGACTTGGGCCAAGGTTTCCAGGGCCGGCTCCCAGGGATGGCCGGCATTGACCAGGGCGGCATTGGGGACGGCGTATAGGGCTTTCTCCGTGACCCGGCGCTGCCAGCCTTGCAGGCGCAGCAAAGAAAGGCGGTCGGGCGCCAGGCCCAGCGCGAGGCGGTCAGGCCACAAAAGTGACACGATTGATCTCCTGCAAAGTGGTTTCGCCTTGCGCCACTAAATCCAGCGCGGCATCGCGTAGAAACCGCGTGCCATTGCGCCGGGCGGCATCCTTGATTTTGCGTATGGGTTCGCGTCCGGCAATCAGCTCGCGAATTTCGTCGTTCAAATTCAGCAATTCGGAAATCGCTTTGCGGCCTTTGAAGCCCGAGCCTCGGCATATTCCGCAGCCTTTGCCGGCGCGGAAATCGAAGCCGGTAATGGTGCTAGGGGTCAAGCCCGAGTCGGCTAATAATTCTTCGCTGGGGTGATCGGGCGCGCTGCAATGTGGGCAAGTGATACGCACCAAGCGCTGCGCTAGCACGCCGTTCAAAGCGGACACAAAACTATAGGGATCGACCCCCATGTGCATGAAACGTCCTATGACGTCGAAGACATTGTTGGCGTGCACGGTGGTAAATACCAAGTGCCCGGTCAAAGCCGCTTGTACCGCGATTTGCGCGGTGTCGGGATCGCGAATTTCGCCCACCATGATTTTGTCGGGATCGTGACGCAAGATAGAGCGCAGACCGCGGGCGAAGGTCAGGCCTTTTTTCTCGTTCACCGGAATCTGCAATACGCCGGGTAATTGGTATTCGACGGGATCTTCTATGGTAATGATCTTATCGTGGCCGTGATTGATTTCCGTGATCGCGGCGTATAGCGTGGTGGTCTTGCCCGAGCCCGTAGGCCCGGTCACTAAGACCATGCCATAGGGTTCATTAGAGAGATGGCGCAAGGCCTTCAAGGTACGCGCATCAAATCCCAAAAAATCCAAACGCAAGCCCTTCACTTGATCGGATAGCGCTTGCTTATCGAGGATGCGTAGCACCGCATCTTCGCCAAAAATCGAGGGCATGATAGAAACGCGAAAATCCACTTCCCGCCCGCGCATCGCTACTTTAAAGCGCCCGTCCTGAGGCACGCGGCGTTCCGCGATATCGAGCTCCGACATGACTTTGACCCGCGACAAGACTTGCTCGGCAAAATCCAAGCGCTGCATGGCGCCGATCTGGGTCAAGACGCCATCGATACGGTATTTGATCACTAGGCCATTGGCCACCGTTTCCAAGTGAATATCGCTGGCGCCGGTCTTCAAGGCATCGTAAAGCGTGGAATTCACCAAGCGCACTACCGGGCTGGTGTCTTCGCTAATACTTTTAAGCGACAAATCGGCCAGCTGATGTTCGTTGACCTCGTCGGTTTTATCCAGGCTTAAAACATTTTCCATGGCGCGCATGGATTCTTCGAAACGCGCCAAAAACGCCGCGACGTCCGCATGATGGGCGAGGCGCCAATTAAATGGCGCGGCGATGCGCTCCTCCGCCCAGGCATTTAAGCCATGCAAAAAGGGATCGCCGGTGACCAGCAAGACCTCGCCCTCGGGATCGCGAAAAGCGATGCATTGTTTCTGCACCGCTTGTGCGAACGGCAATAAATCGAA
>CAZKHT010000169.1:0-6593 GCA_964552595.1 uncultured Burkholderiales bacterium
GGCCGGGATAAGCCGCGACGACTTTGACCTCCACGCCAAATTCCAGCAACTTGCGCTCGATTAAGCGCGAAGTGAATTCCAGCATTTCGCCTGAGAGCAATTCCACATCACCGTCGGCTTCGTCCAGCAAATGCACAGGCGGCAGGGGCGAATCCGGCAAATCCGCGAACAGCGGTTTTTGTTTTTCTTTTTGTACGCGCGTGGATTTGGGGATTTCCAGAACCGGCCGCTCTATGCGTATGGGCTCGTGGTCTTCGACCAGGGTTTTCTTGAGTACTTGCACGACTTCTTCGCGTTGTGAGCTGGCTTGGGCGCCAGCTTTGCGGTCGCGCCAATTTTCGATAGCGCGGCGCGCGCTAACGAAAGCCCACTCCGTGCCAGCGCCTATGCGCTCCATGATGACCAGCCAAGAAGCGCCGGTGAGTAAACTAAAACCGACGCCGAATAGCGCCAATAAAAATAAAGTCGAGCCGGTAAAGCCAAAGGCGGTCGCCAGCATATCGCCGATCACAGCGCCGGCGATGCCGCCCGGCGCGTCGGGCAAAGCGACTTTCAAACTATAAAGCCGTAAATGTTCCAGCGCGGCGCTGGTATTCAACACCAAAATAAATCCGGCGAAAGACACGAATAAAGAACGTCTATCGGTGATGCCCACGCTTTCCATGCGCTGATAGCCCCACCACACCAGATAGCCGACGAAGATCACCGCCCAGTACGCGGATAAGCCGAAGACATGCAAGACGACATCCGCCATCCAGGCGCCGAAACGTCCGCCGGCGTTGTGCACCGCGAGGTCGGTTCCGCCATGCGACCAGCCGGGGTCGGTGGGCGTGTAAGTCAATAAGATCAGCGCCAGGAAAATGGCGCCAGCGATGAGAACGATCCACCAGGCTTCGCGTAACAGGATCACCAGCCGCGCGTTGGCTTGTGTTCCGTTCTCCCTGCCCCCATTACGATAGGAATTGGCCATTGATTCAAACGATTGAGGAATGGGCGATTATACCCATTTCACCCGTGCCACCGCACGGCTGCGCAGCATTTTCCCGGTTGCCGCTGAGGCGCAGCGCACATTTGCGGAATGCTGGTAAAATCGCGGACCTTCAATTCGCCCTTAAACCCTTTTCCTTGCAGGAGTTTTTTCATGTTCACCAAGCATTGCCGTCTGCTCATCTTGGGCTCCGGCCCCGCCGGTTACACCGCCGCGATCTATGCCGCGCGCGCGAATTTGAAGCCCGTGATCATCACCGGCTTGAGTCAGGGCGGGCAGTTGATGACCACCACCGATGTCGATAACTGGCCGGCGGACGTCAACGGCGTGCAGGGTCCGGACTTGATGCAGCGCTTCCAAGGCCATGCGGAACGCTTCAATACCGAGGTGATTTTTGATCACATCCACACCGCCAAGCTGACTGAAAAGCCCATGACCTTAATCGGCGATGCGGGCATCTATACTTGCGACGCGCTTATTATTGCCACCGGTGCTTCGGCGAAATATTTAGGCCTGCCCTCGGAAGAAGCCTTCATGGGCAAAGGCGTATCCGGCTGCGCGACCTGCGATGGTTTTTTCTACAAAGGCCAAAACGTGGCCGTGGTGGGCGGCGGCAATACGGCGGTTGAAGAAGCGCTGTATCTTGCCAATATCGCCAAACATGTGACCTTGGTGCACAGACGCGATACCTTCAAAGCCGAAAAAATCATGATAGATCACCTCATGAGCAAGGTCGCTGCCGGCAATATCACGCTGGAATTGAATCAAGAACTCGATGAAGTGCTGGGTGACAAGACCGGCGTCACTGGCCTGCGTTTAAAAAGCACAGCGGGTGACGGCGCGACCAAAGACCTTCCCATCAATGGCATATTCATCGCCATCGGGCATAAACCGAATACCGATTTATTCATCGGCCAAATCAATATGGAAGGCGGTTACATCCTCACTCAAGGCGGCAGCAAGGGCAATGCGACGGCGACCAATCTGCCTGGCGTATTCGCGGCGGGCGATGTGCAGGACCACATCTATCGCCAAGCGATCACCAGCGCCGGCACGGGCTGCATGGCGGCCTTGGATGCGGAACGGTATTTAGATCAGCTAGGTCATTAATTCGCCGGCGGGCCATCATCAAATCCAGCAAACCGCCTAAGCCTCAAAGAAAAATCGGCATCGTTGATCCTGACGATGCTGATTTATTTCGCGCCAGCGTTGGCGATATCGTGCCCTTGCCAGATACACAACGCGTGATCAGCTTGCCGCCCGGCGCGCCGCCTTTCCCGCGCGCACGCGACTCTTTGGAAATAGCGCTGCACGACGGCTTAAGCGATCACCTTCCCGACGCGAGCGAAGATGAAAAGCACTTTGCCCGCTCCGGTGTGACCCCGCAGCGGCTGCGCAAATTACAGCGCGGCCACTGGCCTATTGAAGCCACGCTAGATTTGCATGGCCTCAACCGCGAGCAAGCTCGTCTACAGCTCGTCGATTTTTTGCGCCGCTGCACCGCACGCCAAGTGCAATGCGCCCGCATCATCCACGGCCGTGGCCTCAGCTCCCCGCAGGGCGAGCCGGTGCTAAAACAAATGACGCGACATTGGTTGCGGCAGCACGCGGATGTGCTGGCTTTTGTAGAAGCCCGGCCCGAAGACGGCGGCGCAGGCGCGGTGGTGGTATTGCTGCGGCGGGCTAGCTAGTCATTCCTTGGCCATAGGCAATACCGGCTGCGTGTCGTTCTCCGACACCAAGACCGTCAGCAAATTGGTGATCAGCCGGGTACGCTCAGCGTCGCTTAAGGTCAGAATATTTTCCGCCTTCAGCTTATCCAGGGCGAGCTTCACCATGCCGACCGCGCCTTCGACGATACGGGTGCGCGCGGCGACGACGGCCTCAGCCTGCTGCCGCCGCAGCATCGCACCTGCGATCTCGGGCGCGTAGGCCAGATGTGCGATACGCGCCTCGACCACTTCCAACCCAGCGAGTGACGCATGCTCTTGTATGGTTTCGGTCAATAGGCGTCCCACTGAATCCAAGTCTCCGCGCAGAGAATGATGGCCGTCTTCGTCGCCGTCATACCAGCGCGAACTAACGACCAGGCGCATTGCGGATTCGGCTTGTATGGTAATGAAGGTGACGTAGTCTTCGACATCAAAAGTCGCGCGGGCGGTGTCATCCACGCGCCACACGATGACCGCGGCGACCTCCACGGGACTGCCACCTCTATCGTTGACTTTTAAGGTGTGGGTGCTGAGGTTATGCGCGCGCAAAGACACGCGCGCGCGGTTGCTCAGCGGATTAATCCACGAAAAACCGGAGCGGCGTAGCGTCCCCGTATAGCGGCCGAAAAATGTCATCACCACCGCGATATTGGGTTGGAGAATGATGAAACCTTTGGCTATGAGAAACCATAAGGGCAATAAAAATATCTGTGTCAGTGGCAGGCCCTCGCCGCGCTGTAAGCTAGGCAACATCGACCACAAGGTCAAACCTAGACCCATTATGAAAAGGGGCAAGACTAGCCAAGCGGGAAGATACAATGCATTTTTTTTTGCGATGCCGCGCTCATGAGTATTCCCTTATTAATGTTGTGTGCAAATAAATCGTATCATGGATAAAGTGCGGCGCTTTGCTCGGCACGCGCATAGTTAACGCATCAACAACACTTGACCATAACCTGGTCAGAACGACTATGCTGTAGGAGCGCTTCCTTAGGATAAGTATATGGACAAGCAATCTTGTAGTTCTGATAAGGACAAAGTGGGCTCGACCCATGCGGCCCAACTCGATGGGCAAACACTCAATTTCGACCAACAACTGGTCATGTTTGAAGCGCAGGATTGCGGCTTTTGTAAACAGTTTGAAGCCGAGGTACTCGCGCATTGGCAATCGCCGATCGACATCGCGAGCACATTCAACTCTCTTGCCCCCTCGGGCTGGCAACTTGAAAAAGACTTATTTGCCACCCCCACCATCGTGCTATTTAAACGCGGCCGCGAAGTCTCGCGTTACACCGGCTACAACGGCAAAGAGGCGTTCTGGAAATGGCTAGGCTTTCAATTGCTCACCCCCGAGCAACAAAAGATCGCCTTCGAGCATGGCACTGAACGCCCCGGCACGGGCTCGCACCTGGATGAAAAACGCCCCGGCACTTTTGTCGACCCCATCAGCGGCGCGCCGCTGTTTCGTAGTGATACCAAATTTGAAAGCGGCACCGGTTGGCCGAGTTTTTTTAATCCCCTACCGGGCGCACTGACGATGGTGGAAGACTATAGCCACGGCATGCACCGCGTTGAAGTGCGCAGCGCTAGCTCCGGCATACACCTAGGCCATGTGTTCGACGATGGCCCGGCGCCTACGGGTAAACGCTATTGCATTAATGGGAATGTGTTGCGGTTTGTGCCGGATGGGGAGAAGTGAAAACCCACGACTATTATTATTAGGGTACTGCATCAGCTTCGCGTGCGAACAGTTCGATCCGACTAACTGACCCTATAGCCCTAATCATATAACTGGCCTACCTTCAGTTCCCAATTTCAATAGTGACGGTACTCATTGCTCACCTAAGTTAGCGATTAAAATTATTCGCTCGCGCACCCGCCGAATCCTGTCTTCATACAACTCGTCAAACGCTACTAGGCCAGGCAGCGTATTCTCGAAATCCGGGTGCCGCGCAATTTCGCGAAAACGGTGTGCCAAATAATCCACGAGACTGTGATCGGCGGCAGCCGCATCCGCCTCGATGTCGGCGCGGCCATCAAGTACATTGATAATGTCTTCAAAATCGTGACTAGACATCAAATCACTATTTCCACGGGTCGCGAACGCTTCAAATTTCGTCGCGAGAAAGGCCGGTGCTGAAATCAGGCGAATCCGCTTACCGCTCGGCAGTGATATCAGGGATGCACTCGCGATTGCCAACGGATACCAGCGGTTGGAAAATCCCAGAATGCGTTCATCCGTCGGCATCAAATCCACTTTCACTTCGCCCAACCGCCAGCGACAAATTGGAGCGTCCGGCGACACATCGCGCATAAAACCGCGTGATGCAAACCGCTTCTCCAGTGCATGATAGGCCGCAAGTGCCGCCACTTCGGCCACCACATCCACGTCATATGTCACACGGGGTGGCGCTGCATTCGGTAAATTACACAACATTCCTGCCGCGCAACCGCCCACGAATATCAATTCGTCACAGAGGTCGCCGAGTGCCTGCGCCACTACTTCTACCATCTGAATATTGGGATCACGCGGGTTCAAAACCGCTCCTCGAACAATTTGGCGGCTAGGTTGCGCTCTCGCGCATTTCCCATGCGCAAAGCATCAAACAAGGCAAGATTTTCATACAGCGCCGGGCTCCGCAGCGCCGCTGCCGGCGCACTGGGATAGAGGGGTATCAATGCAATGCCCCTAGCATTGCCCTGTGGATGAGGCCACACAGGCGGTGGCTCGGACGAAGGCGCTATCGCAGCATCGAGAGGCGCAGCAGCGTAAGCCGTGGGAATCCCTCCCACCATCCCACCTCTCTCCGCCGGAAAAGCATAGCGGGCACCATGCAGCAAAAACTCCTTGAACGCCGGGACGATGATGCGAGGCTGCTTGTCCACAAACGCCAGTAGGCGGGCCTGCTCCGCCCGCTTAAGCGCGCCATGCACCTCTGACATCGACAGACCAGAAAAAGCCGCCAGCTCGGGATAGGTCAAGCCCTCGCCGCGTTTAGCGAGCAAGGCCAGAAGCAGAAATAAATCCTGGGCCTTAAGTGCAGGTTGACGATTAACGGGACGGCGCATATAAGCTCCAGCAAGAATTTTCGCATTTCGCGAAACACGAAAATACCTTTTTTTTGCCAGTAATTCAAGTGGTTCATTAACTGTTAACAAAGCAGTTTCGCATTTCGCGAATTGCAAAAGAGGGCGTCACCAAAGAAATCTACCAACAACCATAAACCCGCCACACCTCAAGCCTCGCCTTATCCGGCCACAACCATTTCGCGCAAATCGTTGCCGGACGATTGCTAAGGCGACTGGCTGGAACGGAATCAAATATGAAGGCAATGCACTGAAGGCTACGTGAGCACTGTTATTGGCTAATGACCTGATCCAAATCCTCCAAGGCCTCTTTGTCACGACCTAAAATTAATAGGCCTTTGCAAGCGCAAGATCAAAGGCGCCCGCCGCAGTTTAAACACGTTACTATCTTGAACTTCAAGTCCGCAGCATCCATCCAATTCCTTACTTGTAAAAACCTATCACACCACCCAAAATGCCCACCTCCACCCCGAACACCTTTTGCGATTTTCTGCAGCACGCAGATTATTCACTGCTGCGCTCACTAACAGCAGACCCCGAGCAGGCGCGCCACCACCCCAACAAACGGATGCGCCAAGTCAAATCCGGCCATTACGTCGAGGTAGAACCGACCCCCCTGCCAGATCCGCTTTACGTCGTCCATAGCCGACGTTTCTTCAACGAGCTGAATTTGCCCGAGAGCCTCGCCCGTGAAGAAGCCTTCATGCAGTTTTTCACCGGCAATCCCACGCTTGCAGTGGCGTGCGCCCATGCGGGTAGCGAGACGCAAGCGCTTCGAAGCACCGGCTGGGCGAGCGGCTACGCGC
>CAZKHT010000170.1:0-6565 GCA_964552595.1 uncultured Burkholderiales bacterium
GGGGCGTCTACCACGATCGATGAGGCCCCTCCCCACCGCCTTTCGTTTGAGTGACTCTGGAAACGTTGCTTCGCTCTGGCTTAAAGCGATTTCTTTTCTTCTTTGCAGCGTGGTGTCTTGCACCACACCCGCCATGCCAGTCACTACCCCGTTGCGATAAGTCCCCCTTCCCCTGGCTGCGATCCAGACTATCTCATTCCCGTGATATACCCGATATTCAACGTTGTAGTCGCTACGTTCTTGGATGGCGCGTTCCACCGCTTTGCGCGCCATTTCCCTATCTTCTTCCACGAATAGCTCGCGCATTTCAGCCCAGGTGATAGGCAGGCGATAATCCAAACCAAAGATATCCGCCGCCCTGGGGCTGAGGATGACTTTATCGTTTACGGCTTCCCAGCTCCAGTCGCCCAGTTGTCCCGCGTCCAAAGCCAGATGCAGGCGATGGGCACTCTCACGGGTTTGGAAATCATCTCGCCGACGCTCCGTGATATCGGAGAAGAAAACTGCCACTTGACGCCGCTCGGCCGCACCCAGTCTAAACGCATAGACCTCATACCAGCGCCCTAAGGCCTGGGCGCGGTTTTCAAAACGCGCCGGTATGCCGCTGCTCGCGACTGCGGCATAGGTCTCTATCCATTGCGGCTCTAAGTCGGGTATTAATTCAAGCGCGCTTTTGCCCACCACATCGCTTAGGCCGGCCTGAATTTCAAAAGCGGCATTGGTTTCCAAAAATCGGTAGTCGCTCGCTTTATCATGCTCGTCGAACAATATTTCGATGACGCAAAACCCTTGATCCATGGATTGGATCAAGTCGGCGTACTTGTCCCCACTGGTGACGTTTTGAGCCAGCTTAATTCTCCTGCTTATTTTTAATCCGCATAAAAATTTTAAAGTCCTGCGCGCAGCGCAGCAAGCCGGAAGCCCGCAAAAAAAACCCCCGGAAAATGAGCTTAACCGGGGGTGGTAAATAACCGCCAATCGCTAAGGGAGAAAAACAATTGGCGGGCGAGGAAATCGTAGTGTGAAGATTTTCGGCGCGGAGGTATGTGCGATAACCAACATATTTTGCACTTTCTTGTATATGGCGCCCTAGCCTGAAGATTTCTTGCGCTGCGCATTGCGCAAATAAAGCCATTGGCCAACAGCGGCGGTGATCAGTATCAGCACATTGGTGACGACGAACACCCAATTTTCGAGCAACCAGCTATAGACAATAAAGCCGAGCGATGCGGCAATTTGCCCTACAAATAGCCATTTCGAAACGCCACGTATGGATTGGTCACGCCATTGCGTATAAACCTGGCGACTAATCGTTAGCAACAAGATGGTCGCGGCACCCCAACCTATAGCCTCTGTCCACACTTATTATTCCTTCCCGCGCTTGGTATCTCTCCTGCGCAGCAATCTTCCCCGCAAACCCTGAGCTTGAGCTAAGCCCGCGACGCAGCGCGCTTCGAGAAGGCTTACAGCCGTCGCGCGTGCTCATTTTTGCGCGCCGCATGGGCGAGAATTTCGGCCTCAACATGTTCTTGCAGAGTCATTTCCACGCAAATTTGAGTCAAGATGGCGGCTTTTTTCGCGTCGTTATCTTTCAATTTTTCGAAATCGCTAAATAATTTATCGACCTTTTTTTGATGATCTGTGCGTAACGCTTGGGTGTCTATAGTGAAAGCCGGGGTGGGTATATTTGCGCGTTTCACAAATTCTTTTCCTGCGTGCATGTCTTTACTCCTTAACGTGTGTATAGGCCAACGCGAGTGGGACGATGTTAGCCGCTTGTGTCGTTAAAGTTAAAGCCTACGCGGCGCAAACTCTATACGGTAGCGTACATATCGAAGGCGGATCGGTAAGGAGAACTGCGCGCAAGAACAGCGCGCAGCGAACTAAGCGGCGTCGACGTCCGGAACTAAACGATCAAATTCCGCGCGCACGACTTGATAACATTCGCAAGCACGCGCTTCTAAACCAGGACGGTCGAGGATAGTGATGCGGCCACGGCTGTAATTTATCAGGCCGGCGGTTTGTAATTTTCCTGCAGCTTCAGATACGCTTTCACGACGCACACCCAACATATTCGCCATGAGTTCCTGGGTCATCAGCAATTCGTTGCTGGTCGAGCGATCCAAGCTGAGCAATAAGCGCCGGCATAATTGTTGATCCAAAGAATGATGGCGATTGCACACTGCGATTTGCGCCATTTGTGTCAACAAGGCCTGGGTATAGCGCAACAACAAATATTGCAAAATAGAAGAACGGCGGCCGCCGGAGCGATTTAATTCCTGTTTCAATAAATTGCCATTCATGCGGAAAGCGTAACCGGCGCTTTGAACTTCGGCGCGATGGGGCATGGTGTCCCCCCCGGTCAATAATGCCACGCCGAGCAAACCTTCGTTACCGACCATGGCGAATTCCGCCGATGCGCCATCTTCCATATTGTATAAAAGCGACACCATGGCGGTGGTGGGGAAATACACGTTGGACAAGGTATCCCCCGGTTCATACAACACCTCACCCAAGGCCATGGACACACATTCGAGTTGTGGCACTAGGCGCTCAAACTCACTTTCCGGTAAGGCAGCAAGTAGACGATTCAACTTAGGATTTTGCGGACTTAGCACTAGCGACTCCAATCTCATTAAAACTTATTCACGCGCCTTAAATACCCTTTAGGCCGTCTCCACGAAGTTCATGATAACAAGTCTTTGCCATCCTTAATATAGCTGATTTCTGTTTATGTGCCCTGCTTAACATAAGGAAGATAAGCATATTCTTGACAAGCCTATGTACGTTAGCGAACCGACCGCTGAGCGGCTTCGTTCTAGACTTCTGCCACACATTGCATAGGAGGTCTTATGAAAACACGTTCTTTGGTCGTAGTGAGTTTAATCGCCGCGGGTAGTTTGGCCGGCTGCGCCAGTACCGATAATCGGGCGGGATATGACAACGGTTATAACACCGCCGGATCGGATTACCGCAGCGGGAATTATGTCGCTTATGGCGTCGTCGATTCGATTCAGCATTCACGCGGCGGCGTCGCCAATTCCGGCGTAGGCGCGGGAACGGTGATCGGTGGCGTGGTCGGCGGGGTCTTGGGCAATCAAGTCGGCTCGGGCACAGGCCGCACGGTGGCGACAGTTGCCGGTGCCGCAGGCGGTGCATTGATAGGTCATCAAATAGATAAAAATCGCGATGCCAATAACCCCTATTACACCGTGCGCGTACGGCTGAATAATGGCGACTACCAAACGATTTCGGTCGACAGCATAGGCGACTTGCGTGTGGGCGATAGAGTTCGTATCGAAAATAATGAGTTGTATCGGTATTAATTCGCCAGACCAAGTAAAGACAATTAATTTTCCTGAAGGAGTAGAAAATGGGTTTCGATCAAAAAGGTAATTCCGTCTTTTGCATCGTCAAAGGCGACAATGGCCGTTGGGATGTCAAGGAAGAAGGTTTCGAAAAAGCCCTGGCCTCGTTCGATACAGAAGAAGATGCGCAAACTTACGCAAAAGATTTAGCGCGTACCAAAGAAGGTTCCACCGTTAGATCTGCGCACGCTTAAGGCGAACTCCGCGCCGGCGGTAAGGATAATTGCCGCAGCGCGTTTGCTATTTCCACACTGACGCGGCTTAAACCTTTGCTTTGCGCGAGGGCGATAGCCGCGTACTGTGTTTCCCCGCCTTCATTTGTCACCGGCAGTACCAGCTTAGTTAACATCTCTTTCAGCACTTGGCGCTTGGCGTCGAGTAGCCTCCAAGAAATTTCCAGTTCTATCTGGTCCGGCCAGGCTTCGAATTTTTGCACGTCTAAAAGAACCCGCACATCCGATGGGGCACTGGCGGGAAGCGCGCTGATGCGCGCATGGGGCAGATAGCGCTGTAAATTTTCCGCGATTACTTGCGGGATTTGTGTTTTGAGCGCCTCACCCCAACGCTGCTGTTCCAAAATCTTGACTTGGTTGGGGGCGACGCGCACGACCCATTGTGGACGATCAACCAACTCATCAATGTGGGTTAACACCACTTCCACACGCTTACCATTAAGCGCCCTAGGCGCCATCCCGGCATCATCGTTCAGCTGCGCGCTGAGTGTATAAAAATTTTCCGGCGGCGTGCTGCCCAAGCTGCACGCACTTAAGCCCAGCGCTGCCACGCCGGCCAGAGCGAGATTTCGTATCATGGTGGATCCGCCTTTTTACCGCGCAGCAAAGACTCGGGATGGCGCTCCAGATAATCGGACAATACTCGGAAGGCTTCCGCCGCCCGACTCACTTCGCGCAAGGTTTGCTGCGTATTCTGCTGCAAGCTGCCATCCTCGCCCAAGCTGGATTGCAAGCTATCCAGAGTCTTACGGGCATCGATAATCGTGGCTTTGGCTTCCGGCACCAGCTCGTTATCCAGACGCTGGAGCAAGGCATTGGCGCTGCGCAAGGTCTGGTGCAAATCTTTACCCAAGGCGTCGAAAGGTACTTTATCCAGCTTAGCGGCAATCGACGCCAAGGTCGCTTGCAGTTCTTGCAAGCTGCCGGGCGTGGTGGGAAATTCTATCGGCGTTTTATTCGGATCGAATTTCACGGGAGCTGCTTTGGGGAAAAAGTCCAAGGCGATATACAACTGTCCGGTGAGTAAATTGGCACTGCGCAATTGCGCCCGTAGCCCGCGCCCCACTAATTGTGCCAATAATTCGCGTGACTCCGGCGGTCGCGCCGCACCATTCTTACGGAATTTCGCCCGCAAGCGATCCGGGTAGAGCTGCACGCTCACCGGTACCGTGATTTCCTTTAGGACGGGATCGTAGTCGATATTAATCGCCGAAACCTCACCCACAATAATGCCGCGAAAATCAATAGGCGCACCCGGCTGTAAACCGCGCACGGATTCTTTAAACACCATCACCGCGTTGTCGATCTCAGTGTCCGGCAATTTCACCGCATCTGCGCGATCGGCGTACACGTTATAGACAGTGTTGGCCGCAGCTTGCGCCGTGGGCGGCGCGTCGGGCAAGGTTTCAAAAGATAAACCGCCGAAGAGCAAAGACACCAAGGAAGCCGAACGCACTTTTAAACCGTTCGCATCCAACTTAACGTCGACGCCATTGGCATGCCAAAAACGCGTATTGCTATTCACGAATTTATCGTAAGGCGCGTTGATGAATATGGTGAGCGTCACGCCTTTGCCATTGGGGTCTAAATCGTAAGCGGTGATCTGTCCGGTTTGAATGCCGCGAAAATAAATCGGCGAGCCTATGTCCAGCGAGCCTACGTCGGTTGCGTGCAACATATACTGTCGGCCCGGCAAGCCGGTGGTCACGATAATCGGTTGTTCCAGCCCTATGAAATCGCGTCGGGATTCTTTAGAGTGGCCGGCGTCCATGCCGATATGCGAGCCCGAGAATAAGGTACTCAAGCCCGACACGCTGCCGCCCGAGATGCGCGGCCGCACGACCCAGAAACGGGTGTCTTGCACCAAAAAGTCTTCCACTTGTTGCGTCATCTGCGCCGTTACCACGACCCGTGAGGCATCCTTGCTTAAGGCGATCGATTTCACGACGCCGATGTCGACGTTCTTATAACTGATACGGGTTTTACCCGGATCTATGCCTTCGGCAGTTTTAAAACTAATGGTGATAGTGGGCCCATGCTCGCGCCAAGCCTGCCAGGCGAAGCCTAATCCTATGATGGCGGCGACTGCCGGGAGCAACCAAACCCAGGTCAATGCCCAGGGTCTAGGGCTTGCAATCGCTTCCGGCAATTCGGCTTGCAACGGCTCGGGCGAGGCGGGTGGCGTCTCAGCCATGACTGTCGCCTTGCGCATCCCAAATCAAACGTGGATCGAAGCTAGAAACCGCGAGTAAGGTGAGCACCACCACGGCGCCAAACGCCAGCGCCCCGCCACCCGCTTCTATCACGGCAAAGGATTGCACATGAACCAAGGCGGCGAGGATAGCCACCACATAGATATCCAACATAGACCATCGCCCTATACGCAGCAATACACGATATAAATTGGCGCGCCAGTCGGGACGCCAGCGCGACTTGCGTTGCACGGAAATCACCAACGCCGTCATCGCAATCAGCTTGGCGATAGGGGTGACGATGCTGGCAAGGAACACGATCGCCGCGGTGGCCCAAGAACCGGTACGCCAGAGAAATAATACGCCGCTCAATATCGTATCTTGCTGTGCATCGAATAAAGAATGCGTGTCCATGATGGGCAATAAATTGGCCGGCAAATATAGAATATAAGCGCTAATCAAAAACGCCCAGGTGCGTGCCAAGCTATGGCGTTTGCGCCGCGCTAAAGCCGCGCCGCAACGCGGACAATAGCAAGCATCGACAGTCCGCCCGCGCGATAACTGCGTACATACGGTGCAGACGAAGATGCCCTGGGCCGCGGCCGTATGAATTTGTTCAGGCGCCAAGCGCAAGCGATTCATCGCGTGGCCTTTGTCCAATACGCGCGGGCATCAAACGAGGCTACCGCCATTGTCAATAAGGCAACGCCGCCGGCCAGCGCCCACAAGGCGGCGCCGATTTGCAAATCCGCAATCGCGTTCAACTTCACCG
>CAZKHT010000171.1:0-6551 GCA_964552595.1 uncultured Burkholderiales bacterium
AGACGAGGAAACATCTGAAACCCATTTCATCGTCAAGCATCTAGGGCATGCACCTTGTTCTATAGACAGTTTGGTTCACCGTACAGGGTTGACGGCTGAACGGGTTTGCGCCATTCTGTTGCAACTGGAATTGAGTGGCCGGGTGGCAACCCTGCCCGGCGGCTTATACCAAGTTATTGAATAATATACTGGGTTATATGCGAAATCGCCGCCATGAGAGAATCAATGTTCGACATTCTGGTCTACCTCTTTGAGAATTATTTTGAGGCAGAAATCCATCCGGATCATGGCAAACTCGCCCGCGAACTCTCCGCTGCCGGCTTCGACTCCGACGAAATCTCCCGCGCTTTTGATTGGTTTACCGGCTTAGAGCAACTTTCCACCCAAGCTGCTTATCCGGAAAGTTTCGCCGCTAGTGGCGCGGTGCGCTGCTACACACCACAAGAACAACTGAAATTAGACGACAAAGCCCAAGGTTTGCTGACCTTTCTTGAAGTCTCGGGAATACTCAACCCCATACAACGCGAATCCGTCATCGATAGAGTCTTGGCCTTGGCCGAGTCCGATGTCAGCCTAGAACACGTCAAATGGATAGTCTTAATGGTCTTGTGGAGTCACGGCCAAGACTATGTCTTTATGGAAGACTTTCTCACCAGCGACGCCGAGCAGCGCTTTCATTAATCGGCATTTACTTGCCACGCCCCGCCCCACCCCTTAATATCCCGCGCTCAGCCCCCACCTTAAGCGGCGCATGTCTCGCAATCTACTCATAGTCGAATCCCCCTCCAAAGCCAAAACCCTTAAAAAGTATTTGGGCGCGGATTATGAAGTCGTGGCCTCTTACGGCCATGTGCGCGATCTCGTGCCGAAAACCGGCGCGGTCGATCCGGAAAATAGCTTCGCGATGAAATATCAATTGGTGGAGCGCAACGCCAAGCACGTAGACACCTTGGTAAAGAGCGTCAAAGCCGCGGATCAAATCCTGATCGCGACCGACCCGGATAGAGAAGGCGAAGCAATTGCCTGGCACATCGCCGAATTGCTTAAAGAAAAAAAGCTGATCAAGAATAAATTGCTGAAGCGCGTGGTGTTCTACGAGATCACGCAGAACGCAGTCAAGGCCGCGATCGAAGCGCCACGTGATATCGCCATGCCCTTGGTGAATGCGCAGCAAGCGCGGCGGGCGCTGGATTACTTAGTCGGCTTTAATTTATCACCCTTGCTGTGGCGCAAGATACGCCGCGGCTTATCCGCTGGTCGCGTGCAAAGCCCGGCGCTGCGTTTAATCGTAGAGCGCGAGTTGGAAATCGAAGCCTTTACCGCCCAAGAATATTGGACGGTGCATTTAGATTCGCGCAAGGGCAAACAAAAATTTTCCGCCAAGCTGTTTCAATTCGACGGCAAAAAATTAGAACAGTTTGATGTCAACACCGCCGCCGCCAGCGACGCGGTTTTAGCTAAGCTCAAAGCCGCCGGCGACAAAGCCAGAATCGAGGCGGTAGAGAAGCGCAAAAAACAAAGACAATCGGCGCCGCCTTTTACCACTTCGACCCTGCAACAAGAAGCGGTGCGTAAGCTAGGCTTCTCCGCCGACCGCGCCATGCGCGTGGCGCAGCAATTGTACGAAGGTATAGATATAGGCGGCGGCGCCGTCGGTTTGATTACTTATATGCGTACCGACTCGGTGAATTTAGCGGCGGAAGCGCTGGAAGAAATTCGCGCCTATATCACCGCGAATTTCGACGCCGAGTATTTACCTAAGGCGGCGGTCACGTTTAAAAATCGCTCTAAGAATGCGCAAGAAGCGCATGAGGCGATACGTCCCACCTCTATTCAGCGCACGCCGCAGGAGATGAAGAAATATCTCACGCCGGATCAAGCCAAGCTGTATGAAATGATTTGGAAGCGCGCCTTAGCTTGCCAAATGAGTCCCGCGAAATTCGACACCGTGAGCTTGGATATCAGCTTAGGCGGGCCGCAGAATTTATTCCGCGCCAGCGGCCAGACCATGACCTTCCCCGGTTTTATCGCCGTGTATTTGGAAGGTGAGGATGAAACGCAAGAAGACGAAGACGGCGAAGCCAAATTGCCGCCATTAGAAGTCGGCGAATTTGTGCCGGTGGATAAAATATTCGGCGAACAGCATTTCACCCAACCGCCACCACGTTATTCCGAGGCGAGCTTGGTGAAGACGCTAGAAGAATACGGTATAGGCCGGCCCTCGACTTACGCCAGCATTATGTCCACGCTCGTGAAACGCGAATATGTGGTGTTGGATAAAAAACGTTTCATGCCCACCGATGTGGGCCGCATCGTGAATAAATTTTTGACCGAACATTTCACGCGCTATGTCGATTACGATTTCACCGCCAAGCTGGAAGACCAGCTCGATTTTATTTCCGAAGGCAAGGTGGAATGGCTGCCCGTGCTCGCCGAATTTTGGGAGGGCTTCTCGCATCAGCTCGAAGAAAAGAAAAACATAGAGCGCAAAGATGTCACCACCGAGCAGATGGACGAAGCCTGTCCCAAATGCGGCAAGACACTCACTTTGCGCTTAGGCAAACGCGGGCGTTTCGTCGGCTGCAGCGGCTATCCCGAATGTGACTACACGCGCAATGCGAATGAAACCGCAGAAAGCGCAGCGGCCGCGACACCGGAAATTATCGAAGGCCGGGTTTGCCCCAAATGCGAAAGCCCGCTGTTGATCAAGTCTGGCCCTTATGGAAAATTCATAGGCTGCACCGGCTATCCCAAGTGCCGCTTCATAGAGCCTTTGGAAAAACCCAAAGACAGCGGCGTGGTCTGCCCGGAATGCAAAAAAGGCAGCCTGATAGAACGCAAGAGCCGCTATGGCAAATTATTTTATTCTTGCAACACCTATCCCGATTGCAAATACGCCGTGTGGAATCCGCCTATCAATGAGCCTTGCCCCAAATGCGGCTGGCCGCTGCTCACGCTGAAAGTCACTAAGCGTCGCGGTACGGAAAAAGTTTGCGCGCAAAAAGAATGCGGCTATGTTGAGCTGGTTGCGCCGCCTGTCCCCGTCGAAGAAACTTAAATCCAGCGCAGCTCGCCCGCGCGCTTTACCATGAACGCTCCCCGCCATTTATTGCGTAGCATTTTTGGCTATGAGCAATTCCGCGCGCCGCAAGAAGAGGTGATACATACCCTAATGACGGGGCAAGATGCGCTTGTGCTCATGCCCACCGGCGGCGGCAAATCGCTGTGCTTTCAAATTCCCGCTCTGGCGCGCCCCGGGACCGGCATTGTCGTCTCGCCTTTAATCGCGTTGATGCAAGATCAAGTCGCGGCTTTGATCCAGGCCGGTGTGCGTGCCGCATTTTTAAATTCCACGCAAACCTTAGACGAAGCACGCGCAATAGAACAGCAATTGCTCAGTGGCGAACTCGATTTGCTGTATGTCGCTCCCGAGCGCCTGATGTTAGCGCGTACCTTAGATCTTTTGGCCCGTAGCGAGATTGCCTTATTCGCAATCGATGAAGCGCATTGCGTATCGCAATGGGGTCACGATTTTCGTCCAGAGTACATACAGCTCTCGATATTGCATGAGCGCTTTCCTGAAGTGCCACGCATCGCGCTTACCGCCACCGCCGATGAAGCGACGCGGCGCGAAATCATTAGCCGCTTAGGCTTAGAGAGTGCGCGCGTTTTTATCAGCAGCTTCGATAGGCCAAACATTCGCTATCGCATCGCGCAAAGTTCGGGCAACGCGCGCGAGCAATTGCTGCGCTTCATTCAAGATGCGCATAAGGGCGAGGCGGGCATTGTGTATTGCCTATCGCGCAAACGGGTAGACGAAATCGCCGCTTGGCTGGCGGGCCAAGGACTCACTGCCCTGCCTTACCACGCAGGGTTGGACGCTGCGACGCGCAGCCAACATCAGTCACGTTTTCTCAATGAAGAGGGCGTGATCATGGTGGCGACCATCGCCTTTGGCATGGGCATAGATAAACCCAATGTGCGCTTCGTCGCGCATTTAAATCTACCCAAAAGCGTGGAAGCCTATTACCAAGAAACTGGCCGCGCCGGGCGCGATGGCTTGGCGAGCGACGCGTGGATGATCTACGGCTTGCAAGATGTGATCACCCTGCGGCAAATGTTAGAGACTTCCGATTCCGACGAAACGCATAAACGCGTAGAGCGCCATAAGCTAGATGCCATGCTAGGCTTGTGCGAACTCACGACTTGCCGCCGTCAAGCCCTGCTGGCCTATTTTGGCGAAACGCTAGCCCAGTCTTGCGGCAATTGCGATAATTGTTTATTCCCGCCTGAGACTTGGGATGCCAGCATCCCCGCGCAAAAAGCCTTGTCTTGCGTGCACCGCACCGGGCAGCGCTTCGGCGTGAATTATTTAATCGACGTCTTGCAAGGAAAAATAGACGAGCGCATACAACGCTTCGGTCATGATGCCATCACCACCTTCGGCATAGGCCGCGATTTGAGCGCGCCGGAGTGGCGCGGTATTTATCGTCAACTCATCGCACGCGGCTTGCTGACGGTGGACCTTGAAGGCCATGGCGCTTTGCGCTTAAGCGATACTTGCCGGGCCGTGCTGCGCGGCGAAGAAACCCTCTGGCTGCGGCGCGAACTTAAACCCGCGCGCGGCAAGAAAACCCGAAACGCGCGCGGTGCGGCCAGCCCCTTTACCGATGAACGTGATCAAACATTGTGGGAAGCGCTGCGCGCCCTGCGCCGCAAACTCGCGGAGCAACAAGGCGTGCCGCCCTATGTGGTGTTTCACGATGCGACCCTGGCGGAAATGGTTGCGCTACGCCCGCAAAGCTTACGCGAGTTTGCCCACATCTCCGGCGTGGGAGAGCGTAAATTGACGGCGTATGGCGAAGATTTTGTAGCGATTATTCGCGAACACGCGAATTAGTGTCACCATGAAATTCCAACTTGAAGTGTGGGAATTTCATGGTAGATAAAATTAGCTTTGTAGATCTTCTAGCGTTTCCCACCGCAAATAGAGCGCTGCTAATTCTTTTTCTAGCTCCGCCATCCTCGCTTGAGCGGCAACTACTCGGGTTTTCTCTTGCGTATAAAAATCGGCTTCAGCCATGCGCGCGATAAGCTGGTCGCGCTCACTTTCTAGGCTCTGAATTTTTTGTGGTAGGGCCTCTAGCTCGCGCTGGTCCTTGAAGGAAAGTTTTTTGGATTTCTCCGCCGGCACATTGGGCTGAGGCCTGGCCTGGTCCGCTTTAGCTGCCGAGGATTTGCTCGCGCTAGGCGTAAAGCGTTGCCGCAGCCAATCATCATAGCCCCCCACATATTCATTGACCACACCCTCGCCCTCGAACACCAAGGTGCTGGTGACTACATTATTTAAAAACGCGCGATCATGGCTGACCAATAACACGGTGCCCGGATAGTCGATCAGCAATTCCTCAAGTAATTCCAAGGTATCCGCGTCGAGGTCATTGGTCGGCTCGTCCAGCACCAAAAGATTGGATGGTTTGGTGAATAATTTCGCCAGCAGCAAACGATTGCGCTCACCGCCGGAGAGCGCTTTCACCGGCTGCCGGGCGCGGTTGGGCGCGAATAAAAAATCCTGTAAGTAACTCAGCACATGCTTGGCTTGGCCGTTGATGGTGACGGTGTCCGAGCCCTCGCCCACGTTATCGACGACGGATTTTTCTTCATCGAGCACCGCGCGGTATTGATCAAAGTAAGCGATTTGCAAATGCGTGCCACGCTTGAGGGTGCCACGGGTGGGCGCAAGTTCTCCCAAGAGCAAACGCAGCAGCGTGGTTTTGCCCGTGCCGTTAGGCCCTATGATGCCGATTTTATCGCCGCGCAAAATCGTCGTTGTAAGATCGCGCACCACCGCACGATCAGCGTAATCAAAGCCCACGCCTTCCGCTTCCACCACAATTTTTCCGGAGCGCTCGCCGCTTTGTATGCTCATGCTGGCCGAGCCGGTGCGTTTACGCCGTGCCGCGTGTTCTTCCCGTAATGCCTCTAAAGCGCGCACCCGACCTTCGTTGCGGGTGCGGCGGGCTTTAATCCCTTGGCGTATCCAGACTTCTTCTTGCGCCAGGCGTTTATCGAAAAGCGCGTTTTGTTTTTCTTCGTTGACGAGCATGGCCTCTTTGCGTGCCAAATACGCGGCATAGTCCCCGGGAAAATCGGTGAGTTTGCCTCGGTCCAACTCGATAATGCGCGTCGCTAAGCGCTGTAGAAATGCCCGGTCATGCGTGATGAAAAGCAGCGCGCCATTCCAGGCCAATAGAAATTCCTCTATCCAGGTAATGGCTGCAATATCCAGATGGTTGGTCGGCTCATCCAATAGTAGTAAATCTGGTTCGCTGACCAAGGCGCGGCCCAGCATGACCCGCCGCTTCATGCCGCCGGAGAGGCTGGCGATATCGGCATCGGGATCGAGCGCGAGCTTGGTCAAAACCGTTTCAACCCGCTGGGTGAGCGCCCAGCCATCCACGGCTTCCAGCTCATGCTGGCATTGCCCTAGCCCATCCATTTTGCTTTTATCATCCGCTACCCCGTTCGCCAGCTGATGATATCCGGCTTAT
>CAZKHT010000172.1:0-6449 GCA_964552595.1 uncultured Burkholderiales bacterium
CATTGTCGTAGAGCATTTTTTCAAAATGCGGCGTGGTCCAGTCAGGGTCCACGGTGTAGCGGAAAAAACCGCCACCGACATGATCGTATAAACCGAGAGCCGCCATATGATCTAGACTCATGCGCAAAAATTCGGCGAGCTTAGCAGTGGGGGCTTGCTGATAAGCATCTAGCAAAGCGCTTAATTGCGGCACTTGGGGAAATTTACTCGCGTTGCCGAAGCCACCGCGAAATAAATCGGCTTGACTCAAGGCTTCATCGACTAAACGCTGCCGATATAAGACCGCGATTTGCGGTGCGAACTTGGCTTCGCTGAGTTGGGGTGGCGGCATAGACGCCGCCGCGGCCTGCGCCATTTTTTGCAGGGCGGGCCGGTTCTGGTCCCAACTCGTATTCAAGCGCGTGAGCGCGCGCAAGAAATCTTGCGGGGGTGCATACAATATCGCCGCCAGGGGATAGCCCTCGGGCGTGATAAAAACATTCAAGGGCCAGCCGGCTTGTTTTCGCGTGGCCTCGGCGAAGGCCTGCATCTCGGCATCCAAAGCGCCGTTGATTTCGCGGTCGACTTTGACCGGAATAAAATGCGCATTTAAGAACGCCGCGATCTCCGGATTTTTGTAACTCTCGCGTTGCATCACATGACACCAATGACAAGAGAAATAGCCTATGGAGACGAAGAGCAATTTATTTTCTTTGCGCGCGCGGGCGATGCTGTCGGCGTTCCATTCCTGCCACGCCACTGGGTCGCTGCCATGCAAGGCCAAATAAGGAGAGGGATGACGCTGTAACTGATTTACCAGGGCAGACGCGCTTGGGTCTGGAGCAACGCTAGGCGCGGATTGGCTCGCGCCCGCTAGGGGGACTTGGGTTTGGGCGAGACTCACAGGTGCAAGCGCCCAAGTGCTCGCGCATGCAACTAAAGCAAGCAAGCGCCTGCTCACTTCGCGCTCACATCAGTTTCCTTGGCGCGCTCCATACTGTCTAATTCGGCATCCATTTCAGCTTCGCTGAGCGGTCGATAGCTGTCTTCAGGATCGGAACGCGCGATCAAACTGGATACCAGAATACCGACTTCATATAACAACCACAGCGGCACCGCCAACATGAATTGCGACACGATATCCGGCGGTGTGAAAATCGCGCCTATGACAAACGCGCCGACGATCACATAGGGCCGAACTTGCTTTAATTTGGCGACGGACACCCAACCCATTTTTACCAATAGCACCACCACCACGGGAACTTCGAAAGTAATTCCGAAGGCCAAGAACAGCGTGATCACGAAGTCTAAGTATTTGCCTATGTCCGTCATCACCGCCACGCCTTGCGGCGCGACCTTGGTGATAAAACCAAAAACAATGGGGAAGACCGCGAAATAGGCGAAAGCCATGCCGATAAAAAATAATAAAGTGCCGGACACAATGACCGGCAGCGCAAAGCGTTTTTCGTGGCTATACATGCCGGGCGCGATAAAAGCCCACAGCTGATACAACAAATACGGCAAGGTGATCAAAAACGCCGCCATTCCGGTGACTTTCATCGGCACAAAGAAAGGGGTAGTGACTTCCGTGGCTATCATTTGTCCACCCTTAGGCAAGGAAGCCAAGAGCGGATGCGCGAGCAAGGTATATAAAGTATTCGCGCCGGGATAAAAAAATAAAACAATGAATACCGCCGCGATGGCGATGACGCAACGCAATAAGCGATCACGCAACTCCAGCAAGTGCGAAATAATGCTTTGTTCGTCGCTCATTTCGCGCGCTCTATCGCGGCGCTGTCGGTGGCAGAGTTAGGCATGGCCGGGGCAAGCGGAGACGTGGCGGGCTCACTTAAAGCCAACTCAAGCTGGGGCGAGGGTTCGGCCTCCGCTACCGGGGAAGTCGTTTCATCAGCGAATTGCAGAGAAGTTTGCGGACTCATTTCGAGAGCGCTACGAACTTCGGTTTCGGTTTGCCGGACTTCTTTTTGCAGATTCTGCTGCATGCCCCGCGCGGCATCGCGCACTTCTTCAAACTGGGTTTTGAGCCCGGACAATTCCTCGGACTGCATTTCGCGATTCACTTGTTCCTTCACATCGGCCATATAGCGTTGCAAACGGCCGAACAAATGACCGGCGGTGCGCGCGACTTTAGGGAGGCGTTCAGGACCGAGCACGATCAGGGCCACTATCCCTATTACCACCAATTCCGAGAAATCTATGCCAAACATAGTTGAGCCAGCTTGACCGCCACGCAGCGCTATCTACGCACGGGTTTAGGGTCCTGTGGTTTTATCCTTGGCTTCGACGTCTATGGTTTGACCACCGGTTTGAGTGCCGTCAATTTGCTTGGGCTTGTCTTCGGACTTCACGGCGTCTTTGAAATTCTTCACCGCCCCGCCTAAATCCGAGCCGGCATTGCGCAATTTTTTAGTGCCGAAAATCAGCAGAACGATGACCAATACGATCAACCAATGCCAGATACTGAAACTTCCCATGACCTTCTCCTTCTGAAATTAGATTTTCGGGATGCGCTCGCCACCACCGAAAACATGGATATGCAAATGAAACACTTCTTGGCCGCCGCCGCGACCGGTATTAATCATGGTGCGAAAACCTTGGCTTAAGCCATGCTCTAAAGCCAGCTTAGGCGCGAGTAAAAGTAATTTCCCCAATAGCCCCTGATGCGCGGCCGAACATTCGGCCAATGATGAGACATGCGCTTTCGGAATCAATAATAAATGTACGGGTGCGATAGGATGGATATCGTGAAATACGAATATCTCTTCATCTTCGTAAGCCTTTTTGCTCGGGAGTTCCCCGCGCACGATACGGCAAAACAAACAGGAGGCGGTTACGCCGTCAATGGCCTCGCTCATGATGACTCCCGCGCGCGCGAGGCTTTTTCGGCAAGACCGGATAAGCCTTCGCGCCGGGCTAATTCGTTCAAAACATCATCCGGATGCAAGCCCTGCTGGGCCAGCAAGACCAAGGTGTGGAACCACAAATCCGCCAGCTCGCGCACCAAGGGACCTTGTTCGCCATTCTTGGCGGCGATCACGGTTTCGGTAGCTTCTTCGCCGATTTTTTTGAGTATGGCATCCAGGCCTTGCGCATACAGTTTGGCCACATAAGAAGTCGCCGGATCGGCCTCTTTGCGTGCTTCCAAGGTGCCCGCGAGACGATGTAGCAGATCGCTCACGCCTCACCCTTATTGGCGTAGATTAAGGCCGGGTCTTTAAGCACCGGATCCACTGCTTGCCACTGGCCGTTTTCCAGCTTTTGATAAAAACAACTGTGGCGGCCGGTATGGCAGGCGATGCCGCCGATTTGTTCCACGCTTAGTAACACCACGTCTTCATCGCAATCTAAGCGCAGTTCCCGGACTTTTTGCACATGCCCGGATTCTTCGCCCTTGCGCCAAAGTTTTTTGCGCGAGCGCGACCAATACACCGCGACGCCGCTGGCGGCGGTTTGCTTAAGCGCTTCGCGGTTCATCCAGGCAAACATTAAAACCTGGCCCGTCCCGGCTTCTTGGGCGATTACCGGCACCAGGCCTTCTTCGGTCCAATGGATTTTATTTAACCAACTATCGGGCATGCTGTTTCTCGAGAAAAGGGCTTTATTCTACACGCTTCGCCCATGGCAGCGGATGTAAGCGATGGAAGCCGGCCCGGGCTATAAGCGCATTTCGATGGCGCGCTGGGCCATGTATTCCTTAGCCTGGCGCACCGTGAATTCGCCAAAATGAAAAATACTGGCGGCCAGCACTGCGTCGGCCCGCCCTTCTTGGATACCGGCCACGAGATGGTCCAAAGTCCCCACGCCGCCGCTGGCGATGACCGGGATTTGCAGGGCATCGGACACGGCACGGGTCAGCGCCAAATCAAAACCGATGCGCGTGCCGTCTCTATCCATGCTGGTGAGTAAGATTTCGCCGGCGCCCAAGGCTTCAACTTGGCGTGCCCAGGCAATCGCGTCCATGCCGGTATTATTGCGCCCGCCGTGCGTGAAGACCTGCCATTGCCCCGGTGCGGTTTGTTTGGCGTCTATAGCGACGACTATGCATTGATTGCCATAACGTCCGGCGGCATCGGCGACTAATTGCGGATTGTTTACGGCGGAGGTGTTAATGGACACCTTGTCCGCGCCGGCATTGAGCAAGCGCCGCACATCTTCCACTTGGCGCACGCCGCCGCCGACGGTGAGGGGAATAAACACCTGCGCCGCCACGGCTTCTATGACGTGCAGAATGATATCTCTATCGTCCGAGCTGGCCGTGATATCGAGAAAGGTCAGTTCATCCGCGCCTTGTTCATCGTAGCGCCGAGCGATTTCAATCGGATCGCCGGCGTCGCGCAAATCAACGAAATTCGTACCCTTGACCACCCGGCCGGCGGTGACATCTAAGCAAGGAATAATGCGTTTAGCGAGAGGCATGCAAAGGTTGGAAAGTGAGGCGGGTAGCGCGCTTAAACTTGCGCTAATTCATCGGCCAGTTTTTGCGCGGCGGCGAAATCCAAAGTCCCCTGATAAATCGCACGCCCGGTAATCGCACCCATAATGCCTTCCGCTTCCACCGCGCACAGTGCTTTGATGTCTTGCATATCGGTGAGACCGCCGCTGGCGATGAGGGGTATAGTCAATTCGCGCGCCAGGCGCACCGTGGCATCGATGTTGACGCCGGACAGCATGCCGTCGCGGCCGATATCGGTATAAATAATCGCCTCCACGCCGTAGCCTTCGAAGCGTTTGGCCAAATCCACCACATCGTGCCCGGTGACTTTAGACCAGCCATCGACCGCGACTTTGCCGTCCTTGGCATCTAAGCCCACCATGATGTGGCCGGGAAAAGCGTCGCAAGCTTCGTGTAAAAAGCCCGGGTTTTTTACCGCCGCCGTGCCTATGATCACATAGGTAATGCCATCATCGAGATAGCGTTCTATGGTGTCTAAATCGCGTATGCCCCCGCCCAGTTGCACCGGGATATCGGTGCCCACCACGCTGGTGATGGCCTTGATCGCGTTTTCGTTTTTGGGTTTACCGGCGAAGGCGCCGTTTAAGTCCACCAAATGCAAGCGCCGCGCGCCTTGATCTATCCACTGTCGCGCCATGGCGCCCGGGTCTTCGGAAAATACCGTGGCATCATCCATCACACCTTGTTTTAGCCGGACGCAGTGGCCGTCTTTCAGATCAATCGCGGGAATAATAAGCATAGTCGTGTGGTCGAAAAGTTAAAAAATTAAGCGCACGCCGATAGCGGCGCCGAGCCGCTATCGTGGGCACTACCATTCCAAAGTACAAAATTACCTAAGAGCGTGAGGCCTGCGGCCTGGCTTTTTTCTGGATGAAACTGCACAGCAAAAATATTTTCATGCGCCACGGCGCTGGTAAAAGAAAACGGATAATGGGTAAAGCCAGCCACCGCATCGGGCTGCGCCGGCTCACAATAATAGCTATGCACAAAATAAAACCGCGCCGCATCGGGGATGCCGGCCCATAGCGGGTGGTCCATGGCTTGATGAACTTCGTTCCAACCCATATGCGGCACTTTGAGTTTTTCGCCGGCAGAACCTTGCATCGCGGCTTGAGGGAAACGCAGCACGCGTCCAGGCAATAAACCCAAACCGGCGACATCGCCTTCTTCGGAATGCTCAAACAGCATCTGCATGCCTATGCAAATCCCTAGAAAAGGTTTCGTCCGCGCGGCGCTGATCACAGCATCGCGCAAGCCTTTCGCCTCTAGTTCGCGCATGCAATCCGGCATAGCGCCTTGGCCGGGAAAGACCACGCGCGTGGCATCACGCACGAGTTGGGGATCGCTGGTCACTACCACCTCGGCGGCGGGCGCCACGAACTCCAGCGCTTTGGAGACGGAGCGTAAATTGCCCATGCCATAATCCACAACGGCGATGTCTATCATTTTTACCTAGCCAGTTTGCAATGCGGGGCGCCGCACGCGCTGCGAACTACAGCGTTCCCTTGGTTGATGGCATGATATTCATAGCACGCGAATCGGCTTCAACGGCCATGCGCAATGCGCGTCCGAAGGCTTTAAAAATCGTTTCAACCTGATGATGTGCATTATTGCCGCGCAGGCAATCAATGTGCAGCGTAAGCAAAGCATGGTTGACTAAGCCCTGAAAAAATTCATGCACTAAATCCAAATCAAACTCGCCCACGCGGGCACGCACAAACGCCACGTCAAAGACCAGTCCCGGTCGCCCGGACAAATCCACCACGACGCGTGATAAGGCTTCGTCCAAAGGCGCATAAGCGTGACCCATACGACGCACGCCGCGCTTGTCGCCCAAGCATTGCGCCAGCGCTTGGCCCAAAGTGATGCCCACGTCCTCGACGGTATGATGGGCATCAATATGTAAATCGCCACGCGCCTCTACTTCGATATCCATTAAACCGTGACGCGCGATTTGATCCAGCTCGTGCAAACGCTCCTGCTGCTCGTTGATCAG
>CAZKHT010000173.1:0-6399 GCA_964552595.1 uncultured Burkholderiales bacterium
CCAACTCCGGCCTGGAAATCCTGCGTCCCGGCATGGCCCTGGTCGAAAACGCTTCCAGCGCGGCAAGTGCGGAACCAGGCGCCCACCGCTCCCACGGCCAACACAAGAAGCACTACAGCCCGGAAACGCCCGTGGTGCTGGTTGACCGCGGCCATTTGCCGAAATCGGGCCGCGGGGCGTATCTTTTGCTGGCCTACAATGCGTCCGCGGCGTATCGTTTGCGCATGCCGGAAAATCCCGCGGTGATCCTGTAGTCGCTGGTGAAATCCAATAAGCCGGGAAAAGCGATCCTTTCCCACAGTGCGATCAATGAAACCACGCCCAGCGCACTCACCATGCCCGGTAAAAAAAAGCGCTCCAAAGCATCCGGTACGCGCGCCAAGGTAGCTGGAATCAATGGATAAAGGACCAGCGCCCATAGAAATCCGCGCGCGACCCGCCAGCCATTTAAGGGGTCTAAATAGTCCGCTGTCCACATCACGGTTTGCGCGCCCCCGGACCAGGCGCCGGCGAGGCCGACAGCATACGAAACCCCCAGCGCTATAAATAACCAGGCGGAAATACTAAAACGTGAAAACAAAGTGGGGGCAAGCCGTACATAGCCTATGGCCACCGTCGCCAACACGAAAAAATCAAATTCCTCCACCATTAAAGAACCTGACCAGGGCGCCCAATCCAAGGTCGGCAATAGCAGAGGCAATAAAAATAACCAAGCGGCGGGCTTCCACCAAATGGTTACTGCGTAGGCGGCTAAGAGCAGTGATAAAAGAAGCGGCCGATATGGATAAGCGCTGAGCACCCATCCGCCAGCGGCGAGTAACAGCAGGGCGAGCAGCCCTAGTATGCCGCGCAAAATGATTTGTTTAGGCGAGGCACCATGGGTGTGACGAAGCTCGGGATTCAAAAGGGAATCAGGAATTCGGACATGGGCTGATTATAATAGGCAACGAATCAGCAAAGGATGGACCTATGTGTGAAACTTTTTACCGTGGCGCGCTCTTGCTCGCCTTCAGTTTTTTTTGCAGCCTGAGTAGCGCCGCGACTTTGCAAGTTGGTCCGCAACGGGCGCTGAAAACACCGAGTCAAGCAGCCGCCCTCGCCAAGGATGGCGACATTGTTGCGATAGATGCCGGCGAATACCGCGCGGATGTCGCGGTCTGGCGCCAAAATAATTTGACCTTGCGCGGCATAGGCGGCCAAGCGCGTCTGCTCGCGCAAGGCGCGAACGCCGAAGACAAAGGGATTTGGGTCATTAAAGGCAATAAAGTCACCGTGGAAAACATCGATTTTTCCGGCGCGAAAGTCAGTGACGGCAACGGCGCGGGGATACGCATCGAAGGCGCCGGCCTCACGCTACGCCGCTGCGGATTCTTTGAAAACCAAAATGGTATTTTAAGCGGCGCAAGTCCTGAGAGCGACATCCTGGTGGAGTACTCGGAATTCGCCAACAACGGCGCCGGCGACGGCCAGACCCATAATATTTACATAGGTGCGGTGCGCAGCTTCACCCTGCGCTATAGCTATGTGCACCACGCGCGCATCGGGCACAACGTCAAAACCCGTGCGCAGACCAATTATATTTTGTACAACCGGATTATGGATGAGGCGGATGGGACGGCGAGTTACACAGTGGACTTATCGAACGGCGGCTTGGCTTATCTGATCGGAAACCTCTTACAACAAGGCCCGCAAACCGATAATTTCACCATGGTGAGCTATGCGGCGGAAGGTCTGCGCTATCCCGTGAATGCGTTGTATATGGTGAATAACACTTTGGTAAACGACTTTCCCGAAGGGGGAAATTTTGTGTTGGTGAAACCCGATAAAGTGGACGTAAAACTGATCAACAATCTTTTTATAGGGAAAGCAAATCTTGCCTTGCATGAGGCCGAAAAATCCCACAATGTTTTTGGCAGCGAGAAGGATGTTATTTCACTAGCGAATTATGATTACCGGCTGCGCCCGAATTCGAAAGCGATTAATGCCGGCGTTGATCCGGGCAACGCGCATGGCTTTAATTTAAAGCCTACCGAAGAATATGTGCATAAAGCCAATATGAGGCCCCGACCAGTGCAGCATGAGCTCGACGTAGGGGCCTAAGAGTTTCAGAACAAAGCGCGATAATGGGTGCTGGCGAACGTTTACAAAAAACAATTCGCGAGCTAGGCGCATTTAACGCATGCTTGTATTTTTTGCAAAGAGCCTTGTCGACAATATCGCGAAATCGGATCGAGATTTTTCGATACTATTTTGTCGCTCAGCCCGTCGCGCCCAGTGCCCTCATCAACCCCAGCGCCGCGATGACACTGCGCGAAATTCAAATAAATGATGCGGAGGCATACAAACTACCGCGACCTTCCTCGGTCATTGCCGACCGCTATCGACAAGGAGCGCGCTGCCTGGCTTTATTTCGTGCCGGGGAGGAATGTATCGGCTTTGTTTGGTTCGTCTTAGGTAATTACAATGAAGACGAGGTTCGCTGCCGCTATCGGCTGGGTCCGCGTTGTGCCTGGGACTTTGATATTTATATCGAGCCCAAGTTTCGACTCGGCCGTGCTTTTGCCCGATTGTGGGACGGCGCTAACCAAATAATGCGCATTGCGGGCGTGCGCTGGAGTATCAGTCGGATATCCGCGTTTAATCCCGCGTCATTGACCTCACATGCGAGGCTGGGCGCTAACGTAATAGGCAGTGCTATTTTTTTTAAGGCGGGCTCCATGCAAGTGATGCTGGCCACGCACTCGCCCTACTTTCATATTGCGTTTAGCAAGAATGCATTCCCCGAGCTCAAGCTAAACATACCTGAAAGTGGCGCCGCCGAGTGTTCAAGCGCCCAATGATCGGAGCGCTTGGCTTTGTCGCGATGTTAAAGTTTTAAGACCAATTACGTACACCAAGCAGACTACGAATGAGTAGCTTGAGGGCGGCGATAGAAGTAGGCGCGTGGCGCCACGCCTGCCAAAATGAACGCCTAGCGGTGTTGAGGTCTCCGTTTTCTAGATGTAAATAAGCAAAACGTCCGTGCGCCCTAGACAATGCGGCTTTGAAAGCTTTTTTATCCACCTCGCGTCCATCCGGTCCGCTATACCCATACTTGGCCACGGTGTTTTCAAGTAAGGCGCTTTCGTAATTAAATTTTCTCGGAACGCGCGAACCTTGAACTGCATGCACGCGATATAAACAAGAGGCGCGGCGCTGCTTGATAAATTTATATTTCCGCGAAATACGCAGCCACAATTCCCAATCTTCGCTGTAGGGCAAGCTTTCATCAAACCCTCCGCAATGAGCAAAGACTTCGGCGCGGGTTAAGGCGGTGCTGGTGAGTACCCAGCTATCAAGCAGCATCTGAGGATATATCCACCCCGAAAATTCGGCGTCTTCGCCGGATAATTCGGCGCGTTCTGCGTAGCTTTGTGGGGCAGGAAAATGGCCATCCGCTTGCGCGTCCCAGCGGATAAAGTCGCCGTATACGACCCCCACGTCCACTTGCTCTGAAAATATACGCAATTGGGTGCTGAGCTTATTCGGAAACCAAAAGTCATCATGATCCAATAGCGCGATAAAGCGGCCTCTGGCTTCGGCGATGCCACGATTGCGGGCGACGCAGACGCCGCTGTTTTTTTGTTCGATAACGCGCACGCGTGAATCGGATTGGGCAGCGATCTCAGCCGTCCTGTCGGTGGAACCGTCATTCACCACCAAGACCTCGAAATTCGAAAAGTCTTGCGCCAGTACGCTGTCTAAGGTCTGCCTAATATACGGCTCGCAATTAAATGCAGGAATGATGATGCTTACGTCGGGAGTGCTCATGATTTTATCTATAGTGCTTTTAATACTGCTAACACCTCGTTAGCGGTTCGGTCCCACGAGAACTGTGCCGCGCGCGCGATGCCCGCGGCTTTCAACTGAGCGGCCCGCTCGGGATGTTCTATCACTGCCGCGATGCCATCGGCGATAGCGGCAATATCGTAAGGATCCACCATCACCGCGGCGTCTCCCGCAACCTCGGGGATAGAAGAAACATTAGAGGTGACCACCGGAGCGCCAAAGGACATCGCTTCTAAGACGGGCAATCCGAATCCTTCGTACAACGAAGGATAGACCACCACCGCACAGGCGCCGTATAGCGCGGCGAGTTCTTCGTCACTGACTTTTCCGGTAAAAACGATTTGGCGACTAATTTCAGAGTCGTCGATATCCAAGCCATCGGCCATCCATCGTAAGGCTCCAGCAATCACTAATTGATGCGGAATATCTCTGCGCGTTTTTAACTCCGCGAAGGCGCGGATTAAGCGCCCCACATTTTTTCGAGGATGGATCGCGCCTACATATAAAATGAAAGGCCCGTTTATCGACCAATTGGCTTTCGCGTTTGGGGTCAACTCGAGACACCCTACGCGTTGCCGTAAGTCGCTGGCGAGCGGGACGACGACCACTTTATCTTCCGGTATTTCTAGAATACGCAAAATATCCGAGCGCGAGGATGCGGAAATCGTCAACACTTTATCTGCATGGCGCGCGGCATACCGAAAGTACGCCCGCTGGTAAGCGCTATGCGCTGCCTTAAAAGAATCGGGTAACACAAACGGCGTCATGTCATGAATAAACACCGCTGTCGGGACGCGCATACTCGGGGAAAGATAGTTGTTGGTGAAGAGCGCGACGTCCGGCTTAAGTTTTTGCGCCGCGCGGGGAATGGACCATACGGGGAATATCAATTGATCCCAAACGACCTGCGGCAGCCAAGAAGGACAAGGGCGCAGGATTTGCTCGACGGCAACGCCGTCCAACGCGGACTGCCGTGTGTTAGTCGCTACCCAATAGCGATTTTCCGGATGCAAATGCGCCATGGCGCGCAATACGCTCATGGCAACACGGCGCGCGCCGCCCATTTTTTGACCCCAACCGGTCTCGCAGAAAATTTTCACAGAGCTACGCTGGCCTTTTCCGACAAACAAAAATTAATTCTGGGCCGGTTTCGCAAGCAAAACCTTGGTGGTAATACCGATCGCCATATAATGTAACGAGCGCTCTATGCTTGAAGTAAAAAAATGGTCTGCCGTAAGAAGTGACGTCAAAGCCGCTGTCGCTCAACAAGCGAGTCCAAGTCTTCCTGTCATGCATGGAATAATGAGTCTTATCGTCGAAAATATAAAAGCGATTTTTTCTGTCGAAAAATCGCACCAGTCTCAGTTTCAAAGCCAGCGGATTGGGAACGAGTACGACCATGACACCATCCGATTTCAGCAATGGACGCAAATTCTGAAGAACACGCTGCGGCGAATGGAAGTGTTCAAATGTATGCATGGAAGAAATAACATCGAAAGGGCCCGAGCTAAAAGGGGGGGTACTGCTGTTTTCGATATCCCATAAATACGTCGCCGCTTTTTTCACCCGGCTCTTGCTCTGGCTGATGGCATATTCACTAATGTCTATTCCGACCAGACTCTCAAAGTCATCTTCAACAAGTCTTAAAAACTCCCCCTTAGCGCAACCAATTTCCAACAAGCTGCCTTTTTTAATGTTCTGTTTAAACAAAAAACGTTGAAAAAATTCGTTCGCGACGTTGCGCCCGCCTCGTTTGGTTGTACCTTCAAAATAACGTTGATCGTAAATTGACTTATTCATGCGATGAGGTGCTCGGGTTAATAAAGCGCAAAAATAAAAACGAAGTCGGCAGCGCGACAAAAAAAGCGATGCGCATCAAAATAATCGCCAGTAAGGCTAAGGCGCCTTGTCCACAGCATACCCCATACATGGTCGCGAAGACGATTTCGCGCACGCCTAAGCCCCCAGGCACGGGGGAAACCAAGCCAGCGATCAGCGGCACGGTAGTTAACAAGAGGGCCAAACTGAAATTCACCGGCAAGCCCAACAGGTATAAGGTCAGCGCAACCGTAAATACATTCGAACCGTGGATAATGGCGGAAATAGAAATGACCTTACCCATAGTCGCGCGGTCTCGCGCGAGCGCGAACGAGGCCGTGAATAAACGTTCTAAAAAAGAAATATGTTTTCGCGCAAACCATGCCACTACGACGGCGGCGACAAAACCGGCTGCGCCCACAAAAACGATATGTTGCGCATGCGCCGGATCAAAATGCAGCGCTGCCAGAATTTGTGCCGTTAAAGGGCCGGATAGCAGCAGCGCCAACAAAAACAAAATACCCAATGCAGCGAGATCGAGCAACTGCTCTGCAGCCAACAAAGGCGTGGCCTTCGCGATAGATACGGCGTGCATTTTTTTTAATAGTACCGCCTTAATCGGCGCGCTGATTTTTCCCACGCTGGCATAGCCTGAAGCGAGGGAAATAAGTGTGATGCCTGCCAAAGAGCGTTGGCCTAAGCCGGGGCTACCCGCCTTAACCAACACCGCAAACCAAGGCGAGACCAAAAAAA
>CAZKHT010000174.1:0-6295 GCA_964552595.1 uncultured Burkholderiales bacterium
AAAAATCTCAGCTCGGAATTTCTAAAAAGGGGTTTTTATACAGCTTGAACGTTTGAGTTAACCGGCTGGACGCCGCAGGCGGCCAGTCCGAGCGGAACGAAGTGGAGCGGTGTTGAACGAGTTGTTAGCGGCCATATTTACACGCGCCACCAAGCCAACTTGTTTTTCTGGTGATCCCAATAAAAGTTGATGGGGTCACATTCGCCACCATATAAAACTAGGCTTGCTGCTTTGGGGGATGCCTTGCAACCAGGAAGCGGGTCATCAAGAGGCGAACACTCAAGTGGCGCCACCACAAGTTTTGCGGAGAGTTCGCAAATGGAATCAGTCGAGTGGGTGCCGATGCCAAAAGACAGCACGTTGGCTTTTTGTTTTTTCGCGGATGAGGCCAACACAACGGCTACGAATACACGTTGTTGATGAGTGCCAAGAATAGCTGCGTCTTGCTTTCCGTCACCGTTGAAATCGCCATGAACAACTGATGCGGAATCCCATGCGACTCGGGGTGCACTAAGTTTTGCTGCTTGGGCAACCTGTGAACTTCCAATATCGGCATATGCGCCGATGGGGAACGATAGAAGAAATACGGATTGAAGGATGATCAGTCGCATGGCTGCTAACGTAATATGGAAAACAAAATCATATTTCATAAATGTCGTCTAATTCGACCTCCCTTGTCAATACATCCAATACTTACCGTAAATAAAACTAGATTTTCCGATTAGGCCAACCTAAAATTTCGCGGATGAAAGTGAATGTCGTTTCTCAAGACTCACCAAAGCTATTGGACCGGATGCGAGCGGAGGTTCGCGTACGGCATTACAGCATTCGTACTGAGGAAGCGTATCTCGATTGGGCGCGGCGTTATATTTTGTTTCATAACAAGCGTCATCCCAAGGACTTGGGGGCGGAGGCAATGCGGGATTTTTTGAGTTATCTCGCGGTGGAGCGCAAGGTTTCAGCTGCTACGCAAAATCAGGCCAAGTCGGCGCTGCTATTTCTCTACCGTGATGTCTTACGTATTGAGCTGCCATGGCTGGATGAAATCATCGCAGCGAAAGCCTCTAAGCGCTTACCTGTCGTGCTCACCCAAACGGAAACACGGCCCCTTTTAAACGCGATGTCGGGACCAATGTCTATCGTGGCCAGTCTCTTGTATGGGACTGGGATGCGTTTATTAGAAGGTGTGCGATTAAGGGTGAAGGACGTCGAATTCACCCGCCGTGAGATCGTCGTGCGCGAGGGCAAGGGCAATAAGGATAGGGTCACTGTGCTGCCTGAGAATTTAATTTTGCCTTTGCAAGCCCATTTGAAAAAAGTAAAAGCATTACATGAACGCGATTTAGAAGCGGGCTTTGGCGAGGTATATTTGCCTAATGCGTTGGCGCAAAAATTTCCGAAGGCGGGAAGGGCATGGGGTTGGCAATTTGTGTTTCCATCGACGGTACGTTCCGTCGACCCGCGCACGGGTATCGAGCGCCGCCATCATCTTTATGAAGCCAGCGTGCAACGCGCGGTACGCGAGGCGGCTAGGTTAGCGGGCATACATAAACCGGTGACACCGCATGTGTTACGCCATTCCTTCGCGACCCATCTCTTACAAGCGGGCTACGACATCCGCACGGTGCAAGAATTATTAGGGCATAAAGACGTGCAGACCACGATGATTTATACGCACGTGTTGAATAAAGGTGGGCGCGGCGTGGTGAGTCCCTTGGATGCTTAGTGAGATAGTTGGCTGATGAGCGTGATGGGCTTGCTTAGGAGATCTCCCCCTCTCCCTAGCCCTACACCCGCAAGGAGTGCGCCGATGGGTCCCCGCTGCTACGCAGCGACCCTCTCGCTGTCCCGGATGGGGCGAGGGAATGAAAAAAACGAGGAATAGGAACTGTAAAAGAGTTGTGGTGAAAGGGGCAGGAGTTGTTCGTCTCCGAGGCTAATGCGATGCGTGCAGCGGCGCGTTTGAAGGAGATTTTTTTACCTCTCCCTGGGCCTACACCCGCAAGGAGTGCGCCGATGGGTCTCCGCCGCTACGCAGCGACCCTCTCACTGTCCCCGGTGGGGCGAGGGAATGAAAAAAATGAGGAATGAGAAACTATAAGAGAGGTTGGTGAAAGGGGCGGTAAGAATTGCTTTTGTTCAGGCGGAAATGGTGGGTGTCGCGGCGCGATTGTAGGATATTTCCCCCTCTCCCTAGCCCTCTCCCCGTTGGGGCGAGGGAATTAAACAAAGGTGAAGAGTAGGAGAGGGAAAAAGGATTAGATCGAAGATTTGGGTGGGCATTACTTGCACGTACGCAAATATGATGAGCGCTGAGCCACATCGGCGAAAAATGTTTTCCCTCTCCCCTTCGGGGGAGAGGGTTAGGGAGAGGGGGAATAAACATCAACGCTTCAACTGGCACGTCGGAATCCGATCTCGGCTTTATGCGCGAAGCGCTGACGCTCGCACGTGCGGCTTGGGATGCGGGGGAAGTGCCGGTGGGTGCGCTGGTGGTAAAAGATGGCGACATCATAGGCCGTGGATTTAATCGTCCTATCTCCGGCCACGATCCGAGCGCGCATGCGGAGATACAGGCTTTGCGCGATGCGGCGGCGCGCTTGGGTAATTATCGTTTGCCCGGTTGCGAATTGTTTGTGACGCTAGAGCCGTGCGCGATGTGCGCGGGCGCCATTATGCATGCGCGCATCGCGCGGGTGGTGTACGGCGCGCGCGATCCTAAAACCGGCGCGCATGGCAGTGTGTTGGATTTATTTGCCGAGCCGCGGCTGAATTTTCATACGCAAGTCGTGGGCGGAGTGATGGCGGAAGCCTGCGGTCAAATGCTGTCGGAGTTTTTTGCTGAGCGCCGTCGCAACGCCGCCATGACGCGGCCACCCGAGCAAGCCTAGGGAAGGTCTGCAAAAGTACATTTCTTGTCATCCCGCGAAGGCTTTCCCGTCATCCCCGCGAAGGCGGGGATCCAGTGTATCGTTGATCATTGAGAATATTTATTTCCTGGGCCCCCGCCTTCGCGGGGGCGACGGAATTTTGCAGAGGCGAGAATTGTGCTGTCTATTATCACGGTATCAGAGGCCCCGTCTTCGCGCGGGTGACGGAATTTTGCAGACGCTCCCCAGCGCGCATCAGTTTGGCTTCAGGTTTTCTTATCGCTGCCCTGGGCGCTCCGCGCTCTCTTGTTTCACTCGGGCGCACAGGTTAAGGTGACGCATGCCTAAATCCATACGCATCAACCTCGCACAGCAAATTCTGGAATTATTCGACGAAGCAGGTCGTCTCGAAAAACTTTATTCCGTTTCCACCGCCGCCAAAGGGGCAGGCGAAACCAATGGCAGTTTTTGCACGCCGCGCGGCCGGCATATCATTCGCGCCAAGATAGGCGCGGGTCAGCCTTTGAACACGGTATTCGTGCGCCGCCGTCCCACCGGTGAAATTTATACGCCAGCCTTAGGCGAGCAATTCCCCAATCGGGATTGGATTTTGACGCGGATATTGTGGTTATCCGGCTGCGAAGTGGGCTTTAATCGCTTAGGCGATTGCGACACCATGCGCCGTTTTATTTACATTCACGGCAGCCCGGATGAAGTGGCTATGGGGGAGCCGGGATCGCATGGCTGTGTGCGCATGCGCAATGCGGAGGTGGTGGATTTATTCGACCGGGTGGCGCCTGGCACCCCGGTCGAAATAGTAACTTAAGCGGCTTGCTGTATGCCGGCGACGAACCAAGGCGCATTGCGGTCGGTCGCGGATTTTTGAATATGCCAAATCTCATTCAACTGCACCGGTGCCGCGCCCGCTTCCTCGCGGATTAAACCGGTGAAGCGCACGCTGGCGATGATCAAATCACCCTCGGTGACCACATTCACCATGCTGGCGTTTAATTCCAAGATGTCGGTTTTATTGGTCGCCTGACCGCGCTCTTGCATTTGCAGCTGCACTTCGGCGAAGACTTCAGGCGTGGTGTATTCGCGTATGTCGTTCAAATCGCCCTTGTCGTAAGCATCTTGCAAGCGTATGAAATGGCCCTTGGCCGCGCGCAAGAAAGGCTCATCTTCAAACCAAGCCGGACGGGTATTGCTGGCCACGGGGATGGCCGCAGCCGGTGCGCCCCAGCCACCGGCATTGCCGACGGAAGTCGAAACCGGCGTCTGATCCATGCCGGCGTAGCGCAAAGGCGGCTGCGTGCTCGCCTGGGTACCGCGCATCTTGCGTATCAAAAAGTAAATGCCAAAGCCGATTGCGGCCAGCAATAAGATATCGAATAACTTAAAGCCTTCGAAGCCGTGACCCATGAATAGGGAGGCTAAAAGTCCGCCGGCCGCGAACCCCGCTAAAGGGCCCAACCAAGAACGCCCACCCAGCATGCCGCCACGTGCACCGCTGGGCGCTGCAGCCGGGGCGGCCGCCGGCGGGCTGGACGGTTGCGATGAATATTGTTTGCCGAAGCTTTTGCCGCCGCCAAAACGCTTGGCGCTGGCGTCCCCGGCGAATAAGGCCACACCCAGGAATAAACTCAATACCAAGGTCAGAAGTTTTTTCATGTAAAGCTCCGTAAAAAAAAGCCGATATAAAACGCCAATGTAAGCCGTAGTCTAACAGTTCTTAGCGGACTTATTAGCGCAAATTGGGAAGTGATTTTTAAACGCCCCAACCTCATCCTAGATGGAAAGTTTGAATTGATAAAAAGACTATGGGCGCCAGCTTAAGTTCCGCCGCACAAGTCCAAACCCTGGGACGCTTTCGCATCGTGCGGCTCCTAGGGAAAGGCAGCCAAAGCGAAGTCTATCTGGCGCATGATCCGCATCTAGGGCGCGACGTCGCAATTAAAACGCTGCAATTCGCCAATCCGGCGGCGCGAGCGGCGGATGTAGCGCCCTTGCTGATCGAGGCGCGCACCGTTAGCCGCTTTCAGCATCCCAATATCGTTACCTTATATGATGCCGATGAGCAGCAAGAACAACCCTATTTGGTGTTTGAATTTGTGGATGGCCCTACGCTGGCTCAGGTATTAAAACGCGAGGGCGCAATGCCGCCGGCACGGGTGGCGGAGTTGGCCATACAAATCTTAGATGCGATTGCCTATGCGCACGCCCAAGGCGTGGTCCACCGCGATATCAAGCCCTCGAATATTTTGCTTAACGCCAAGGGCATGGCACGGGTCATGGACTTTGGCGTGGCCTCGCGCATTGAGCAGCTGAACACCAAGCGCGGTTATCTCATGGGCACGCCGGCCTATATGGCGCCCGTATATATCGCCGACGAATCCTTTAGCCCGCGCTCGGATTTATTTTCCTGCGGCATGTTGCTGTACGAATTGCTGACCGGACGGCACGCGGTGCGCGGCAAAGATATGCAAGAAGTGATGCGGCGCATTGTCCACGACACCATAGCGCCACCCTCGCAACTGAATCCGCAAGTGGATGAAAGACTGGACGACATCCTCGCCAAAGCGCTGAGCAAAGACCCGGCCGAGCGTTACGACGATGCCACGCAAATGAAAGACGGATTCGAAGCTTATCTGGCCCCGCAAGCCTCTTTTAGCGTGGCGCGCACGCCCAGCAGCGCCGATCCGAAAAAAAGTACCCTGGATTTTTTGCTGAGACGGATGCGTGTGAAAAGCGATTTCCCCGCGCTCTCGGAAGCGGTTAGCGCGATTAATCGCATTGCCGCTTCGGATAAAGAAAGTGTGAATCAACTCTCCAATGGCATTCTCAAAGACTTCGCGCTGACCAATAAACTCTTAAAGCTGGTGAACGCGGCCTACTATGGTCATTTAGGCGGTGGTTCCATTAGCACCATTTCGCGCGCGGTGGTGATACTGGGATTCGACGCGGTGCGTTCTATCGCGCTGACCCTCATGCTGTTCGACAACCTGCAAAACAAAGGCCACGCTCAGCAACTCAAAGAAGAGTTCGTGAAGCTTTTATACGCCGGCATGTTGGCGCGGCAAATGGCGGCCAAGGCGCAAGTGAAAGATGCCGAAGAAGCGTTTATTTGCGCCATGTTTCATAACCTAGGCCGCATGCTGTCCATGTTTTATTTTCAAGAAGAAACCGAGGAAATCAAAAAGCTGATCCAGACCAAAGGCTATAGCGCGGAAAAGGCCTCGATTCAAATTCTAGGGCTGTCGTTTGAGGAATTAGGCATAGGCATCGCGAATAGCTGGGGTTTTCCTGATCAAATCGTGCTCAGCATGAAAAAACTGCCGCCCGGCAAAGTCAAACGCTGCAACGGCAATAGCGACAAACTGCGCATGCTGGCCGGATTTTCCAATGAGCTGTGCGAAATCATTATC
>CAZKHT010000175.1:0-6287 GCA_964552595.1 uncultured Burkholderiales bacterium
GGAGACGATCGCGAGAGCGGGAGGAATACCCGCAATACCCAAGGCCCGGCTCTCTCTCGCAAGGACTGCCCGGACTCCATGACTGATCACGTGTGAACTGCGCACGCTTGCTCCTTCTGGTGTATTCATTTAATCGCCGATGCGAACGCCGGAACGCCCTCCGTCAATTTCCGCTGTATCACATCCAGCGGCACTTCGATTTCGCGCAGCCTGTAGGCTGCCTGTGCGCCGGAAAAAGCGCCCCGGTGATAGTCCGCCATGATGCGGTCAACTTCGCGCCGGGCGCCGTGGCGGATGCGGCGTTCTTTGACTGGGCCGGTGCTGCCGACGAGGGTGGCGACGCCTACGATGACTAATAAGGCGAGGGCGCCGGCGAATAATCCAATGGCGGCTATAGGCATAAAAACCTCGTCAAGATGTTGATCTCGTCTTTGCACTTGTCGGCGTTTTGTTCGCTGAGGTGCGCGATGATTTTGATCGCCGCTTTTTTGGTGTCGACGCGGCTGGGCATTTGATGGGTATGGTGCGCGGCGGGGTGGTGGTGCGCGGCGGGGTGGTGGTGCGCGACCGCGCCGGTTTCAACGACTCTTAGGGGCATGCTTTTCTCCTTTGATTTGTAAATCAATGTCGATCAGTACAAGGCCTCGGGCTAAATCCATTAGGTGCTCATAGTCCAGCTTGGCATCCTCATTGCCCGCCCAATCTTTGCGCCCGCACATATCCGCCCGCGCTTTTAACTGCCGCGCTTCGGCGGTGATAAAGGCGTGGCAATCGCGCAGCACCGGTGATTTAAATTTGGTCATGCCGGCTGCTGCTTCACGCCAGCGCTGATTTTTTGCCAGCCGGGGGGTACGTGCGGGCTCAACAATGTGCGCACGCCGTCGGTGACGATGATCAAGTGCTGCGCGTTCGCTTGGCGCGCGATTTCGTAGACTTCGGCGGTGTTGGGGATGATGGTTTGCATGTCTACGGCGTCCCAAACAAAACCGGCACGCCGGCGTCGTTACGGATTTTGTCGACGATGGATTTGCAGGCGTCTTCTAGCACTCGGTCGGCGCGTTGTAGCTCATACCAAAAAAACAGTGAGCCTTCGTTGCGGTCTATGCGGTAGCGTAAAAACGCGCGCAGCTCATAGGCCGGCCCATTCATAAACGGCTGCACGCCGATGGCGAATTCGCGAAAAAATTCCAACTTGCCTTTGGTGGCGGCGTCGGTGTCTTCGATAAACTCAAGCTGCACCATGCCATTGGTGGTGTTGATCGCGCTGCCGTATTTAACCTTGCGCGTTTCTTGTAGCTGCGAGACAAATGTCAGCATGTCAGCACCAGTTGGCAGCTTAGAGCCAGCCTGGCTGGCTACATCGCCGATGTTCATTTCAAGGAAATTGGCGAAGACAGCCTGCGGGAGTTTCTCGCCATCGAATTTATTCCATTTTGACCATTGGTCGGTGAAGCGGGGCACATACACAGCGCGGTGATCACGCCAGCCGGCCGGGCCATCGCCGTCACCATGGTCGTTGAATATCGCGACGGCTTGCACTTTTTGCTTGGCGTAATCGACGTCTAAATAAATATTGCAATTCGCTAGCGAACCTTGGCTTTTTACATAGGTCACGAAGCTTTCGACTTCGTGCAAATTTACGGTGCCTTTTTTACGTTTGGGTGCTGGCAGCAAGTTTTCTAAAATCTCATGCGTGTATCCGTCCGGTACAAATAGCACCGGAATGCCGTCTATTTCCGATTGCGAAGGAGTTGCGCTCAGCCGCGCAACGGCGGCGGCTTCTGATTCAGTTTTAATCGGTTCCATGTGGTCCTTATTTGGTGATGGTTTTGAGTTCGCCGGTTTCTACGTCGACGTGTTTGAGTGCCAGCGTGCCTTGGTGCGGATCGTTGGCGACAAGGTTGTTATCTGTGGTGACGAAAAGTATCGTCTCGCCGGTGACCAAGGCCGGCAGCTTGGCGGTTATCTTGTCGCTGACTTTCATCGCGCTGCCTTTGCGGCTCGCCGGCGCGACGGTGATCTCGATAACTAATTTGCCGGGCTTGGCATGCTCGGCAACGGAGGCGATGACCTCTTGCAACTTGTCCGCGCACTCTTCTAAAAATTGCCCACGGCGAATATCGCGCGCGGTGTCAAAAAACGGTCTTGGGTTGTTCAAGCAAATCTCCTTTAGTTGGTAGCGAGCCCAGGAATTGAACCTGGTGCCTCTGGGGTATGAACCCAGCGTGCAACCGTTACACTTGCTCGCGTTGATCGGTGCCTTCTCTCAGGCTGTCACATGCTTTCGGCTCACAGTTGCGGCTGTTACGGTTATCGCTCACCGAGGAGTGGGAGCAAGCGATCAGCTACCGGCCCAGCCTACCGGGCGTTTACCAAACAATAATCGGGAGAGTCCGCCAATAATGGCGAGCTGTTCTTCAGCGCTTTGCGTTTTGCATCATCCAGCGCTAGGTTGATGTGGTATTTCGCCTGCGTGAGCGCGGCGACGGCATGCGCCTCGCCTTGCGACTTGGCGATGGAAATCTCCGCGATGGCTTTGTTTAACACCCGCTCAAAATCACTCATAGGTTTAGCTCCCTTTGCTGCGGCGCTGCCTGGCCGCGACGTGCCGCGTTAAGCTGGGCGGCGTTGGCTGTTGCAATCAACACCCGGCGCACCACCGGTCGCGCTAAGGCGTCGGCAAAGCTCAAGCCCTGGCGCCATAGACCGGCGGCGAGATAGGCTGATTTGAGGTTGTGGGTGGATTGCATGAAGCGAAGTAAACACCATGTTTACGTAAAAGTCAACACAGTGTTTAGTTTTTGAAGAAATATTTTAGCGCCTTCGAAATTAGGCGCTGAAATGACGCGGGAATACCGCTATGGATTTGTTTAGGTCGACGTGCTCAGCGTTCTTGTTATGCCTAGTTTTCCTCTTGATTTGCTATTTATACCGAGCCGCCTTAGTGGCGTGCTCAACTAGCTCAGCGATTGCGGATATTTCTTTAATTGCCGCTTGCTTTGCGTATTCTGATAAAGGCTCCGCGCACCGCAAAATCTCTTTAAGGCTCGGGTCGCGAACTATTACAGGCGGATCGCCGCCACCGTCGCGGATCCAATATGGGTCTGTCTTCACGAGTTGGGCCACGTCCATAAGCTTATACGCAGGTATCCCGCGACTTCGCCAATTATTAATGACCTGGTCGGATTGGTTTAATACGCGCGCTAAATCCGCCCAGCTATCGGGCTGGATATTCAAATTTTGCACCGCGGCGGCCAATAATCTATCCATGTCGGTCATGGTCGCAAAGTTACCCGCATGGTAAACAGCCGTGCTAAACGTGATGTGTTGACATTGACTAAACATGGCGTTTAGAATGGTTTGCATGACGGATGCGCAATTAATCGAAAAGCTGGGCGGCTCGGCCAAATTGGCGCGGCGCTTAGGCTATGAAGGCGAACGCGGCACGGCCAGGGTGAATAACTGGAAAACCCGCGGCATACCCGCGCGCGTGCGCCTGGACCATCAAGCCGTCTTCCAAGCCGCTTTGCAAGATAAGCGAAAAGGTGAGCGGAGAGCTGCATGAAACAATTAAGAATCCAAATTGACACTGACGCGGACGAAATCAATGCCGCATTCGGCTCGCTCCGAAAGCTCGGAGAGCGATCACCCGATATCGTCAAAGGTTTTATGGCTGGGGTTGACTCGCCCGCACGGCTTTTATGCGTAGAAGGCAGCCAGTGGCCATCTATTGATTCCCCTTGCGATTGCGTCGTCACTGTGCGGCCATCTGCGTTGCTCATTAAATTTCTCGCCGAGAATATATTTGAATCGGACAAATCATGAGCAACGCATTGGCTCTGAAAATAAGCTGCAACGCCGCGCCGCTTATCGTGGCCCTCGCATCACTTAAAGAGATTGCCGAGCGAGCGCCGGAACTCGTCGAGAGATTTCTCCACAGCTTGAATTCCAGTTCGCAGCTCTGTCGCATTGATAGTGATGTGTTGCTTGCAGCCGGGGCAGGTGAGAGTGGGATCACGTTTCAGCCTTCCGATTTGCTCGCTGAATTTCTTGCCGCAGGCGGGGCAGGGGATTTCGAGGGCGTGGGAATCGATATCGAGCTTCATGGAAGCTCCTCCTTGTGATGGATTGGTCTTGGAAAACAAATCCTAGCACGGTGCGAGCCTCCGCCAATTTGGGCAAAGGATAGAGCATGAAATAAAACCTCCCTTATATTTTTTTAGCGTCCTACATCGCCACATTACAGCCCGCTAGCCGATAAAAAAACGGTGAAAACGGGGGAGAGTCCACATGAATACCGATGACGCCGTTTATCACACTGTCCACGACTACCCCGGCGGGTGCGAGTCGCTAGGCCCGCGCGTGGGCATCTCGCCCAAGGTTCTGCAAAACAAAGCCAATCCTACACAAGACACCCACAAAATGGGGCTTAAAGAGGCGATACGCATTCAAGCCATTACCGGCGATGTGCGCATTCTGCATGCGATGGCGGATGAGCTGGACCATGTGGCGATTCCCTGCGGTCAGTTCAATGGCGTGAGCGATCAAGCGCTGCTGGATTTATTCAACCGAGAATATGCGGCGCTGGGGAAATTCTCGGAACACTTCTCACGCTTTTTCGCGGACGGCGGCATCACATCGGGCGAGCGTGATTTGCTTGCGGCGGATGTGTACTCAATCAAAAAAGTGCTGGCCGAGATCATGGCGCGCATTAACGTGCTGGCCGACCAAACCGCTAGCCGCGCCGCGCGTAAAGGCGGCAAATGAAATTAAGCAAACCTCCCCACCGGGCAGCAAGCCCGGCCACTTGCGGGCGCAAGCCCGCCTTCGCCGTCGCATCTTTTTCCCCTGGGTGCGACGGCATTTTTTTGAAGGAATTCCAAATACCAAAGATACTGCCGCGCGGTAAGGCGACCAATACGCTGCGCTTTGGCACGCTAGACGAAATTTTATTCATAGACGAAAAGATGTCGCTGCTAAAAACGCCAAAAGAAAAACGCGAGTGGCTGCAAAGCTATCGCCAAGCGTGGGAGAGGCGCGACAACTCGGGCGGGATTAATCGCGGGAAAGTGCTGGCGGCGATTGATCGATGGTTGGGTGAGGTTTGATTGAATGAGCTACACCTATTCGCGGGCGCTGGTGGAGGAATACTTGCAGGCCAATTACTCGGCCATAGAACCGTCTGCGCAGTCGAAATCGACCCCTACGCCCGATCTGTACTTGTTGCCAGACAAAACGACGGATCACTCCCGCCTTTCCCGATATGGGATGACGTTCGGACATTTGACGGACGAGCTTGGCGAGGCAGTGTTGACGTGGTTTGCGGAGGCTTTCCCTGCCAAGACATTAGCGCAGCCGGAAAAGGCGCAGGAATCGACGGCGAGCGCAGCGGATTGTGGCGAGAGTTTGCGCGAATTATCGGTGAGGTACAGCCGCGCTACGTCTTCGTGGAAAACTCACCATTGCTTGTGGGACGAGGACTTGCCCGAGTCCTCGGTGATCTTGCCGAAATGGGGTTCGATGCGCGATGGGGTGTTATCGGAGCGCATGACGTCGGCGCACCGCACAAGCGCGATCGATTGTGGATTGTGGCCCACGCCAAATTGCATAGGGTATCGCAGCGACGGCGAGCTGATGCTGTTGGCGAAAAAGGCGAACAGCATAGAAGAATATTTTGCTCTATCGAGCCGTGCTTGCAACAGCAAGCGGGCGAAGTACTGGCCGACGCCCACAACATCGACAGGTGGTCCGGAACCGGAAGGCAAGACGGGGCGCAAGCTTGTGACGATAGTTGGTGGGCAACTGAACCCAACGTGGACAGAGTGGCTCATGGGGTGGCCTTTAGAGTGGACCGCCTTAAAGCCATCGGCAACGGACAAGTTCCACAGTGCGCATCTGCGGCATGGCGGATGCTGAGCCCGTGAAAAAAAAGCTCCCTCCCTACGCCAGCAAACTCGCCACGCTAGAAGCCCGCGGCGAGGTGATCAATCTGATTTTGATTTCTGTGTATGAGTGGAAAGCGGGCGGTGATTTTGTGGCGCCGGATGTGTTGCGTGTGGTTGCGCCATCGGAATCGCCGTTCGATGAGTTGCGCTGGGATTGGGTGCGTGCGCGGGATGTGCTGATTACCCCTCCCGGTGCTAGCGCGTGGCGTTTAGCTGCCGAGATTCTAGGCGCGGGCGCGAGTTGGGGTTGGGTGGATAACGGCTCTGAACTTTACCGCCCCACTCAATTCTACGGCAAAGACATTCCCTTGCATTGCGGTGCGTAGTACTAATTCCACCCGG
>CAZKHT010000176.1:0-6272 GCA_964552595.1 uncultured Burkholderiales bacterium
GCGAGCATGAAAAGGCCCTCGAGGAACTCGACAAAGGCGCCAAGGCCGAGCCGAAACATCCAATGAAAAAAAACATCCGCGCGGCGACATTGTTTGGTAAATGTTTGGAGGCGGAGGGGGTGGAATTCATTTACGGCATTCCGGGGGAAGAGAACCTGGACGTCATGGATGCTCTTCTCGATTCTTCCATTAGCTTCATCACCACCCGCCACGAGCAAGGCGCGGCTTTTATGGCGGATGTGCAAGGACGTTTGACCGGGAAAGCGGGCGTATGTTTGGCGACCCTAGGGCCGGGCGCGACGAATCTTGTCACCGGCGTCGCCGATGCAAATATGGATCACGCTCCCGTGGTCGCGATCGCCGGCCAAGCCGCCACTAATCGGCTGCACAAAGAGTCGCATCAGGTATTGGATCTGGTGAATTTATTCCAGCCTATCACGCGTTACGCTTCGCAAATTCTGAATCCTGAAGTCATTCCGGAAGTAGTGCGCAAGGCTTTCAAGGTGGCGCAAGGCGCTAAGCCCGGTGCGGCGTTTATAGACTTTCCCGAGAATATTGCGCGCATAGAAGAAATCGCGCTGACGCCAATCAAACCGCAGCCGGTAACAACACCTTTTCCCTCCGAAGTGCGGCTCGCGGCGGTGGCGCAAGTTATTAATGAATCGGTTTTTCCGGTGATTTTGGCGGGCAACGGCGTGGTCCGCGCCAATGCGTCCGAAGCCTTGGTGAGTTTTGCCGAGAAGCTGAATATTCCTGTTGCGACCACTTTCATGGCAAAAGGCGTCATTCCGTCATCGCATCCTTTAAGCTTGGGGACCGTGGGCTTGCAAGCGCATGACTATGTCTCCTGCGGCTTTGATAGAGCGGATGTGGTGATTTGCGTGGGCTACGATTTAGTCGAATATCCGCCCAAGCTCTGGCATCAAACCGGGGATAGAAAAATAATTCACATCGATATTTTGCCGGCCGAGGTGGATACCTATTACAACTTGTGCGACGGCGTCTTGGGCGATTTCAATGTGAGCTTATCGGAATTGGCTAAGCGCGCCGCGCGGCATCGCACCCATGCTTACGAACCTTTGCGCGCCGCGATCTTGCGCGAACTGCATGATGCGGATGACGACAATGGTTTCCCGCTGAAACCCCAACGCATCATCGCCGATTTGCGCCGGGCTTTGGCGGCCGACGATATCGTGATTTGCGATGTAGGCGCGCACAAAATGTGGATGGCGCGCATGTTCCCCTGCGAGAAGCCTAACACCTGCATTATTTCCAATGGCTTTGCCAGCATGGGCATCGCCGTGCCGGGAGCGATTGCGGCCAAGCTGAATTTTCCCAATCGCAAAGTGGTAGCCGTCACCGGCGATGCCGGCTTTTTAATGAATGCGCAGGAGATTGAAACCGCGATGCGGGTGCAAGCGCCTATGGTGGTTTTAATCTGGAATGATGCGAGTTACGGCTTGATCGAATGGAAGCAGCAAAACCAATTCGGACGTTTATCGAATGTGAAATTTAATAATCCGGATTTTGTGAAATTCGCCGATGCCTTTGGGGCGACCGGTTACCGCATAGACAGCGCCGAGGATTTATTGCCCACGCTGACCCGCGCTTTACAGCAAAACACCGTGTCGATTATCGATTGCCCGGTGGACTACAGCGAAAATTTAAAGCTGACGGCAAAGCTCGGTGAAATGGTTTGCCCGATCTAAGCAGCGCCGCTGGTCGCGGCTAGGAGGCGGACGTATTTTCGAGATCCAGCGTGTAGCAAGTGACCCGGTTACGTCCCGCGGCTTTTGATGCATATAGCGCCACATCGGCGCGATGCGTCAGCACACTATAGCTGCCCATTTGCGCATCCATTTCCGTTACACCCATGCTGACGCTCACCGGAATACTCATAATATCAAATATCACCGGCTCGGCCGCGATCAAGGCTCGTAAGCGTTCCGCGAATTGAAAGGCGCCGTCCAAGGGCGTCTCCGGCAAAATCAATACGAACTCCTCGCCGCCGTAGCGCCCTATCACATCGGAAGAACGCAGGCTGTCGCGGACCTTGGCCGCGACTTCGATTAAGACTTTATCTCCACCTAAGTGGCCATAGGTATCGTTCACTTTCTTGAAGTGATCGAGGTCGAACAAAATCATGGAAAAAGTGCCGCCATAACGCCGCGTTCTATCGAACTCGCTGGATAAGCGATTTTCCAAATAGCGACGGTTATAGACACCGGTCAATCCATCGCGATTGCTAATCTCGGAGATGGTTTCGAGCGCGTCTTTGAGCAGGTTCTGCGCGATGGCGGTATCGGTGGCGTCGAACACCATAATGCACACGGCTTCGGCTTTGCCGTTGTCGCCTTTCAAGGGCAAGAGCATGCAATTTTGATACATATGATCAGCACCGCCCGTGATGGGGCGGTTGTGCGCGAAACGAAATAAATAGGGCCGGTTTTCCCAGGACATAAACGCGAAATTATTAAGCAAAAAAACCGTGTTCACTTTTTTTGTGAACCACTGCTGCGGCAACTCGGGAAAAGCTTGAAATAAGTTTTGTCCCACAACTTGCTCCGCGGGACGGCCGCTATGATGGGCCATGAAATTATTCCACAGCATGACTTCGAAATTTTTATTCAGCACGAAAATCCCGACGTCCACCCACTTCACCACGGTTTCCGCGAGATTAAAAGACAGCTCACCGCCGGTCAGGGTGAGCGCCTTGGAGAGATCAGAAGGCGGCAATGAATTCATCAACAATGCTGCGAATTTTCTCTATGCCTTCTTCCGGCATCAGCATGGTCAGGTGCGCGATGAAGTTACGATTCTTAATGGTGAAATTGACTTCCAATAACAAGGCATGGCTCCATTGCACTTTCTGCGGATCGAGCAACTGCGAGGCCAATACGTGCCGCGCCATGACTGAGGGCATGGAAAAACTCAACTCTATGGGCCCCGGTTTCTCGCTGAAGTTGCGTATCTGCTCCATCAGTCCGCCCAAGCAAGCACCGGATAAGACATTTGCCACGTCGACCAATAATTCGGTAGCGGCACCCACCCCTAGCGTTTCATCAAAGCCCATTAAATCGGCCAGGGCCTCGCAGCCGGGCTCACCAAAAATAATAATGGCCTCGCCACGCAAATGTCCTTGGAAGGATTGACGCACCGCGCTGACCAAATTGGTTTTGCCCACTAAATCGGATAAGACCGGTGGTAAATCCACGACTTCGACGACGCGTATACGGGGCACGGACAGGTCCACGAACTCATCCAGCAAAGTCGCCAGCGAAGCGCCGGCTTGACCCATGGCAATATTGGTCAGCTCTTGCAGGGCATCGCGTTGATCGTTGGAAAGGTTGCTCATATCACGCCATATTGTTTCAGTACGCCGCTTAAAATATCGGCGGAAATGGGTTTTTTAACGAAGGCGATGGCGCCCATGGACAATACCCGCTCTTGCGCGATAGGTTGAATATCCGCCGACACCACGATGACCATGCTATTTAAATCTTCTTTGCGCAATTCTTCTAGCACCTGGAAGCCATCCATTTCCGGCATCGTCAGATCGAGAAACATCACCGCTGCTTTGCCGGCCCGGTAAGCAGCCATGGCCTCCACACCATTGGCGGCTTGAGAGATATCCACGTCCCAATCCGCGGGCAAAGACTTTATCAGCATCTTGCGTGCCATAGCCGAATCGTCAACGACGAGTATGGGCAATGCCATTGTGTTTTCCTTAACCCAAATATTATAGGTTTTAGCTGTATCGGCATCCAGGCTATAAGCTTGAGCCTCTAAATAGCCCATATGTTTAAATATAAGCGGGTGCCTATATACGTTGTTTACTCGAAAAAGCCGGCCTGAGTGAGTTCTAAACACAGTTTGGCGTAATCACGCGCGCCCGGGCTAGACGGCGCATAAGCAAAGACATCCTGGCCTTGCGTGGGGCTGGCCGCAAGGGCGACGTTTTCCACCACCCGGGTTTCGCAGAGATCTTTTTGATAGCGCTCCTGCAAGGCATCGTAAATATCGTAGGAAAGTTTGCGCCGCGCGTCGAAGCGGGTAAGCACGATGCGTTTTTCTATTTTCCGACCCAGTGGACCTTCCAGCGCTTTGAGCGCAATGTCGAGGCGATTCACGCTTTGCAAGGATAAAAAATCCGCCGATACCGGAATCAAAATTCTATCCGCGGCGAGGATGGCATTCAGCGTCAACACGCCTAGGGTAGGGCAGCAATCAATTAGGATAGGCACATGCTGATGGGCCAGCGATTCCTCTATGCCGGTTTTCAATTTACGCGCCGCCGCAGCACTTTTACTTTGCAGTGCTTCTATTTTCGATAATTCCATATGCGCGGGAATCACCCGTATGCCCGACTGTAATTCGCGTAGCAAAGCCGGTAGCGGAATATCTTCCCGAAAAAACGCCGCGATGGATTCCTGCACCGGAACCTGTCCAGCGCTTAGGGTCAAACTCAGATGGGCTTGCGGATCCAGATCGATAGCGATGGGGCGTTTTCCCATGCGGGCCAAGGCAGCGGTCAAATTCAAGGTGGTGGTGGTTTTACCGACGCCCCCTTTTTGATTGAAGACCGCGATGGTGGTCACAGAAAACCTGTGAGAGTGAGAGCATAGCAGCGCGTCATGGCAAATATTTCCTCATACGCGCGAGTAGTCTATTCCACCGTGACCGACTTCGCGAGATTGCGCGGCTTGTCGACATCCGTGCCTTTTTTCAACGCGGCATGATAGGCCAAGAGCTGCACCGGCACCGCATGCACAATAGGCGACAACACGCCCATATGGCGCGGGGTGCGGATCACATGCACGCCCTCGGCTTCTCCAAAGTGGCTATCGAGATCGGCAAAAATATACAGCTCGCCGCCGCGCGCGTGCACTTCTTGCATATTCGATTTCACTTTTTCCAATAGCGTGTCATTGGGTGCGATCACCACCACAGGCATATTGCTGTCGACTAGGGCTAAAGGTCCGTGCTTCAACTCGCCGGCAGGATAAGCTTCGGCGTGGATATAGGAAATTTCCTTGAGCTTGAGCGCGCCCTCGAGCGCAATGGGATAGTGCAAGCCACGGCCGAGAAATAAAGCATGTTCTTTATTCGAGAAACGTTCGGCCCAGGATTGAATCTGCGGTTCTAAATTTAAAGCGTGCTGCACACTGCCTGGCAGATGGCGCAACGCTTCTAAGTAATCGTGTTCCGCATCCGCACTTAAACGACCACGGCTTTTGGCGAGGACCAAAGTCAAAATAAAGAGCGCCGCAAGCTGAGTGGTAAACGCCTTAGTTGAAGCCACACCTATCTCGGCGCCGGCGCGGGTAAAAAAAGCCAGCTTGGATGAGCGCGGAATCGCACTCTCGCGCACATTGCAAATCGACAGCGTCTTTGCGTGGCCCAATTCCTTGGCGCGCTTCAAAGCTTCCATAGTGTCCAGGGTTTCACCGGACTGTGAAATCGTGACGATGAGCTGCTTGGGATTGGGAATGGAATCGCGATAGCGATATTCGTGGCCCAGCTCGACGTTACACGGCAGCTTGGCAATCGCCTCCACCCATAAACGCGCCACCTGCCCGGCGTAATAGCTGGTGCCGGCGGCCAGGATCAAAACACTGTCGACATCGGTCAATACTGCTTCGGCATCTTCGCCTAATAAAATAGGCGAGACGCCTTCGGCGATGACGCCCTCCAAAGTATCGGTCAGCGCGCGCGGTTGCTCGTGGATTTCCTTCTGCATGTAATGTTGATATGGGCCGAGGTCGACGGCATCCGCCGACATTTCCGAGACACGCACCGGTCGGCTAACGGTTTGACCTTCGCGATCCACGATGCGGATGTTATCCGTAGTCACCAGAGCGACGTCACCCTCATCTAAATAAATGACATTGCGCGTGGCGGAGATAATCGCCGACACGTCGGAGGCGAAAAAATTCTCACCTTCGCCCACCCCTATGAGCAAGGGACAACCGACACGCGCGCAGCAGACAATGTCTGGCCGTTGCGGCGCGACGACACCAATCGCATAGGCGCCAGCGAGCTCATTTACCGCCAAGCGGGTGGCGGAAAATAAATCTTGGGATTGCTTGAAATAATAATGAATCAAGTGAGCGATGACTTCGGTATCGGTTTGCGATTCGAAGTGATAACCCAGGGCTTTCAGGCGCGCGCGCTGCTCTTCATGATTCTCGATAATACCGTTGTGCACCACGGCAATCTCCCCTGCCGAAAAATGAGGATTGGCTATGTTTTCTGTCACACCGCCATCCGTC
>CAZKHT010000177.1:0-6231 GCA_964552595.1 uncultured Burkholderiales bacterium
ATTAATTTTGCGGGAATTCGGCCCAAGTCTATCTCGCGTCAAGCCCATTTTGCGGCGGCGGGAATAACCATCACCGATGAGCGTAAGCGTCGTCTGGTTTTCAGCACGCCGTATCAAACCGTGCAACAGCAATTGGTTTATCACATCGATCAAGACAAACCCGATAGCTTTAATGATGTGGTGGGCCACAAATTGGAAGTCGTCGCCGGCACAAGCTATGTGGAACGTCTGCATCAAGTCCGGCAGAAATTTCCGCTTTTGAAATGGGAGGAAGTCAGTAATCAACAAACCGAAGACTTGCTTGCGAAATTGGCCGAAGGCGAAATCGATTACGTCATCGCCGATTCGCAAATCGTAAAGTTGTCGCAAAACTTTCACCCGGAACTTGCCATAGGCTTCGACGTGGGTGGGCCGGATTATTTGGCTTGGGCCTTTCCCAAAAACGGCGACCCCTGGCTGTATAAAAAGTCCCTGGAATTTTTCGCCAAGATCCAGAGCGACGGCACCTTAAAGCGCTTGCAAGATCGCTACTACGGCCATATCGAACGCTTGGAATCCGCGGACGTCATCGGCTTTTTGGCAAAAATGAATACGGTTTTGCCGCGCTACCGGTCGCTGTTTTACGAGGCGCAGCAAATCACCGGCATTGATTGGCGTTTGCTGGCGGCATTGGGGTATCAGGAATCCAAATGGGATCCGCTAGCGACCTCGCCGACCAATGTACGCGGCATTATGATGCTGACCGAGGACGCCGCCGATGAAATGGGCGTGACGGACAGGCTAGACCCTAAGCAAAGTATCATCGCGGGCGCCAAATATTTTTTGAATCAAAAAGACAATCTACCGCCGCGCATCGCGGAACCTGATCGTACTTTTTTAGCACTGGCTTCCTACAATGTGGGCTATGGTCATTTAGAGGACGCGCGCATTTTGGCGCAGCGCCAAGGCTGGAATCCCGACGCGTGGAGCGACCTCAAGAAGGCTCTTCCACTCTTGAGCAAGGCGGCTTATCACAGCAAGGTGAAACACGGCTATGCGCGTGGCGGGGAACCGGTCATCTTTACCGAAAACATACGCACCTATTACGACATCTTGGTTAAATTCGAAAAGCCATACCGGCCCTTCTTCGCGCCATCCTCGGCGCAGAAATCCAGCAAAATAAAACTGCAAGTGCAGCGCTAGCGGCGGGCATTAGGGAAGGTCTGCGAAGTACATTTTTCGTCGTCCCCGCGAAGCGGCCATCCCCGCGAAGGCGGGGATCCAGCGCATCGTGGATTCACTGAAAATATTTATTTTCTAGAGCCCACCTGCGCGGGGGAGACGGACTCTTACAGAGGCTCTCTAGTTCATCCGTTCGATTTTGAGCAGGCCAGGCATATAGGGTTGCAAGGCAGCGGGCACGCTCACGCTGCCATCCGCGTTTTGAAAATTTTCCAGAATCGCCACTAAGGTGCGGCCCACTGCTAAACCCGAACCATTCAGCGTGTGAACCAATTCTGGTTTGTTGCTGCCGCTGCGGAATCGCGCCTGCATGCGGCGTGCCTGGAAGGCTTCGAAGTTGCTGCACGAAGAAATTTCTCGATAGGTATTTTGCGCCGGCAACCAGACTTCCAAATCGTAGGTCTTAGCGGCGGAGAAGCCCATATCGCCGGTACACAAGGCCATCACGCGATAAGGCAATTCCAGTTTCTTTAAAATCGTCTCGGCGTGCCCGGTTAATTCTTCCAGGGCGGCGTAGGAATGTTCCGGGCGCACGATTTGCACCAACTCGACTTTATCGAATTGATGCTGGCGTATCATGCCGCGTGTGTCTCGACCGTAAGAACCAGCTTCGGAACGGAAGCACGGGGTGTGGGAGACAAACTTCAAAGGCAGCTCATCGGCCGCGAGTATTTCATCGCGGATAATATTGGTGACGGGCACTTCGGCGGTGGGGATGAGATAGAGCTTTTCGTTTTCGTTTTTTTGCACAGCGAACAAATCGGCTTCGAACTTCGGCAATTGCCCGGTGCCGCGCATGCTGTCCGCGTTCACCAAATACGGTACATAGACTTCCGTGTAGCCGTGCTCGCGTGTATGCACATCCAACATGAACTGCGATAAGGCGCGGTGTAGACGTGCCAATGGGCCTTGCATTAAGGTAAAACGCGCCCCGCTGATTTTCGCCGCCGCGTCGAAGTTAAGCTGACCTAAACCTTCGCCCACATCGACGTGGTCTTTAATCGCGAAATCAAAACCGCGCGGCGTGCCCACGCGTCTTACTTCTTGATTATCGGCTTCGCTTTTACCTACAGGTACGCTTGCGTGCGCGAGGTTGGGAATACCTTGCAGCAAAGTTTGCATTTGCCCTTGAATTTTTTCGAGTTCGGCTTCCGCTTGCTTGAGTGCATCGCCCAGTTGCGCGACGCTCGCCATAATCGGCGCTACATCTTCGCCCTTGCCCTTGGCAATGCCGATTTGCTTGGAGAGGTGGTTGCGCTGAGCTTGCAATTCTTGGGTGCGCACTTGCACCGTTTTACGTTCATTTTCTAAAGCTTGGAATTGCGCCGTATCGAGTTGAAAGCCGCGCGCCGCCAAACCTTGGCTCACGCCTTGCAAATCATTGCGCAGTAATTGCGGATCTAACATAGAACACCAGGTAGTTTAAATTTGAGCGAAGATTATTCGGATTTTTTCGCGGCGCGGTCTAACGCTTTTAACCGCGCCAAGCGTTCCGCGATTTTTGCTTCCAGGCCGTAGTCCGTAGGCGCATAGAAACTCATTTTGGGCACCTCATCCGGGAAATACGTTTCGCCCGCCGCATAGGCCTCGGGCTCGTCATGCGCATAGCGATAGGCATGACCATAACCCAATTCCTTCATCAACTTGGTCGGCGCATTGCGTAAATGCAAGGGTACGGCGCGAGATTTATCCTCGGCGACGAAGGCGCGGGCGCTATTATACGCGAGGTACGCGGCATTACTTTTAGGCGCGCAGGCTAAATAAATAATGGCTTGCGCCAGCGCTAGTTCCCCCTCGGGCGAACCCAAACGCTCATAGGTTTCCACCGCGTCCAAAGTCAAACGCAAAGCGCGTGGATCGGCCAGACCCACATCTTCCGAGGCCATGCGTATCATGCGCCGGCCGAGATACAAAGGATCGGCTCCCCCATCCAACATCCGCACCAGCCAATACAAAGCCGCATCTGGATTGGAGCCGCGCATGGATTTATGCAGCGCGGAAATTTGATCGTAAAACTCTTCGCCGCCTTTATCGAAACGCCGGCCACTTTTGGCCATGGCATCCCGCGCATACGTCTCGCTAATTTTGTGCATGCGTGACGATAAGGCCGCGTCACGTAATTGCTCCATGCTATTCAATAAGCGCCGCGCGTCACCATCGGCATAGCTCACCAGCAAATTTTTTGCGCCGGTCTCGAATTCGAGTTCGTCCAAGGCCTGGCTTGCGGCCCTATCAAATAGTTGCCCAAGCTCAACCTCAGACAGCGGTTGCAAAACATACACCTGCGCCCGCGATAACAGAGCGCTATTCACCTCAAACGATGGATTCTCGGTCGTCGCGCCTATGAAAGTGACCAGGCCTTGTTCAACAAAAGGCAGAAAAGCATCTTGCTGGGATTTATTAAAGCGATGCACTTCGTCCACGAATAAAATCGTGTGGCGTCCACTTTGCTCTAAGGCATATTGCGCCCTCGCAATCGCTTCGCGAATTTCTTTAACGCCTGAGAAGACCGCAGACAAGGCAATAAACTCCGCGTCGAAGGCATAGGCCATCAAGCGCGCCAGCGTGGTCTTACCCACGCCAGGTGGACCCCACAAAATCATAGAGTGCGGCTTGCCGGATTCGAAGGCCAAGCGCAAAGGTTTACCGGAGCCCAGCAAGTGGGCTTGGCCTATGACTTCGTCTATGGTTTTAGGGCGCAGTCTTTCCGCGAGCGGCGCATCGGGTTCGTGGGCGAATAAATCACTCACCAACGACGTCCGCGCCCTTGGGCGGGCTGAAGCTAAATTGATCGCCTGCGATCTTCGGATTGCGTTCTAATTTTTCGAAACGAATGATGGTCGTCTGGCCGAAATTATCTTGCAATTCCATTTGCTTTAAATCGTTGCCGTTAAAACCCATGCGCACGGCGGCGAATAAGGTGTCCTTGGATTTGGGCGTGGCTTCTAGCCAATTCAAGCCATCTTTCGTGCCCGCATCGCGCAAGCTAAAAAATTTTTCGATTTCATTATTACCCGCGAGCAAGGCGGCGGGCGAGCTCCCTAAGGCTTCATCCAATTTACGAACGGTGACTTGGTTTAATTCCTTGTCGTAAATCCAGACCTTGGCGCCGTCGCCGACGATGAGCTGATCGTAGGGTTTGGCGTAAGTCCATCGAAATTTACCTGGGCGCGAAAAAGCCATGACGCCGGAGGATTGATTGGTCACGTGGCCATTCCTATCTTGAACGGCCTGCGAAAACTGCGCGCGCGCGGTGTGGGTTTCGCGTACAAAAGCCCGTAAGCTATCCACACTGCCGGCATAGGCCGTTTGCGCCAGCAATAGCAACGCTAAAACGGAGGAGCCTCTGCGAAAGTCCGTCGCCTTCGCGAAGGTGGGGGCCCGAGAAATAAATCTTCTCAATGACTCGACGATACCTTGGATCCCCGCCTTCGCGGGGATGACGGAAAATGTGCTTTTGCAGGCCTTCTCTGAATATCTCAGCATGGAATATCTCAGCATGTCTTACTTTCTTTTAAATCCGGAATACCTGATAGACCGCGCGTTTTACTCGCGGTTCGGCGTCAAGACTTCGCGATTGCCGTTGGACTGCATAGTGGAGACCAAACCCGCGCGTTCCATTTGTTCGATCAAGCGCGCCGCGCGGTTATAGCCTATGCGCAATTGCCGCTGCACGCCTGAGATAGAGGCGCGGCGCGACTTGATCACGATTTCCACCGCTTGATCGTAGAGCGGATCGGCTTCCATATCGCCGCCCTCTTCGCCGTCGCCCCCTTCGCCATTCTCGGGGCCGTCGAGTATGCCTTCGATGTATTGCGGCTCGCCCAGCTTCTTTAACCAATCCACCACCGCGTGTACTTCATGATCAGCCACATAAGCGCCGTGTACGCGTTGCGGATAGCCCGTGCCGGGCGGCAAATACAACATATCGCCCTGACCCAGCAAAGCCTCGGCACCCTGTTGATCGAGGATAGTGCGCGAGTCGATTTTGCTCGAGACCTGAAAGGCCACGCGAGTTGGGATATTGGCTTTGATCAAACCGGTAATCACATCCACCGAAGGTCGCTGCGTCGCCAGAACCAAATGTATCCCCGCGGCGCGGGCTTTTTGCGCCAAACGCGCAATCAGCTCTTCGACTTTCTTGCCCACCACCATCATCATGTCGGCCAACTCGTCTATGACCACCACGATCAGAGGCAACTCGGTCAAGGGTTCGGGCGCGTCCGGCGTTAGGCTAAAGGGATGCAAGATCGGCGTGCCGGCTTTTTTCGCATCCGCGATTTTTTGATTAAAGCCCGCGAGATTGCGCACACCTTGGCTAGACATTAAGCGATAGCGCCTATCCATTTCATTCACACACCAAGTCAGCGCGTGCGCCGCCTGGCGCATATCGGTCACCACCGGCGCCAATAGATGCGGTATGCCTTCGTATACCGAAAGCTCCAACATCTTAGGATCGACCAGGATCAAGCGCACTTGGCTGGGATCAGCCTTATACACCAAGGACAAAATCATGGCGTTGATGGCGACACTCTTGCCGGAACCCGTGGTGCCTGCGACCAACACATGCGGCATTTTGGCGAGATCGGCGACGATGGCTTTGCCGGTGATGTCCTTGCCCATGGCGATGGTAAGCGGAGACGCGGTGTCGGCATAGACTTGCGAACTGACGATTTCCGAGAGCCGTATGATTTGCCGCTTAGGATTGGGCAGCTCTAGGCCCATATAGGCTTTGCCGGGTATGGTCTCCACCACGCGTATGCTCACCACCGACAAAGCGCGCGCTAAATCTTTAGTGAGATTTAAAATCTGATTGCCTTTGACGCCGACTGCCGGCTCGATTTCATAACGCGTAATCACCGGGCCGGGATAAGCCGCGACGACTTTGACCTCCACGCCAAATTCCAGCAACTTGCACTCGATTAAGCGCGAAGTGAATTCCAGCATTTCGCCTGAGAGCAATTCCACATCCCCGTCGGCCTCAGCCATCAAATGCAAAGGCGGCAGGGG
>CAZKHT010000178.1:0-6160 GCA_964552595.1 uncultured Burkholderiales bacterium
AGCGACGGATTTCGGTTTGGGTAGGCCGTGCTCGGCGTTCAGGGGTTTGGGGTCCACGCCTAATAGCTCGGCCAGTTTTTGCATGCCGGCCTCGCCCCCGGGTGGGCATTGATTGATATCCGCCTCGCCGGCGGCAATCGCCGTGGCATAGGGTTTACAGCCGGGGAAACCACATTGACCGCATTGCGTCTGCGGTAAAATCGCGTCGATTTTTTGTACCAGGGGATTGCCCTCCACCCGGAATTTCACCGCCGAATAGCCCAGCACCAAGCCTAAAAATAAGGCCAAGCCCAACATCACAAGCAGCGCGGTCAACATAGTAAATTCGCCGGGGCGTTCACTTCACTAAACCGGAGAAACCCATGAAGGCGATGCTCATGAGCCCGGCCGTGACCATGGCGATCGCCGAGCCGCGAAAAATGGCCGGAACTTCGGCGCTTTCCAAACGCTCGCGCATGCCGGCGAAAATAATCAGCACCATGGAAAATCCCAGCGCCCCGCCGAAGCCGATGAGCAAAGCTTCGACGAAACTATGCCGTTCCTGCACGATGAGCAGAGGGATGCCTAGCACCGCGCAATTGGTGGTGATCAATGGTAAATAAATCCCCAGCATTTGATACAACAGTGGAAATACTTTGTGCAAAAACATTTCGGTAAATTGCACAATGGCCGCGATCACCACGATGAAAGACAGGGTGCGCAAATAAATCAGATCCGTACCCAGCAAATATTTGTCAATCAAAAAGCTGGCACCCGAGCCCAGGGTCAACACAAAGGCCGTCGCCGCCGCCATGCCGATAGAGGCTTCGAGTTTTTTTGAAACGCCCATAAACGGACACAAACCGAGTATGCGCACCAACACGATGTTGTTGACGAAGACCGTGCTGACTAAGATGAGGAAATAATTTTCCATGGAGTTTTTGCCGGAATTTTCAATATTATCGGCTGCGCAGCCGCTTCCCCGCAAGCTTACAATCGAAACGGTTACTGGGTGAGCGATGGATTGTGGTAGGGCAGGTTCAAGTCTTGCGCCAAGCCGGCGTGTGTAATTTGCCCGCGATAAACTTGCAAGCCGGCGCGTAAACCCGCGTGCTCGCGCAACGCCGCCATGGGATCGCGCGCGAGAATTTGCAGCAAGGGCAGGCTGGCTTGGGTCAAGGCCTCGGTGGCGGTGCGCGAACAGGCGGCAGGCATATTGGTGACACAATAATGCACCACGCCTTCTTCGATATAGGTTGGCGTGCTATGGGTGGTGGGACGCGAAGTTTCGACCGAGCCGCCTTGATCTATGGCGACATCGACGATGACGGCGCCGCGCTTCATATTTTTCACCATGGCCCGGCTAATGAGCTTAGGCGCGCGTTTGCCGGGAATCGACACCGAGCCTATCAAGAGATCCGCCGCGCGACTTAAATCCGCCAAGGCTTGCGCGTCGGAATAGCGGGTTTTTAAGCGCGGACCAAATACGTCATCCAGATAACGCAAACGCGTGAGATCGATATCGGTAATCGTGACTTCCGCCCCTAAACCCAGCGCGATTTTCGCGGCTTGGGTGCCGACGGTGCCGGCGCCTACGACCAAAACTTTACCCGGTGCGACACCGGGCACGCCGCCCAGCAATATGCCCGCGCCGCCATTCGCCATATGCAGACAATTCGCGCCGACGTGGGCGGCGATGCGACCGGCGAGTTCCGACATGGGAATCAGCAAGGGTAATCCAGCGCGACCATCGCTCACGGTTTCATAAGCGATGCCCATGACTTGCGCGTCTAACAGGGCTTGGCTGAGCGTGGGATCGGCCGCCAGATGCAAATAGCAAAATAAAATTTGCCCGGCTTTGAGGTAAGCGACTTCGCTAGGCTGAGGCTCTTTGACTTTGACGATTAAGGGCTGGGCGTAGACCGCCGCGGCATCAGGCGCGATAACCGCGCCCGCGGCTTGATAGTCTGCATCGCCAAAGCCTATCGCGCTGCCTGCCTGGGTTTCGACCAGCACCGTATGACCTGTGGCCACGAGTGCCCGCGCGCCGGCCGGAGTCACGCCGACGCGAAATTCATGATCCTTGATTTCTTTAGGCACGCCTATATGCATTTTAAATCTCGACTTGCGAGCCCAGTTCTATCACGCGATTGGTGGGAATGCGGAAGAAACTCATGGCGCTTTCCGCGTTGCGCGCCATGGTGATAAATAAATGTTCGCGCCACGGCGCCATGCCGGGTACGCCGGTGGAGATGATGGTCTCGCGACTCAGGAAGAAAGAGGTTTGCATCATGTCAAAAGTTATCGCGGCTTGTTTACAAAGCAGCAAGGCTTTCGGGATATGTTGTACGTCCTTGAAACCAAAGTGCAGATAGATGCGATAAAAGCCGTGGCTCATGTCTTCTATCCGCAAGCGCTTACTGGCCGGCACAAAGGGTTGATCTTCGGTGATGACGGTCAAAAATACCACGCGTTCATGCAGCACTTTGTTATGCGCCAGCTTGTGCAGCAAGGCATCCGGCACGCCTTCTTTACTGGCGGTGAGAAACACCGCGGTGCCGGAGACGCGAGTAGGGGGATGCGCGATCAAGCCTTGCACAAAGGGTTCTAGCGCGATGGCGCCGGTTTTTAATCGTTGAAATAAAATTTGCCGGCCATGTTTCCAAGTGGACAATAAAGTAAACACCACTAAGCCTATTAACAGCGGGAACCAGCCGCCTTGCACGATCTTGGTGGAGTTCGCCAAGAAAAACGCTAAGTCCACGCCGAGAAAACATGCCAGGCCGGCGAAGGCAATGTAGCGGTTCCACCGCCATAAACTAATGACGACGACGAAGCCCAGTATAGTGTCTATGGCCATGGTGCCGGTGACCGCAAGCCCATAGGCGGCCGCCAAATTACCAGATGAACCGAAACCTAACACCAAGGCGACGATGCCGACCAATAGCGTCCAGTTGATGAAAGGAATATAGATTTGGCCTATCTCATGTTCCGAAGTATGGATGATTTGCATGCGCGGCAAATAGCCAAGTTGGATTGCTTGCCGCGTGACTGAAAATGCACCCGAGATCACCGCTTGGGAGGCAATAATCGTCGCCGCAGTGGCCAGGCCGATTAAGGGAAATAGGGCCCACTCCGGCGCTTGCAAATAGAAGGGATTGGCCACGGTGCGCGGATCGCGAATCAGCATCGCGCCCTGGCCAAAATAATTTAACACCAAGGCCGGCAAGACAAACCAAAACCAGGCCAAGCGTATAGGTCGGCGCCCGAAATGACCCATATCCGCATACAAAGCCTCGGCGCCGGTCACTGCCAGGACCACGGCGCCCAGGACTAAAAATCCATAACCGCCATGCGTAGCAAAAAAGTGAAACGCGTAATAAGGATTTAAAGCGTATAAGACTTCGGGATTACGCAAGATGTTGTTCACGCCCATGACTGCTAAGGTCAAGAACCACAGCAGCATAATGGGCCCAAACCACACCCCGACTTTGCGCGTGCCGGCGCGCTGAAACGCGAATAATAAAAACAACACGATCAAGGCCAGCGGCACCACCAGCGGCGTGAGCTTAGGCGCCGCGACTTCCAAACCTTCTACGGCGGATAACACCGAAATGGCCGGCGTGATCATGCCGTCGCCGTAAAACAAAGAGGCGCCGAAGATGCCCAACACCACTAGCCACCAGCGACGGCGGCTAGTCGCCGGTACCGCGCTTTGCACTAAGGCGATCAAGGCCATGATGCCACCCTCGCCGTGATTGTCGGCGCGCATGATGAAGACTACGTATTTGAGCGACACCACAATAATCAGCGCCCAGAATACCAGGGACAAAATTCCCATCACATTGGCCGCGTCCACAGGCAAGGCATGATGGCCGGCGAAGACTTCTTTCAAGGTATACAGCGGACTGGTGCCGATGTCGCCATACACCACGCCTATCGCGGCGATGGCCAAACCAAAAGTGCTTTGTCGTTCTTTTTCGTTTTGCTGAGCAACGCTCATCTCACGACTTTCCACAAAGAGTGCGCAGGCACTCGCTTACCAAATCGGGACCGCGATAAATTAAACCCGTGTACAGCTGTACCAGCTTAGCACCGGCGGCGATTTTTTCCTGAGCATCGGCCGCGCTGAGAATTCCGCCCACGCCTATGATAGGCACGGCCTCGCCCAGCTTGGCGTGTAACGCGCGGATCACCGCCGTGGAAGGCGCTAATAGCGGCGCACCACTCAGCCCACCGCTTTCATCGGCGTGCGGTAACTGTGCCACGGCCTCGCGCGCTAACGTGGTATTGGTGGCGATCACTGCGTCCATGCCATGGCGCAAGACGCGCTCGGCGATATCGGCGATTTGCGCTTGATCTAGATCCGGGGCGATTTTTAAGGCGAGCGGCACGTATTTACCATGTTGATCGGCGAGCCGCGCTTGCGCGGTTTTTAATTGCGAGAGCAAGCCATCCAAGGCATCCGCGCCTTGCAAGTCGCGCAAATTTTTCGTGTTCGGCGAAGAGATGTTGATCGTGACATAACTGGCATGCGTATAGACTTTTTCCAAACACAGTAAATAATCCTCGGCCGCACGCTCCAAAGGCGTATCGAAATTTTTGCCGATATTAATGCCGAGTATGCCGCGATATTGCGCCTTGCGGATATTTTCCAGGGCCTGATCCACGCCCTGATTATTAAAACCCAAACGATTGATTAAGGCATGCGCGCGCGGCAAACGAAATAAACGGGGTTTAGGATTGCCCGGCTGGGGGCGCGGCGTAAGCGTGCCAATTTCGATGAAGCCGAATCCCAGGGCGGCCATGCCATCAATACAAGCGGCGTTTTTATCCAGCCCCGCCGCCAAGCCCACCGGATTCGGAAATTGCAAACCCATCACAGTCCGAGGCGAACAAGCCACCGGCGTTGCCCCTGCAAGCCCCAGCAAACCGCTGCGCTGCGCTCGCGCCAGACCGTATAAAGTGAGTTCATGCGCGGTCTCGGGATCGAGCGAAAACAGTAAGGGCCGCGCTAAGCAATACAACATGGGGAATATTTTAGCATTTGCAGTGTGGCGATGTACTTTAGTTACGTATGTATGTTTCTCTGCGTGCTGCTAATTCTTGCCCATCATTTAATAATTTGAGGTAAAAAAATGAAGGGGAGCTGAGCGCTCTTGGCCCGCCATCGGGCTCGTAGCCGTATGAAATCTGGTCGTGCACTTTGCGGTCCATAGCGTTGCGCTTCTAGGTTATCTATATCTTGGGTCTGCAGTTTTGCGCGTAGTGGGGCCGGCCAGCGTCTAAGGCTAACACTAGGCCAGGGCGCTTCTTGGGTGAGTAGACGATATAGTTGGTTTACGTCGGTGCTGCTTTGAATTGCTTTCAGCCAGCGCCGGCGACGTTGCCAAGCTCCTAGGCGCGGCGCGAGGCGATTTCCCAAAGCCACGAGTCCCAAGACTGCTATCGCTACGAATACCGAAGCGATTTGTTTTACCAGGGCGGGATCGCGCACCTGCATGGTTTGCGCGGGGAGGGAAAGCGCTTGCAAGGTCTGCGTCGCCGGGTCGAAATAGGGAACACGCATAGGGGGAAACACCACCGTGCCGCGCGCAGCCTCAAAACTCAAATCGACTTGTATGATTTCTCGCCCATCGCGCTTAATCGTCCTCGCACGCGGTGTATAAAAACGCAAGCCAGGTGCGTTGGGACTTTGCAATAGTTTAAGGGCGCCTGCCGCGCTGACACCCGGTGCATGTATCTCGATAGTCCAAGTAAACGGTCGGCCAGCCATTAATTCTTGAGGGAGCGTTTGTGCTTTGAGCGAGGGTTTGCCTATGGGAAGGTAGAGCGGCAAGTACGCGGGTAAGCGCGCGGCGCGGAAAGAGACCGGCGGCAAAGGATAGCGCAGGCGTTGGCCAAAACGATAGGCGTCCAACATGGGAAAGCGAATACTGAGACTGCCGCTTTGCAAAGGCAGTATGGTCCAGCGCAAGGTGCGCCAACCGGCATCGTTGGTTATGGATTCGGGTAGCGCGGTCCATGCGATGTGCGGCGCGTCCAGTTGTAAGGGGGTAAAACTCAAGTCGCCTGTATCCTGAAATTGCAGACTCAAGGTCGGGGCTTCGGGTTGGGTGGGCGATAAAGGCCCAATGCCGCCGCGGAAATTCCGCGACGAGGGCGCAAGCTCTACGCTAAG
>CAZKHT010000179.1:0-3697 GCA_964552595.1 uncultured Burkholderiales bacterium
CCATTGATGCTGATAATTCAATTTATAGTATTTTAAATCGCCGCCGAGGAAACCGAATTCCGCGGAGGCGCGTTGCACCGTACCCGTTGTGGGCATGATGCGATTATTCAAACTATCGCGTGCCCAACTGGTACTCGCGCTCAATGTCGAATAACGTGATCCAAAGGTATTGACGAAATCGACATAGGTTTGCGCGGCCGTATCGGCCAAATTTAAACTGGTGCGGTCATAGCCTAAGCCGAAATTAATGGAGTCATTTTCGTTCAAGGGAACACCAGTACGTAGCGCTAGGCCTTTAGAGGAAGTCGAGTAACTGGCAATAGACAAGGAACTCGAATCCGTCGTACGGACATAGGCATCCACGCCTAAGCTTATTCCATCGTCCGTGTAATAGGGATTGGTATAGGACAAAGCATAGGTTTTATTGACTTTGCTGGTATTGACTTGCACGGACAAGGTGTTGCCGGAACCCAAGACGTTGGTTTGCGAAACCGAGCCACTTAAAATGACGCCCTCGCTACTGGATAAGCCCGCACCCGCCATGATGTTGCCAGTGGCTTTCTCTTCCACCGTGATATTCATATCGACTTGATCGGTGGTCCCCGCGACCGCGGGGGTCTCTACCGTGACCTCTTTAAAATAATCCAGGCGCTCCAAGCGCTCGCGCGAGCGGTTCACTTTATCTTGCGCATACCAGCCGCCTTCCGACTGGCGGACTTCACGACGTATGACCTCATCGCGAGTCTTGGTGTTGCCGGCGATGGCGATACGCCGCACATATACTTTGCGGCCGGGATCAATAAAAAACGTAAAGGCGACGCGCTGATTGGTTTTATCGACGTCGGGCACAGCATTTACGTTGGCAAACGCATAGCCGTCATTCCCTAAACGATCCGAAATTGCCTTGGTGGTTTCGGTAAGCTTTTCGCGCGAGAACACTTCGCCGGAATGAATATGAATGAGCTTACGTAATTGCTGTTCGCTTAAGGTGAGATCACCCGCCACTTTAATATCGGAGACGATATAGCGTTTGCCTTCGGTGACATTAATGGTGATATAGATATCATGTTTATCCGGGCTGATTTGCACCTGCGTGGAATCGATGGTGAATTCCAAATAACCGCGATTCAAATAATAAGAGCGCAGAGTTTCCAGGTCACCGGAGAGTTTTTGTTTGGAATATTGGTCATTCTTGGTATACCAGCTCAAAAGATTGGGGGGCGTGAGCGTAAATAGCTTGAGTAAATCTTTTTCCGGATAGGCATTCGTGCCGACAATATTGATCTGACGAATTTTCGCGGCTTCGCCCTCGTCGACTTCGAATAAAATCGCCACCCGGTTGCGCTCCAAAGGCGTCACCGTGGCCTTGACCTCGGCGGCGTATTTCCCGCGCGATAAATATTGGCGCTTCATTTCTTGTTCGGCTTTATCCAGCACGGCGCGATCAAAAGTACGGCCTTCGGTTAAGCCGATTTGCTTAAATCCGTCTTTGATTTGGTCCTTGCTGAATTCCTTCATGCCCTTGAATTCGACTTGGCCTATCGCCGGGCGCTCTTGCACTTGAACGATCAAAACATCATTTTCATATTCCAGCCGCACATCTTTGAAAAAACCCGTAGCAAATAACGCTTTAATCGTGGCGGCGGCTTTTTCATCATCCAAGGTATCGCCGACTTTGACCGGCATATAGCTGAACACCGTGCCTGCTTCAGTACGCTGTATGCCTTCGAGGCGTATATCTTTGATGGTGAAAGGCTGGATGGCGGAAGCGCTGCCAGCGTACAGCGAACAAATCAATGAAGCGAGGATCAATCTGGATTTCATAGAGGGTATTTACTGTCCTACTTGCCGGACGATATCGTTATAGAGGGCAACAGTCATCAATAACATCAAGACCGCGAGGCCGAAGCGTTGTCCCACTTCCATGATGCGGGGCGAGACAGGACTGCCCTTCAGCGCTTCGATCGTATAATACATCAAATGCCCGCCATCCAGGATGGGCACTGGCAGCAAGTTCAGCACACCTAGGCTGACGCTGACTAAGGCAATAAATAAAAGATAAGGTAACCAACCGATGTGCGCGGTTTCACCCGCCACTTGGGCAATGGTGATGGGGCCGCTGAGATTGCGCCACGATACGTCTCCCGTGAGCATACGGCCCAGCATTTTCAAAGTGAAAATACTGGTGTCCCAGGTTTTTGCGGCGCCATGAACCAAAGCACTCACGAAAGGATATTGCCGCATCACCAACACGTCGGGCGCGATGCCTATGCGGCCTATGGTTTTGCCGTCCACTTGGGTCGGTGTCGGTACCACGTCCAGCATTATTAAATGTCGTTGCCGTATCACCGACAAGGTGACGCGTTGCCCCGGCTGAGCGCGCACCGCGGTAGAGAAACTATTCCAATCCGCAGCCGGGGTTTTGCCGACGGCGGTGATTAAGTCGCCCAATTGCAAACCGGCTTTTTCCGCTGCTGAGCCAGGAAGGATTTTCCCTACCCGCGCCGGCACGGTTTTCGCGGGACGCAGGCCTAGCTTGTTCAAAAAGTCTTTGTCTAAATCATTACCGTCCACGCCTTTCAGTTGCAGTGTCTTTACTGAAAAATCACCGGCGGCACTGCGCACACCTATGGCCACGCTGCCGCCCTCGACCAGTTTCTTCGCTAAATACCAATTCACATCTTCCCAGGTCTGGGTGGGATGGCCGTCCATTTCTTCTATGCCATCCCATTGCGCTAGCCCTGCGCGAGCGGCGGCGGATTGCGCCACCGGCGCGTCTAAGAGCGCTTTTTGTCCCGGCATGCCGTAAAGATACAAACCCCAATAAATCACGATGGCGAGTAAAAAATTGGCGAGCGGCCCGGCTGCCACAATAAAAAATCGGCGCGCCACCGACTGCCGGTTAAAAGCATGCGCGCTGTCTTCGGGGCTCACGACTTCATCCTGCTCACCTAACATTTTGACGTAGCCGCCCAAAGGGAAGGCCGCGATCACCCACTCGGTACCGCCGGGAACGAATTGTTTGCGCACCAAGGCGCGACCAAAACCTAAGGAAAAGCGCAGCACTTTCACACCGCACCAGCGCGCGGCTAAATAGTGACCGAATTCGTGGAACACGATGAGCACGGCGAGCGCGCCTATGAAAGCAATCACAGTCAACATATGGCAGGACTCCGTTCTATATATTCACTCGCAACGCGGCGCGCCTGGGCATCGGCATCCAGAATTGTTTCCAATGCGCTCGCGGGTTCGCTACTGATTTGCGCGAGGCTATGTTCTATCACATCGGCGATGCCCAGAAACGGCAGGCGCCCGGCCAGGAATGCGGCCACCGCGATTTCGTTCGCCGCATTGAGTATGGTGGGCACGGTACCGCCGGCACGCAAGGCGCTATAGGCCAAGCCTATACAAGGAAAACGCTGTAGATCGGGTGCATGAAAATCCAGGCGTCCAATCTGAAACAAATCCAAGCTCGCCACGCCGCTGTCTATCCTTTCCGGAAAGCCTAAGGCATACGCTATCGGCGTGCGCATATCGGGATTACCCAACTGCGCTAACACCGAGCCGTCTATATATTCGACCAAGGAGTGAATCACGCTTTGCGGATGGATGACCACTTCGATTTGATCAGCGCTGGCATTGAATAACCAATGCGCTTCTATGATCTCCAAGCCCTTGTTCATCATACTGGCGGAGT
>CAZKHT010000179.1:3707-6122 GCA_964552595.1 uncultured Burkholderiales bacterium
ACAGAAATTTTAGGTCCCATGACCCAATTCGGATGAGCGCAGGCCTGCGCCGGCGTGACATTGGCCAATTCGCTCAGCGCTAAATTGCGAAACGGACCGCCGGACGCTGTAAGCAAAATACGCCTTACCCCCAGCGCATGAAGATCATTGCCAGTATCGCGGGGCAGCGCCTGAAACACAGCATTGTGTTCACTATCGATAGGCAGCAGCGTCGCCCCGCTCGCTTGCACGGTACGCATGAAAATATCGCCTGCCATGACCAAGGCTTCCTTGTTGGCGAGCAGCACACGCTTGCCCGCCGCAGCCGCGGCCAGGCTGGGTTTTAATCCAGCGGCACCGACGATAGCTGCCATCACCGTGGTCACCTCAGAGGCTGCGGCGACTTCCGCCAAAGCAACTTCGCCTTGCAATACTTGGGTTTGCGATCCTGCGTGTTTAAGCTGGGCGCTCAACTTATCCGCAGCGGCGCTATCGAGTAAAACCGCATAGCGCGGCGCGAATTGCTGACATTGCTCGAACAGGCGTTGCCATTGACTATGCGCGGTCAAAGCGTAAATCTGAAAACGCTCTTTATGCCGCGCCACCACGTCTAAGGTGCTGACGCCTATGGAGCCAGTCGCGCCCAAGATGGTGAGGGTTTGCATGGTTTAGCGGCCTAGTCCGGAAAAATGCATGAGCGCTAAGGCCACCGGCAATACTGAGGTTTGGCTGTCGATGCGGTCTAGAATGCCGCCATGACCTGGGATTAAATGGCTGCTGTCTTTAAAGCCGGCGCAGCGCTTGATATGGGATTCAAATAAATCCCCTACCACGCTTAAAATCACCAGCAAACTGCCCGCGATCATTTGTGCGAGCAAAGAAATAGCGGCCACCCGCGCCAAGGCCTCCGGCACCAACAAATGCCAAAGCCCGATGTATGCGAGGCCGGCGACCACCGCACCGATGACGCCCTCCCAAGTTTTGCCCGGACTGATACGGGGCGCAAGCTTATGCTTGCCCCAACGCCGTCCCGCGAAATCCGCCGCGATATCGGCGATCCAAACCAAACCCATAAAAAATAAAATCAAGGTGGCGCCGAATTCACGCAAATTCACGAAAGCCCACCAAGTCGTGAGCAAAAGCAAAAGACCTACGACGGCGAGCAAAAAGGGTTGTTTAATCTGAGCATGGCGTAGCAGCCATAGGGGCACGACCAGCAACCAAAAACACAAGGCAGCGATACTCAGCAGCGTATCCAAATGGGCTTGTTCCTCGCGCGCTAAAACCCATATTCCAATGCCGACGAGCAATACGTAAATTATCCGTCCCACGGAACCGAAACCGCTCAGCCGCGCCCACTCCCACGCCGCGCCTAAAGCCACGGCGGCCATTAAAATTTCCCACCAGAGCAGAGGGAAATAAAACAAAGCGGCGAGAAAAAATGCGGCAAGGGCCAACGCGGCTAAGACGCGTTGTTTAAGCATGTTGTATCAGTTGTTCGCTGGTGCGACCGAAACGCCGTTCGCGGTTTTGAAAAGACTGAATGGCGGCTTCCAAAGCCTGGGTATTGAAGTCCGGCCACAGGGTGTCGGTGAAATATAATTCCGAATAAGCCAGTTGCCACAAGAGAAAATTACTGATGCGCTGCTCACCCCCGGTGCGGATAAACAAATCCGGCTCAGGTGCATACGCCATGGACAAAAATGGCGTGAGATCTTCTTCGCTGAAATCGGATTTGCCGGGGTGGGCCAAGACTAAGCGATTAAATGCCTGCAAGATATCCCAGCGTCCGCCATAGTTTGCCGCGACCGTCAGAGTAAGGCGCTGGTTGTTGGCGGTTAAGGCTTCGCCTTCGTGTATCAGCTGCTGTAAGCGCGGTTCGAACCGCGCCAAATCGCCGACGACTTTAAACCGAATGCCATTTTGATGCAGCTTCACTACTTCGCGTTCCAGAGCCATCACGAATAACTGCATTAAGACGGAAACTTCGTCTTCCGGGCGCCGCCAGTTTTCACTGGAGAAGGCGAAAAGCGTCAGGTATTCCACGCCTTTTTCCGCGCAATTGCGGATGGCTTCGCGCACCGCTTCCACGCCACGTCTATGACCTTCCACGCGTGGCATGAGACGACGCTTCGCCCAACGGCCGTTGCCATCCATGATGATGGCAATATGCTTGGGAATCGCACCCGTTTCCGGCACGCTGCGCGTAGAGCTTTTAAATAGGGCCAAAACAGGCCTCGAGTCGTGTGAGTTAAATTGCCATTAATTCGGCTTCTTTGGCTTGCAGCATTTTATCCACATCGGCCACGTAGCGATCGGTCAATTTTTGGACATCCTCTTGCGCCCGCCGTTCGTCATCTTCGCTGATGGTTTTCTGCTTCAATAAATCCTTCAAAGCAGTATTCGCATCGCGGCGTACATTGCGTATGGAACTTT
>CAZKHT010000180.1:0-6085 GCA_964552595.1 uncultured Burkholderiales bacterium
CGGATCGTGGTAACTCATCAGCGCGTGGACTTCAGCGACTTGTTTAAACGCGCTGGAAATGGCGTTTTGCGCTACGCGCTCGCTTTCGCCTTGTGCCGCTATTTCCACTAGGGTGCCCAGCCAGGGCTGGGCGCGTAGCTGCATGGCGGGCTGCGGTGCAAGCTGGGTGCGCGGAAGATTCGACGCAGTCATTTCAGGATAAGCTCGTAAGATGCGAGTAAGCGCCGCACACCTTCGGTTACATGTTTGCAGGATAAAGTCGCGCCGCTGATGTTTTTGATGTCCTCATCCAGGGCTAAAGGCGCGCCGGCTTTTTTTCCCATAAATTGCGCACGCCACTTAGGGTTGCGCACTTCGCCGCCGTGCGTTTCGCGGTAATCCAAAATCTCTACGCCGCGTACGGCACCGGTTGCGTCTAGCGCCAACGCGTAGCTGATAAATTCGTGCTTGCCATAGACTTCGTCGAGCAAAAACCAACCGCTCAATTGATTCCCGGTTTCCACGCGCCAAGCAATTAATTCATCTGAGCGCAGCCGCACTTTGGAGGCTTGTTCAATGCTAAGGCGTTGCGCCGGACTGAGCTTGACCCGTGCCGGATTAAAGCGGCTAGCTCCCGGGAAAAGAATTTGTTGCGCTTGCTCCAGCGTTAAATACTGTACGGCATAAGCCTGCACGGAGATTGTCGAAGCGGCGGCGAGGAGCGGCGCGCTCAACCAGTAAAGATTATTTGCCATCGCCCGCCTTAGAAGTTGTAGCCGATTTTTAAACGCACTTCGTTTTTTTCATGCTCGGCTAAGTGTAGTTGCGATGAGCGGGCGGGATCGCGCGGCTTACCCGTGATTTGCGGTAGCCAGGTCAGGGTGGCCCACCATTTTTTATCACCATAATGCAAGGTCGGTCCAATAAACCACGCCGCGTGTTCCTGCTTTTTCAATTCAGGAAATTCGGTATGGCGACGCGCTTCTATCCCGGCAAACCACTTGGGCGCGAACCGATAAGACAAACCGGCAGTCTGTTCAAATTCCATTTCGCTCTCCCAATCCGTGCTGCCCTCGAAGCGGCGTCTTTCGAATTCCAAGGTGAAGTTATAAGCCGCGACTAATTGATCATCAAAAAAATTCTTTTGCAGAATCATCTTGGTCTCTAACGAGTACTGCCGCATTTTCTGGCCGGTGATTTTAAAACGGGTGGCATAGGCGGGCTCCAGATAAAAGGCCAAGCCCACAAAATCTTTATACGGCGAGAGCACATTGAATTTGGTGGCGACTTTGACGCCGCTAAAACCGCCGCCTTTTTTGTCCGGATATTCCGGCGTATCGCCTATACCGTCACCGTCGGTATCCTCTAGGGGCGCGGCGCCTTTATGGTTGTGATATTCCCCGGTGAGATAGAGCGACGCTTGGAAGTTGTCAGTAAAGCCGTGTTCAAATTCAATAGCCGAGTCGTAGGCGCTGTAGGAGCCCGCGCCCTTATCCCAGCGGTGGGTGAGCCAGGTATAGACTTCGTTGGCGCCCTTGGGCAAGGTCTCGGCCCCGTAGACGTAGCCGAACAGATTCTCGTCGGCACGGGCCACGCCCACGGCGCAAGACAGCGCAAATGCGCTTACAAAAAATTTCTTCTGGATGGATTTCATTCCCTTACTCCTGGCAAGTCAGTTCGTTATGCGGCTGGCTTGCCCGAGCTTGGGCTGGCTGGCTAGAAATGCCGGGTGGAGGCACCCGGCGATAAAATCAGCTCATTTGGCTTTGTAAATAATTTTCCAAGGTAACTTGTTTAATCAATTCCAACTGGGTTTCCAGCCAATCTATGTGTTCCTCGGTATCTTCTAAAATCTCGTCGAAGAGTTGTCTGGAGACAAAATCTTTTTCCGCTTCGCAGGCGGCAACGGCTTTGATCAGGTTTTCACGGGAGCTGTATTCCAACTCCAAATCGCAAGAGAGTGCTTCTTTTGCATTCTCACCGATAAGCAATTTACCTAGATCCTGCAGATTGGGCAGGCCCTCCAAAAATAAGATGCGCTCTATCAAAAGATCGGCGTGTTTCATCTCTTCTATGGATTCGTCGTACTCATGCTTGCCTAATTTTTCCAACCCCCAATTTTTATACATGCGCGCGTGCAAGAAATACTGGTTGATGGCCGTCAACTCCAAGGTGAGTTGCTGATTCAGCAAACTTAAAATGTTGGCGCTGCCTTTCATGCGGCCTCCTGATGAAACTCAATGGGAAAGCGCTGATCATCACCTATGCGCTCGGGCGACAAGGCGAGGGCTTGGCGCAATTCTGATAAGACATAGGGCGCGCATCGCCCACATTGCGAGCAAGCCCCTAAATTCTGGCACAAGTCGCGCATGGAGCAAGCGCCTTCGTTGACGGCGCTCCGAATCTGGCTATCGGTGACGGATTTACAAATACAAACATACATAGGAATACGCCTATTTGGTCAAAATCAGCTTGCCGTTACGGGTACGGCGAAGACGGTATTGTTCGGCTTGATGCTCAATGATCACTTCGTTGTGGGTAGCGAAAAGCACTTCGCTGCTAATCGCCTTACCCGCTTGCGTGTTGATTAAGAGCGGCTTTTTTGAATCGGGCTGGAAAAAGGGTTTAGACATGGGCGTTCAGTTAATGAGAATGATTCGCAATCATACAGCGAGTGGCACCCTGGGTCAAATATGTTTTTTATCTATAAATATGGCTTTTTTGAAATGTGTGCGCTAGCTAACTAGGTGGTTGAGTTGGCGGGCGAACCGGTAAGCAAACAAAGTGGTTTAAGCGCTAGGAAGAACATTACGAAAGAAGTAGTAATAAGGGCCGGCAGAATCTATCGTCGGCGCATGGCAGTCCGACGGCGAGGTACGCCACAAGCATTTGATCTGATTTAAAATAATGATTAGGTTGCCTGCGCCAAACGCGGCCAGGGATAACCTTGCGCGCCCAAATCGGCCAGATGTTCGCGTACCACTGTTTGCCAATCTCGGAGCGGCATATAGCCCAATTTTTGTTGGGCGTAATCATTCGGGCACCACCAGTCTTCGCTCAGGTGCACGATAGAGCGTGTCAGAAAAGGCGATGACCCGGGGAGCAAGGGGTGTAATTTCTCCATCAACCAGGCAAAGCCATAGCCCGCGAAATAGGGAACGCTATACAGGGGCTGGGGAAAGCCGGTCTCTTTGGCAATGAAGGTGATGAGCTCGCGCAAAGTAGGAAATTCCGTGCCGCAAATATTAAAGGATTCGTAAACATTCAGCTTGCCCGCCATTACGGCGCGGGCAAACGCCTGGCCCAAATCCGTATCGGCGACCAGTGGCTGCCGGCTTTGGCCGCCCGCTAACCAGGGCACAAGATAACTGCGTAAACGCGGTAGCAGCGCGGGCAGTATGCCCAGGCGATTGCCTTTTCCGATGAAGACACCGAGGCGCAGGTTGACCATTTGGGTACCGCGCTGGCTATTGCTTTGCATATAGCGATCGATGTTTATCAATTGATCAAGGTGAGGCCAAAATCGGGTGTATGACGTCGCGGAAAAATCATCATGCGCCGAGCCATCGCGTCGCACCGCTCCTATCGCCACGGTATTGGTTTGAATAAAGCGTCGTACGCCTCCACGGATAGCTTGCTCGATCAAGTCGATAGTCGGCTCAAAAAAACGTGCCCGCTCCAGATCTGAGTGGCCCCACATGGAGGCCCAGGCCGCAGTATGGCAAATCACATCGACATCTTGTATGACCGCACGCCGATAGTTCACATCCAGTAAATCGCCAGATCGAACCTCGCCTTGAAATCCCTCAGGCAACTTTGCGGGGCGGCGGCAGGCTGCGATTATCTCGAGTTGGGGCAAGGCCATGAGCGCTTTGAGAACGTTACCGCCGAGGAAGCCAGTCGCTCCGGTGACCAGCACGCGTAAGGGTTTGGGCTGAGTCATGCTGTCTCCTTATTTTTGCGTTGTGGATTACGCTTGCTGGCAAATGAGCGAAAACCCGCTTGCCATCCTAATTAGATGAATAAGGACACATCCGCCTTCTCGGCGATCGGCAAAAACGAAGCCGCGCCTATCCAATCCGCGACCTCAGGGATGAAATCCGCAGGGGTATAGCCAAAGACATCCACCGTCATTTGGCAGGCGACGAGATGGACGCCACCTTCTATGCAGGCGGTACGCAATTCTTCTATGGTCGCGACGCCTTTGTTCAGCATGGTCTTTTTCATCATGCCGGTGGCGAAACGTTCAAAACCGGGGATAGTGCCGGAGAGCAGATTTGGAATTTTCCAATTAATCGCTTGAAAAGCCGGCGGTCCCACAGGCATTTTCATGGGCATGGCGGGATTGCCCAAGGGCGAAATTTCCAAACTGAGGTTTTTCTTTAACAGTTCCAAGCCGTAAAAGGTAAAGAAAATAGATACATCCCAACCCAAGGCCGAAGCGGTGGAGGCGAGAATAAATGGCGGATAAGCCATGTCCAGCGTCCCCTTGGTGGCAATAATCGCCAGTGTGGGTGTGTGCTGGGCCGCGCGCTCGGCCAGCTTTTGCTCGAGACGTTCATCAAACCAGGCATTGAAACGGGACTGATCCAGACTTTGCAAAGTAACGGGTAAATCCATGATGGCACCCCTTTTATGTCAGATGGTCGTCTTAGTGTAGTAAGACGATTGTCTGAATGTCAAGGGAGGCAAGGTTAAATTTGTACGCGGCTATAATGGCGATATGAAGAAAACTGAAGAATCGGGTGCCGTCCAAAACGAGGGCGTGCGGCGGACCATCGTCGATGCCGCGAACACTTTGTTTTATCAGCGCGGCTACAACCAAACCTCGTTTACCGATATCGCCGAAGCCGCAGCCGTTCCTAGGGGCAATTTTTATTATTACTTCAAATCCAAGGACGAGATCTTAGGCGCGGTGATAGACGCTCGCGCCGAGCGCATACGAGCGATGCTGGCGAGTTGGGACGCCGAGATAGACGATCCGGGACAGCGCTTAAATCGCTTCGCGCAAATGGTGCGTAACTCGGAAAAAGAAGTCGTGCGCTATGGCTGTCCCATGGGCTCGCTCAATATCGAGCTCGGGAAGGCGCAACCTCAATTGAAGGCCAAGGCTAAAAAAATGTTCGATCTTTTCCGCGATTGGCTCGGAACACAAATTGCCGCGCTCGGACATCAGGATGCTACCGAGCTTGCGTTGTCGCTGCTAGGACGGGCTCAAGGCATTGCGGTGATCGCACACGTATATGGCGATCGCGCTTATTTGCGGCAGCAGTTGGAGGAGCTGGATATTTGGATAAACGCGCTTAAAAAATAACTGCGGTACTGCAGGCATAAAGTTCTTGCTGGCGTATGGTTTTGTCACTTATTTAATCGAGCCTGCAGTTCCGCTTTTACGACCTTACGATTCGCTTCCCCGCGCCGGTGGTTTTTTATCATGCACGGATTTTTTCAACTCCGGCATCGCTTTAGCCGGCTGAGGTTGTGCTCTCAGAGAGCCGGCCTGCGCGCTGACGGGTATTTCATTCTTTGCATCGAGATCGGGCTTGCACCGGGGCAATAAACTTAAATCCGCATGTAGGGTATACATGCTGCCATCGTCTAGGGAATTATCGGCATTTAAGCAAACTGCTTGGGCTCCGGCGGATAAGCTTAATAGCGCGGCGATGGATACATTGCGCAAATGCGCGCGGCAAATAAGATGGGGATTCATGACGGCCTCCTAGGCTAAGTGAAGGAGGCTAAATTTTGTCCCTATTTCGCCCTTTTGTTTTTATGCATATTGCCTACACCGTTTGGCTTATTGCAGTGGGAAAACTAACTCCGGCACCGGCGCGAGCGGAAATAAATTCAGCTCGGCGCCGCGATGCACGACCAATCAAAATAGGGGCCGGGATCGGTTTTGCGCCCGGGTGCGATATCCGAATGCCCTACGATATCGAGGATGGGATATGCCTTTTGTAAGGCGGGTATCAAGTCTAGCAAGCGCGCATACTGGGCCGACATAAAGGGCGTGGTGTTGGAGCCCTCTAGTTCTATGCCGATAGAGAAATCATTGCAAGGTTCGCGATCTCGCCCACAAGGCGTCCCGTCCACCCGGCTTCAAGAG
>CAZKHT010000181.1:0-804 GCA_964552595.1 uncultured Burkholderiales bacterium
TATTCCGAATACAGCAAAGATAGAAGCGCCGCGCCGCAGCGTGACGGCGCGGGCCTGTTGCCGGAACTCTCCAATGTGAAGGTAGAACGCGCCGGCAGTCAACGCTGGCTGGTGGTGAAAGCCACGCCGGAGCAAGTATGGCCGGTGGTGCGCGAGTTCTGGCAAGAGAATGGATTTTTAATCCAAACCGAAAATCCGCAAACCGGGGTCATGGAAACGGATTGGGCGGAGAACCGCGCCAAAATTCCGCAAGATGTTATTCGAAATGTTTTAGGCAAGGTCCTGGACAGCCTGTATTCGACTGCGGAACGCGATAAATTCCGCACCCGCTTGGAACAGGGCCAAGAGCCGGGCACCACGGAAATTTATATCTCGCATAGAGGCATGTATGAGGTGATCAAAGGCGGCGACGGGGGCAACCAAACCATATGGGAGCCGCGCCCCGCCGATCCAGAACTGGAAGCGGAGTTCTTGCGACGCTTGATGGCGCGTTTCGGTGTGGAGAACGCGCGTGGCCAATCCGCGCTGGCCAAAGGCGCCGTCCCTCAGCCAGATTCCCCCCAACTCCCGACCCGCCGTGGCGGGGCTTCCGTAGCGTCAAAGGTGGTAGTCGAAGTCGCGCTCGCTGCGGACGCGCCGGCGCACGCGGAAGACGTGCGCGGGCATCGACTGCGGATCGAGCGCGACGTAGCTCAGCCGCCCCTGCCAGAGGTAGCGGGCGCCGCCGAGGAGGTCGTCGGCCTGGAACGCCTGCGTCTCGCCGATCCCGAGCTGGTCGAGCGGGAGCTCGACCTCGCCCGCTTG
>CAZKHT010000181.1:814-6034 GCA_964552595.1 uncultured Burkholderiales bacterium
AAAGGGTCGGATAACCGGTCGCGGGTTACAAACGCTCCAAAGCGGTGTACTACTTGTGCTATGCGGACCCGGAATTCGATGGAGACGGCAAGGAGAAAAAAGGCTGGCTCTCCAAGCTGGCTTTCTGGCGGAGCAGCGACAACAAAAAACCGGCCGACCGTTATCAAGTGAAAGTCGCGGAAACGGGCGAGACCAGCCAAGTCAGTCTCATGAGTAAGGACGGTGTGGCGGATAAATCGGACACGGCCAATAAAATTTTAAATCTTCTATATGAGCAGCTGAAGTAAACATGCGTTTTGCCTGCATAGGCAGCGGCAGCGAAGGCAATGGTTTAATTGTCGAGGCAGGCAGGACGCGCATCCTCTTAGACTGCGGCTTCAGCTTGCGTGAGACCGCCTTGCGCTTGCAGCGTTTGGCTCTGGAAGCGCAACAACTCAACGCCATTGTTGTCACCCACGAGCACTTGGATCACATCAGCGGCGTGGTGCGGTTGGCAAATAAATTCCAAATCCCGGTTTATCTGAGTTACGGCAGTTATAGTTTTTTAAATTGCCTAGGACAGACGCCTTACGAAATCAATCTTATCGACAGCCATACGGCTTTCGCCATAGGCGATATCTGGGTAGAGCCCTTCCCGGTTCCTCATGATGCGCGCGAGCCCGTGCAATATGTATTTGGCGATGGCGTCAGCCGACTCGGCGTGTTGACCGACACCGGCATGATTACGCCGCATATCGCGCTAATGCTCTCGGGCTGCGATGCTTTAATGCTGGAATGCAATCATGATCAAGAGATGCTGGCAAACGGCCCCTATCCTCCGGGTTTAAAGCAGCGTGTGGGCGGGCGTTACGGTCATCTCGACAATCAAGCCGCGGCCGCACTCTTACGGGATATAGATACCAGCCGCTTGCGCCACCTCGTAGCGGCGCATCTCAGCCAAAAAAATAACTTACCTCGCTTGGCGCGCGAAGCTTTGAGCCAGGTACTCGGCTGCGCCCAAGACTGGATTGAGATTGCGGATCAGGCTATGGGTTTGGATTGGCGCAGCTTACGCTGAGTTCATACTCCAAAAACAACAAAGCCGGCACGAGGCCGGCTTGGTCGCAAAACAAAAACTAAAGCTTACTTCTTGGTTGCATCCTTAGCAGCATCGGCGGCGCCTTTAGCAGCATCGGCAGCGCCTTTAGCGGCATCAGCAGCACCTTTAGCAGCATCGGCAGCGCCAGCAGCAGCGTCAGCCGCGGCGGGAGCAGCAGGTGCGGGAGCTGGAGCAGTAGCGTCAGCAGCAGGAGGAGCAGCCGGTGCCGGAGCAGCGGGAGCCGGAACAGCAGCGTCGGCCTTTGGAGCTTCAGTAGGTGCTTCCGATTTGCTGCAAGCAGCCAGCGAGAGTGCAGCGATCAACGCGGCGAGCAGAGCGGAGTGTTTCATTTATTTTCCCTTTTCCTAGTTGAGACAAAAACCAATACCGAAATCGGTCAACCTTGTGTAATTCGATCCCCGACCGACGCGAAATTATAACAATATCAAAAAATAATACTAGTTCTTTTTTTCGGTATTTTAAGGGTTTAGCGTCATTTTCGCTACGCCGCAAGGGCGATTTGCGGCGTCCGACTATGCTAGACTTCGGCGCTGGGTTTCGGCTTAGGGATTTCATTCCAGTGTCCTTGCATGCTTAAATCGGGCGCATTCTTGTTGTTCCTCTGGGCACAATTGCAAGTGTCCGCCTATGCCGTTGATCATTTGGTGCGCATAGGCGTGCTCGCCCATCGCGGTAAAAACGAAGCACTCAGCAGTTGGACCGCGACCGCCAATTACCTCACAAATAAAATTCCCGGATACAAATTTGTCATCGTGCCGCTGAGCAACGATGACATCGGACCCGCCGTGCAATACGGCGAGCTCGAGTTCTTGCTGACCAATCCCGGCTCTTATGCGGCATTGGAAAACAGTTTTGGTGTCACTCGTATTGCGACGCTTAAGAGTCAGTCGCCCTTAGGTGGATACAGCGTGTTGGGCGCCGTGGTATTCGTGCGTGCCGACAGACAAGACTTGCAATCTTTCGCAGATTTGCGTGGCAAACGATTTATGGCCGTGCATGAAAACGCCTTTGGCGGTTGGTGGCTGGCCTGGTACGAATTAAAACAGCAGGGAATTAATCCTTATCGCGATTTTCGCAGTTTGAGTTTCAGCGGTTTTCCACAAGACAATATCGTGTATGCGGTGCGTGATGGCAAGGTCGATGCCGGTACAGTACGCACGGATTTATTAGAAAGCTTAGCGCTCAGCGGAAAAATAAATCTCGGCGACTTTCGTGTTTTAAATCCGCAGCATTTTGAAAATTTTCCGTATTTGGTGAGCACGCCGCTATATCCCGATTGGGCCTTCGCGGTATTGCGCCGCACACCGGAAGAACTGGCGCAACGGGTCACCATCGCCTTGCTGGAAATGAAACCCGGCAATCCGGCGGCCTTGGCGGGGGGCTATCAGGAATGGACCGTGCCACTGGATTACCACGCGGTGCAAGAGGTATTGCGGGATTTGCGGGTGGGACCTTATCGCGATTACGGCAAATTGAAATTCGCGGATTTTTTGAAGCAGTATTGGATTGCGCTCACCGGCGCCAGCTTGGCGGTCTTGCTGCTGGCCGTCGCCTATGTTTATACCTTGCGCTTGAATCGGCGCTTGTCGAATGCGATGAAAGATTTGGAAGCCCACATCCTGGAACGACAGCGCATAGAAGCTGATTTGCGGCGGGCCCGCGATGAGTTGGAAAACCGGGTCGAGGAGCGTACCGCGCAGCTGGCGCATGTTAACGAAGAGCTTGAATCGCGTGTCGCCCGACGCACCGCGCAATTGTTATCGGCGATGCAAAGACTAGAAACGGAAATGAAACGCAGCGCCCAGGCGCCACGGGTCGAATAGCAGGCTTAGTTCAATTGCACGCGTTGGCCCCACGGTACCGTGCCTTTGCCCTTGACCAACCAAATCACCGGACAATGCGGTTCCCGTTGCGGAAATTCGCCTTCCGCATCGGTGAAGTAAACCACCAAATCGGGATGCAATTGCGCTTGCTCTATCCAGGTAAAAGGCGGAATAAAACTGGTACCGCCACCGCCGGTTAAATTCTTAGGCAACTCGGTTGCCTCCCAAGCTTCAAATAACCAGGGCCCGTTCGGACACAAAGTATCATCGCAAGCTTGCAAGGTAATGCGTGCCCGCAACTGGCTCTTCAAGGCATCCACCTCGGACAAAAATTCGCGCATTTCTTCATCGCTAATAGAGCCGCTGCTGTCCAGTACCACGATGACATCCAGCATGCTAGAAGCCAAACTGGGCAATATCGCATCGCCCTCGCGCCGCGATGGCCTTTGAAAACTATAATCATCGCGCGCCAACACTTTCATATAACGCGCCAGCAACATGCGCCAGGGCAATTGCGGTTGCAGTAAATGGTCCACTATGCGCGCCAAGGCCGGCGAAAGTTTGCCCGCTTGCGCGGCTTGCTGTGCGGCGGCGGCCAAGCGTTGCTGCCAGATTTGCCCGAGATCGGTTTTTTCCGCCTCGGACAAACCGGTGGCTTGTTCTTCGCCGCTATTTCCTTCTTGCGTTTGCGCGTTACCGCCTTGCGAATCTTGGGCGGATGGATTCGCGCGGTCTTGTCCATTACCCCCTCCCTGCCCGCCGCTGCTGGGTTGCGACTCGGATTGCGAATTCTGGCCGGCGTCGCCAAAATCCGGCGCCGCTTGGCCGCCGCTGCCGGCATCCGCTTGGTCGTACATATGATCGTCTATGGGTTCTTCATCCGTGTCATTGGGAATCAGCGGATAAATTTCTTCGGCCGTCAGCCCATGATATTCCGGATTCATCAAACAACCGAAAGGCGGTTTGAGACCTTCATCCCACAACAATAGATTCACCGCGTGATCACAAGCGATATCCCAACGCTTCATCTCGCGATGGCTGCGCCGCGCAAAATGCGCCAGCGCGCAATGCATGGCGTCGTGGGATAACATGAATTGAGTTTGCGCCAGGGTGAGATGGCGAATGAAATCGGGGTTGTAATAAAAATAGCGGGCATCGGTGCCCGTGGTGCGCACGCCGCCTTCCCCGGTGCTGGCTTTCAATTCCAAATGCATCACCAGCGTGCCCAAAAAAGGTTTTTCTAGAATAAGCCGAGTACGCGCCGCGGACAGCTTGGTTTCGATATCTGCGAGATCGTCAGCCACAGAGACACTCCGAGAGGAGTCTAATTACCCGACCATTGCATGTCGTACAACATGAGATCGGTAATGCTATTGGCCCATTCGGTGAACTCCGGGACGCTGAACAAGGGCTTGCCCACCGATCTATGCAAATCGGTGACCAGCATCACCCCCATTTCACGCTGCGGAAAACGTCGCGCATAGCGCAAAATATTGCCGAGGATGCGATTGAGCTCCAGCGTATCGCGGGCCATCACGGCACGTCTCACCAGCGCTGCGGCAACGCCATATTGCAAATCGATGCCGGTGGGTACGGCCGCTTCTTTACCTTGCACAATGCCATCGATGTCGGGCAATTGATCCATGCTGTCGATAAAGGCTTTGAGTTCTATTCCGGCGGAAGGTCCTACGCAAGCTTGCAAGCCATCGCGCAATAAGACCGGCATGTCGGAAAATTTATTCAGCGCCCGATGAGCGAACTCCCAAGAGCGCGGCGAGGGGAAGGCAATCGGGTTATGGGCCGGATCGAAATTGAAAAGTAAATCCGGGCGGAAGCGCAAAAATCCTATGATGCGTTCATCTATGCCGTGCTGATGCGCCCAGGTTACCCAATCCTCTAGATGCGCCTCCACTTCATAATGGGTGAAGCGATTGGCCAGCGGCGCCGGCATGCTATAAGTGACACCTCTATCGCCTTGGCGGTTGCCTGCGGCGAAAATCGCCCAGCCGTCCGGAATAAAATACTCACCCAAGCGCCGATCTAAAATCAGTTGATAGGCCGCCGTCGAAACCGTGGGCGCGGCGGAAGTGATTTCATCCAGGAATAAAATGCCGGTCGCGCCATGCCGTTGCGCATCGGGCAACATCGCCGGTATGGCCCACTCGACTTTATCGTTCACCCGAAACGGAATCCCGCGCAAATCGGTGGGTTCCATTTGCGACAAGCGTATATCAATTAACGGGACCTGATGTTTTTCCGCGATCTGCGCAATAAATTGCGACTTTCCCACCCCGGGCG
>CAZKHT010000182.1:0-6015 GCA_964552595.1 uncultured Burkholderiales bacterium
CTTTCGCATCGCCGCCCAGCAGCGCTATCAAAGCCCGGGCAGCATACAAGTCGAGGGCGACGCTTCTAGCGCCTCTTATTTTCTGGCGGCGGGGGCGCTAGGCCAGGGGCCGCTACGGGTGCAAGGCGTGGGCCAAAACAGCATACAAGGCGACGTCGGTTTCGCCGAGGTGTTGGCCCGCATGGGCGCGCGCATCACCTATGGTGAAAACTGGATAGAGGCCGCGGGCGATGGCAAATTGCGCGCAATCGACGCCGATTTAAATACCATACCCGACGCCGCCATGACTTTAGCCATCGCGGCTTTGTTCGCCGACGGTGTGAGCGTGTTGCGCAATATCGGCAGCTGGCGGGTCAAAGAAACCGACCGCATCGCGGCCATGGCCACGGAGTTACGCAAATTGGGCGCGACGGTAGAAGAGGGCGCCGATTATCTGCGGATTGCGCCGCCGCAAACCTTGAATTCCAATGCCGTCATAGACACCTATGACGATCATCGCATGGCCATGTGTTTTTCCTTGGTCGCGCTGGCGGGCGTGCCGATACGGATTAATGATCCGAACTGCGTCGCTAAAACCTTTCCCGATTATTTCGCTGAGTTTTTACGCTTGGCGCAGCCGTGCGCCGCTTAGCAATGGCCACCCAAGCTATCCCAGTCATCGCGATCGACGGTCCTTCCGCTTCCGGCAAGGGCACGGTGGCGCAAGGCGTGGCGCAGCGCTTGGGCTTTCATTATTTAGACAGCGGCGCGCTGTATCGCCTGGTGGCTCTGGCGGCGCTACGCCGCGGTGTGGCTTGGGACGACGAAGCCCAAATTGCGCAAATCGCGGCGCAACTGGAGGCCGAATTCGTCGGCAGCCAAATCTACCTCCAAGGCGAAGACGTCAGTCTCGCCTTACGCCAAGAGGCCATAGGCGAGGGCGCTTCGCGGGTTGCCACCCTGCCCAAGCTGAGAGCCGCGCTATTAGACCGGCAACGCGCTTTCCGCCGGCCGCCGGGCTTAGTGGCGGATGGGCGCGACATGGGCTCGGTGGTTTTTCCTGACGCCCAGCTCAAAATCTTCCTCACCGCCAGCCCCGAGGCGCGTGCCCAGCGGCGTTATAAACAGTTGATGGAAAAAGGGATGTCTGCTAACATAGCCACCCTTTTGCAAGACATCCGGGCCCGCGACGAGCGCGATAGCCAGCGCAGCGTGGCTCCCTTGCAACAAGGTGCGGATGCTCGTTTTCTGGATACCAGCGATCTTTCTATCGAACAAGCGGTGGAAAAAGTGTTGCAGTGTTTCCAGTCTGACACCGCCTAGGTGTCAACGATAGGGCAATCAACCAAGCTGAGTCACGTAATGCGCGCGGGTACCAGCGTTCGCTTTCCCGCCGCCAGCTTGCCGGCCATCGTTGACGAATGTAACGAACCCCGTCTTTTTAAGCGGGCAAACACGAGTACCTTTCCATGATGGCAACCTCCTCCCAAGCTACAACATCCGACGCCCTGCCCGAAAGTTTCGCGGCCTTATTTGAAGAAAGCCTGACGCGCCAAGAAATGCGTGCCGGCGAACTCATCACCGCCGAAGTGATTTCCGTGGACAACGGCGAAGTGGTGGTCAACGCCGGATTGAAATCCGAAAGCGTGATAGACGCCAATGAATTCCGCAATGACCGCGGCGAACTCGAAGTCAAAGTCGGCGACTTCGTCACGGTCGCGATTGAACAATTAGAAGACGGCTACGGTTCCACCAAGCTGTCGCGCGAAAAAGCCAAGCGCCTGGCTGCCTGGAATGATTTAGAGCAAGCCATGGAAGGCAATGTGATCGTCAAAGGCATGGTCAGCGGCCGCGTCAAAGGCGGTTTAACCGTGATGGTAAATGGCATACGCGCTTTCTTACCGGGCTCCCTGGTCGATACCCGTCCGGTCAAGGACACCACGCCTTACGAAAATAAAGAACTCGAATTCAAAGTCATTAAGCTGGACAAAAAACGCAACAACGTCGTGGTCTCGCGCAAAGCCGTGCTGGAAGCCAGCCAAGGTGCCGAACGGCAAGCGCTGCTGGAAAATCTCAAAGAAGGCGCCATCATTAAAGGCGTGGTCAAGAACATCACCGACTACGGTGCCTTCGTGGATCTGGGCGGCATAGACGGCTTGTTGCACATTACCGACCTCGCTTGGCGCCGCGTCAAGCATCCATCCGAAGTGTTGACGGTGGGCGACGAAGTCGAAGCCAAGGTTCTGAAATTCGATCAAGAGAAAAACCGTGTCTCCCTGGGCATGAAGCAATTGGGCGACGATCCGTGGGTGAATATTTCCCGTCGCTATCCGCAAGGCACGCGTTTATTCGGCAAGGTGACTAACCTTACCGATTACGGCGCTTTCGTGGAAATCGAACCCGGCATCGAAGGCTTGGTGCATGTGTCCGAAATGGATTGGACCAACAAAAACGTCCATCCCGCCAAAGTCGTGCAATTAGGCGACGAAGTCGAAGTCATGATTTTAGAAATTGACGAAGACCGCCGCCGGATTTCCTTGGGCATGAAGCAATGCCAACCCAATCCTTGGGAAGAATTTGCCGCCAATCACAAGAAAGGCGACAAGGTCTCGGGTCAAATTAAATCCATTACAGATTTCGGTATTTTCGTCGGCTTACCCGGCGGCATAGACGGATTGGTGCATTTATCCGATTTGTCTTGGAGTCAAACCGGCGAAGAAGCCGTGCGCAAATTCAAGAAGGGTGACGAAGTCGAAGCCATGGTCCTGGCCATAGACGCTGATAAAGAGCGCATCTCCTTAGGCGTGAAACAACTGGATGGAGACCCCTTCAGCAATTACACCGCCAGCTTTGATAAAGGCGCCATCGTCAAAGGCACGGTCAAAGCGATAGACGCCAAGGGCGCGACCATTGCTTTGGATACCGATATCGAAGGCTATTTGCGCGCTTCCGAAGTCTCGCGTGATCGCGTCGAAGACATACGCACACATCTGAAAGAAGGCGACGAAGTCGAAGCCATGATTATCAGCGTGGATCGCAAGAATCGCGGTATCAGCCTCTCGATCAAAGCCAAGGACGCGTCGGAAACTTCGGACGCGATGCAAAAAATGGCCACGGAACAATCTTCCGCGGCCGCGGGCACCACCAACTTAGGCGCCTTGCTGAAAGCCAAGATGGATACGAAGAACACCGAGCAGTCTCAATAAACTGGGAGCGGGGCGATGACCAAATCGGAACTGATACTACGGCTGTCGGCGCGTTATCCGCAGCTCGTAGCGAAAGATGCGGAACTGGCGGTTAAAACCATACTGGATGCCATGGGCAAGAGTTTAGCCCAAGGTCAACGTATCGAAATCCGCGGCTTCGGCAGTTTCAGTTTGAATTATCGTCCCCCGCGTGTCGGGCGTAATCCTAAAACCGGTGGTCGGGTGGAAGTCCCCGCGAAATATGTGCCGCACTTCAAAGCGGGCAAGGAATTGCGTGATCGCGTCGATCATCCCGAAAACGGGGAGGCGGGCAGCGCGGAATAAGCGCGCCTTGGAAACAGCCCGGGAACATCCGGCGGCAGCGTCTTACGATGGTGCCGCTTTTTTTATGCTTAGTGTTTCACCGAAATCGCTTTTGAAGTTTAAGGATCGCGGCTACCCATCATGAAACAACGGCTCTTGCGTTTCTTTTTTCCGCTAATAGGCGCGGCGCTGTTTTTTGCCGCCTTGGGTTTCGCCATTAAAAATAGCGAACCGGTAATCTTGCGCTATTACTTGGATACCGCTTGGCAGACGCCCTTGGTCGTGGCCTTATTCGTCGCTTTTGCGCTAGGCGCCGTGGCCGGTGTCGCCGCCAGTTTTAGTTATGTCTACCGCCAACGGCGCGAGATTCTGAATTTGAAACGTGACCGTCGCAGCCGCATGCGCAGCAAAGCCGAGGATTAAGCGGCGTGGAATTCGAATATTGGTGGTTGCTGGCGTTCCCGCTGTTTTTTGGCTTGGGCTGGTTGGCCGCGCGTATCGATATTAAGCACATTGTTTCCGAATCCAAGCAATTGCCCGAGTCCTATTTCAAGGGCCTGAATTTTTTATTGAATCAGCAGCCCGAAAAAGCCATAGAAGCCTTTACCGAAGCGGCGCAGTCGAATGCCGAAACCGTGGAACTGCATTTCACCTTGGGGGGGTTATTTCGCCGGCGCGGCGAAGTAGATAGAGCGATTACCCTGCATCAGGCTTTGGTTGATCGCCCGGATTTAGGTCGGGATCAGCGCTTGGTCGCACAGTTCGAACTTGGTCAGGATTTTCTCAAGGCCGGCTTGCTGGATCGCGCCGAAGCGGTGTTTACGGCGCTGCAAACCACACACTACGCCGAGCAAGCGCTACGCTTTTTGATGGACATTTATGTCCAAGAAAAAGAATGGCATCAAGCCATCGCCATTGCGCAACGCTTGGCCGCACTTTCCAATAGCCCCTATCACGTACCGATTTCACATTTTTATTGCGAGCTTGCGGTCACTGAGTCGGTGCACGGCAAACTCGAGGCCGCGCGCGAACATTTGCAACGCGCGCTGGACACGAATCTGCGCACTGTGCGCGCCAGCTTACTGCTCGGTGAGTTCGCGGCCAACGAAAAACACTATGAAGATGCGTTGGAATTGTGGCGGCGGGTAGAGGCCCAGCAACCCGCTTACTTGGCTCTGGTGGCGGAAAAAATGTGGAGCGCTTATAAAACCACGGGCCGCGACAGCGAAGGCCTGAGCGTGCTGAAATATTTCTTGGCCAACTATCCGTCTATTGATTTACTCAATGTGGTGTTTCAAGCGGCCTTGGAATTAGAAGGCACCGAGGCGGCCAATCAATTGGTGCGCGAGGAGCTCAGACGCCATCCGACGCTACAGGGCTTCGAAAAATTATTAGAAGCCTTGTTGTTTGAAGTTGAAGTGGAAAAGCGCCAAGACGTGCAGATTTTCAAAGACCTCATCCACCAGCATAGCGATCGTCTCGCTTATTATCAGTGCGGGAATTGCGGCTTTAAAGCCCGTCAATTTTTTTGGCATTGTCCGGCGTGCAATGGTTGGGAAACTTTTCCGCCTAGGCGGATAGAAGAGATTAGCGCGTGAACGATCCCAAAGTGATCGTCGCTTTGGACTATGCCTCGGCGGAAAGCGCGCGGGCTCTGGTGCAGCGCCTGCATCCTCGCCTATGTAAATTGAAAGTGGGTAAAGAGCTGTTTGTTGCCACCGGTCCGGCTTTTGTCAGCGAATTGGTGGCGCAAGAATACGCGGTGTTTTTGGATCTGAAATTTCATGACATTCCGAACACGGTGGCGGCCGCTTGTAGCGCGGCGGCCCGCCTAGGCGTATGGATGCTCAATGTGCATGCGCTGGGGGGGCGTGCTATGCTCACCGCCGCGCGCGAAGCGCTGGATAAACAGCTCGCGCCGGCCGTGCGCCCGAAATTGATTGCGGTGACGGTATTGACCAGCATGCATGATGCCGCCCTGGCGGAAGTCGGCATAGGGGAGAAGGCGGACGCGGCGGTTTCGCGCTTGGCTAGTTTGAGCGCAGCCTGCGGTTTGGATGGCGTGGTGTGCTCGGCGCAAGAAGCCGCGCGTTTGCGGCAAGAAAATGGGCCGAATTTTTTACTAGTGACCCCGGGCATACGACCGTCCGGCGCGACCCAAGACGATCAATCGCGCACCATGACACCGGCCGCGGCACAGGCAGCGGGGGCGGACTATTTGGTCATAGGCCGGCCCGTGACCCAAGCCGCTGAGCCGCTCGCCGCCTTGGAAAAAATTTATCAAGAACTGGGATTAAAACAGGAAGACAAATGAAAATTACAATTATCGGTACCGGATACGTAGGCTTGGTTTCGGGGACATGCTTGGCGGAAGTCGGCAATGAAGTTTTATGCATGGACGTGGACGAGCGCAAAATCGCCATGTTAAAGCGCGGAGAAATTCCCATCTATGAACCCGGCTTGGACGACATGGTGAAGCGCAACGTGACGGCGGAGCGTTTGCATTTTACCACACCTTGTGCCGGAG
>CAZKHT010000183.1:0-5987 GCA_964552595.1 uncultured Burkholderiales bacterium
TTTTGCAGATTTTATCCAGACGTTGCGCAAACGAACGAGTAAAGGCTTCCGGCATGTGTTGTGTAATCAGTATGCCGGGGCAGTTCGCGGGCATGCGTGTCAACACTTCCTTAATCGCCTCGGTGCCGCCAGTGGAAGCGCCGATAAGAATGACCTTCTCGGTTGACGCAATTTGATTAGACAGCGCCGGCAGAACCACGTCGGCGGACAATCGCGGTGCAGTGCCGAAATAAAAAGTCTTCTTCAGTTTCGCCTTGGCGGCGGCGCGGATTTTTTCGATGATTGCACTGCGATATTCTTCCATGTTCGCGGACCCATCGAGCTTGGGCTTAGTCATGAAATCTACAGCGCCTGATTCTAGCGCGCGTAGAGTGAGATCGGAGCCGCGCTCGGTAAAGGAAGAAATCATAAGCACGGGCGTGGGCTGAGCGCGCATCAATTGCGCTATAAACTCCAGGCCGTCCATCTTAGGCGTTTCTACATCTAGCGTAATCACGTCCGGATTCGTTGCGCGTATCAAGTCCCGTGCCGCGCCGGAGTCCGGCGCACTCCCCACCACGCGAATATCGGGTGCGCTATCTAAGATGTTTTTTAACGCGCTGCGGATAAGCACGGAATCATCGACGATAACGACTTTAATGGACATGGCCGGCGCTCTAGGAGCACACCTCGATGTTGCCGAAGCTAGACATAGTCGTTCTCATCCCACGCTTCCGCGGCGCGCAGAAAAGACGATCGAAGTCGCACAGAGTCTCAATGTCCATCGCGCGTCTTCAGTGCCGCGCGCGTGGATAAGGCAGCGGGCGCAAGTTCATAAACAGTTTTACCGCGCAATTTAAAAAGCTTGCTTGCGTGATGAAAGCTCTCTGAATGACCGGCAAATAATAGGCCGTCGGCCGCCATCAGCGGTATAAATTTTTCCAAAATCGCGTACTGCGTGTCCCGATCGAAATAAATCATCACATTTCGACAAAAAATCACATCGAATGGGCCACGCATGGGCCAGACCGCATCGAGCAAATTAATTTGGCGGAAAGTCACCATGGCCTGTAATTCCGGACGGACTTGCAGCGTGCCCGCTTGCTTTCCGCTGCCACGCAAAAAATATTTTTTTAGTAATTCCGGGGGGATTTTTTCCGCCCGATCTTCGGTATAGACACCTAGACGGGCATGTTCGAGCACCCCGGTGTCCAAGTCAGAGGCCAAAATTTTTACATTTGCAGGAATATGACCGAAAAATTCCGCCACCGTCATTGCGATGGAGTAAGGCTCTTCACCCGTGGATGCGGCGCAGCACCAAATCGTACACCCGCGCTGCCGGCGTGAGCCCAAAAAATCTCGCAGCATGGGGAAATGATGCGACTCTCGGAAAAATGAAGTTAGATTAGTCGTCAGCGCATTGACGAAAGGCTCCCATTCTTTTTCGTCGCCCCGCTCAATTAAATTCAAGTAGTCGTCGAAATTGGTGAAGCCGGTGGCACGTAAACGCCGCGCTAAGCGGCTATACACCATGTCTTTTTTTTTGGGCGATAAAGCGATACCGGCGTGTTCGTATATTAGCTTACGAATACGCTCGAAGTTTTGAGCGGTAAAGACAAATTCGCGCTCGTCGTTCAATTTGGGTTGAGAGGAATCCACTTATTTCCAGTCATCGAGGCGCATTGCTCGCTCTTTAAAAAATTCATCTATGGCTTGCGAGAGCCGGGCGATTTACTGATGCCATTTGAGAGATGATTTGATTCGTTCATTGCTCAAGATAATCTCATCGGCAAACGGATGGGCCAAGCCGCGGACCGTGCGCACTACCTTGTTCATCGTATTTCTAGTCGCTGCCGATTAGTGCTTCCTGCATGCATTAACGACCTTCGAGTAGCTTCCTTAATACGGTACGGAAATTTTTTTAAATAGGGAGGTCACACAGAAAAACGCGTATCGAGATGCCGGTAATACAGTACCTCACACGGCGCGGGAGCTTAATCCAGGGTGCGTTTAAATCGCTGTAGGCCCAAGGCGATGACCACGAGCATGAATAACAACAGCGGCCATAGATTCGTCCAGGCTTCCAGCGCGCCATTGCCTTTGAGCATGATGCCGCGCACCAGCCGCAAGAAATGCGTGAGAGGCAAAACCTCGCCTATGCGTTGCGCCCAGATCGGCATACCGCGAAAGGGGAACATAAATCCCGAGAGCAGCATGGAAGGCAGAAAAAAGAAAAACGTCATTTGCATGGCTTGCATTTGATTGCGAGCGATGGTGGAAAACATCATCCCCACCGCCAGATTGGCCGCGATAAAAACCAAAACGCAAATTAATAAAAGCGTAAGCGAGCCCTGTATGGGCACCGCGAAAATAAAACTCGAGGCCAGCAAAATCAAAATCACCTGGATGTAACCGACCAAAATATAGGGCACGATTTTACCCAGCATGACTTCCAGCGGATGCACGGGCATGGCCAGTAAATGTTCCATGGTGCCGCGTTCGCGTTCGCGGGTCATGGCGAGGCTAGTCATCATGATCATGGTCATGGTGAGTATCACCCCCATCAGGCCCGGCACAATATTGTGCTGGGTGATGCCTTCCGGGTTGTAACGCCTATGCACCAAGACTTCGACCGGACCCGCGCTGCCGGCGTTGCCTAAATCGCGAGCCAGTGCGCGGCGGGTGATTTCGTTCAGCGCGCCCAAGGCGTTGCTGGTGGCGCTGGGATCGGTGGCGTCGGCTTCGACGAGGAGCGTCGATTGCTCACCACGTAATAGCGCGCGTGAAAATTGCGTAGGGATATTGATCACGAATTGCACTTCGCCGCGCGCTAATAAACCTTCCGCTTCGGCCTCACTGGTCGTCGCCCGCACTAACTCAAAATAGCTGCTGTTTTTTAATCCCGCGAGCAGGCTGCGCGAGAATGGGCTTGGGTCGGCATCTATCACCGCCGTCGGTAAATGTTTGGGATCGGAATTGATGGCAAAACCAAATAGCGCGAGCTGCATCAAGGGCACGCCCACCATCATGGCGAAGGTCAGGCGATCGCGGCGCATTTGAATAAATTCTTTGCGCGCGACCGCTAAAAATCGCGTCCAACTAAACCAAGCTAGGCGCGCGGCTGCCATGTCGCGCTCACGATGTTGGGGCTCAAGGCGTACCCTCGCCCGCTTGGCTCACCAGCTGGATAAATACATCTTCCAAACCCGGCGTGATTTGCGTCCACTGCAAATCGGCTTGAGCGCGATAGGGCGCCAGCGCAGCCGCTAGCCGGGGCGCATCCGCACCCGAGACGTGCAAGGCATCGCCAAAGGGCACGACTTGAGCAACGCCGTCCAAGGCTTGCAAGGCCTCGGCCAGTTGCATCAAATTCGGCCCGCGCACGGTCCAGGTAATCAAACCGGAACTGGCCGCGACTTCCGTGGGCGTGCCTTGGGTCAAGATGCGGCCAAAGGACAAATACGCCAAGCGATGGCAGCGCTCCGCCTCATCCATATAGTGGGTGGACACCAGCACCGTGATGCCTTGCGCCGCCAGTTGATGTATCGCCAGCCAAAAATCGCGCCGCGCTTTGGGATCGACGCCCGCCGTGGGTTCGTCCAGCAATAATAATTTCGGCTGATGCAGCGTGGTCGCGGCCAAGGCCAAGCGTTGTTTCCAGCCGCCGGACAAAGTGCCGGCGAGTTGATCGCGGCGCTGGCTTAAGCCTAGCCGCTCCACCGCGGCCGCCACGACTTGCGCTGCCTGCGCCACGCCATACACGCGGGCGACAAAATCCAAATTTTCCGCCACGGTCAAATCTTCGTAGAGCGAAAAGCGCTGCGTCATGTAACCGACTTCGCGTTTGATTTGTTCGGTCTCGGTGATGACGTCGTAACCCAGGCACGTACCGCTGCCGGCATCGGGTTGCAGCAGCCCACAGAGCATGCGTATGGAAGTGGTTTTGCCGCTGCCGTTAGGTCCCAGAAAGCCGAAAATCTCCCCGTGATTCACCTGCAAGCTGAGATCTTGCACCACGCGCCGGCCGGCGAAGGCTTTGCTCAAGCCTTTGACGTCTATCGCCACCGCAGCATTCATGGCAAGCGGATATCGACAGGTTGACCGGGATGCAAACGTACCGCGTCTTTAGGCTCTAGGCGCGCTTCGGCGAGATAAACCAATTTGCTGCGCGCATCGTTGCTATAGATCACCGGCGGCGTGTATTCGGCGTCGGTGGCGACATAACTCACTTGCGCGCTGGCGGAGGCGCAAGCATCGCAACTTACGATGATTTTTTGCCCCGGCAAATATCGCGCGCGCACGGATTCGGGAATAAAAAATCGGAGCTTGATATTCGCCGGCGGCAATAAAGACACCACGGGACTGCCGGCGGGCGTCCATTCGCCCGGCGTATATAAAGTATCTTGAACCAAGCCCGCGACCGGCGCCTTGACGGATTTTTGTTCCAGCCGCCATTGCGCTTGCGCGGCCGCCGCTTGCGCCGCTTGCATCTCGGCGCGGGCGGCGCTCACCTCGTCGCTACGCGCGCCTTGTTGGGCTAACCGCAATTGTGCTTGAACTTCCGCCACATGTGCGGCGTCGCGATCACGCGCCGCGCGCGACTGATCCAAGCGCTCCCGCGAAATAAAATTATCCGCCACCAATTTTTCGTCGCGCCGGTATTGCGCGGTCGATAAACGCAGCGCAGCTTCCGCTTGCGCGAGTTGGGCATTCACCGTCGCCACTTCAGCGGGACGCCGGCCTTTTTGCAAGTCCGCCAAATGCGCCACGGCGCTATTCAAGCGTGCTTGTGCTTCCAAGCGCGCGGCTTTTTCGCTTTCCTGCTCGAGCGCGAATAAAGGCGCGCCGGCCACGACTTGGGCACCGCGCTGGACCGAGAGCGAGGTCAACTGGCCGGCAAAAGGCGCCGCCACGCGCACGTATTCGCCTTCCACATAACCATGTAAAACCGCCGCCGGCTGGCGTGAACAGGCGCCCAGAGCAAACACCATGAGGCTAGCGGCAAACGAAGAAAAGCGGTACGCGCGCATAAGAAAAAATCCGCCTAAAGAGACAGATCATTATAGCCGCCGCTTTTATACGGCGGACAACGCTGGGCTTATACGGTTTGCCGAATGGCGAGCACGGCTTGGTTGCGCAGGGCTTTGAGCAAAGAGAGTTCTTTTTCCGGGATCACGATTTCACCGGGCCGGGGCCGGTCGGCGTAGATCATGCCCACCGGCTTGGCTTTAATCACGATGGGAAAAATCACAAAGGTGCGGGCGCGCGCCAATTGCCGATACCAAGCGGGAATGCGCGAGGCGATTTTGGCGTCGTCGATATCGCTAATCAAAATATCGGCATTATTTTTCAGGGCCGCATGAAAGACATCCGGCGGCGCATCCAAGGAAAATTGAAAGGATTTGATCAAAGCTTGCACGTTGTCGCCGAACCCGAATTTACCGCACATCATATTGCGCCGCGCGTCCTTGATGCAGAACAGCACGCGCTTGAAGTTCATCCCGGTGTACATCGCCTCTAGAATCATGCGCAGGATATCGTTCACGGAAATGCTGTCGTCTATCAGCGAATTGCTGATGTCTTTGAGACCGGCGGTGAGTATGGCTTGGATTTCTTCGGTGGTGGCCGTGGACTTGCTGGTATCGGTATGCGCATTCAACTCCGGCGCCGGCACGTGATCATGCAAGACGGTGGCGGCGAGCGCGGTTTGCGTATCGGCGGCTTCCGCCGGTAAATCCGTCGCCACCGGCGTAGGCGTATCCTCGGCGCCGGCCCATTGAGAAGCGGATTGTGCGAATTGGCTTTGCTTTAAATTCACGTTTACGGCGGAGGCGAAATGCGCGATGTCTTGCAGCGACTTTTCCATGAGGCCGGCAAGTTGCTTGGGCGGGGTGGACAAGCTCTCGCCGAAGCGCGCGCCGAATTTATCCAGCGTGTCGGCGCGTTCGGTTTCTGGGGTGCTGATAATGATTTCCCACGGCTCATTGGAAAATCCGAGCATCATGCGG
>CAZKHT010000184.1:0-5985 GCA_964552595.1 uncultured Burkholderiales bacterium
AATCACGGCACCCGGCCGGGCAATCGCCATGGTTAAGATTTGGATGATTTAATCCGAGCCATTCCCCAATAGGTTTTCCATGCCCGTCGGCACTTGCATCGCCTCATGCAAACGGGAGCGCAACGCATGTGCCGCCGCATCCGGATATCGATTGAGCGCAGCCTGCTGGACGATTTTTTTGATCTCCGCCTGGGCTTGCAGCGGCAAGCCATAGGGATTTTCCATTGCGTCCAGCTTCACATAGCCCGTGGCATCCGGCACGGCATAAGCCGTCAGGGCGCTGATTTCGTCGCGTATGAGTTGTTCGGGTGTAAGCGGCATGGCTTTGCGGACGCGCCGCAACCTTTAAGAACGTTTAATTCGATACTCTGCGGAACGGGCGTGGGCGTGCAAACCTTCGCCATAGGCGAGGGTCGCGGCGATTTCGCCTAAGTGCGTCGCGCCCGCACTGGACACTTGAATCAAGCTAGAGCGTTTTTGAAAATCATACACGCCCAAAGGCGAGGAAAAACGCGCCGTGCGCGAGGTCGGCAGCACGTGATTGGGACCGGCACAATAATCACCCACGGCTTCGCAAGTCATGCGTCCCAGAAAAATCGCGCCCGCATGCCGAATCTTTTTTGTCCACATTTCGGCGTCATCCAGCGACAGCTCTAAATGCTCAGGCGCAATTTTATTCGCCAGTGTGATGGCTTCATCTAAATCACGCACTTGAATTAAAGCACCCCGATTCGCCAGCGCGGCGCTGATCACGGCTTTGCGCGGCATCTCTTCAAGCAAGCGCTGTATGCTGGCATTAACTTGATCCAAATACACGGCATCGGGACAGAGCAAAATCGATTGCGCGATCTCGTCGTGCTCGGCCTGCGAGAACAAATCCATGGCTATCCAATCGGGATCAGTTTTGCCATCGGTAATAATTAATATCTCCGAAGGCCCGGCGACCATATCGATCCCGACTATTCCGAACACCCGCCGCTTCGCCGCAGCCACATAGGCATTGCCGGGGCCGACGATTTTATCGACGGCGGGTATGCTTTCCGTGCCATAGGCCAGGGCGCCGATCGCTTGGGCGCCGCCCACGGTGAAGACACGGTCCACTTCACAAACATGGGCCGCCGCCAATACCAGTTCATTTAATACGCCCTTGGGCGTAGGCACGACCATGATTAATTCTTGCACGCCGGCGACTTTTGCCGGAATCGCATTCATTAATACCGACGATGGATAAGCTGCTTTGCCGCCGGGAACATATAAGCCCACGCGATCTAGAGCAGTAATTTGCTGGCCCAGCAGTGTGCCGTCGTCTTCGGTATAGCTCCAAGACTCTTGAACTTGATGCGCATGATAGCTACGTACACGGTCGGCGGCGGCTTGCAAAGCCGACTTGGCTTTGGGCTCTAAATCTTGAAAAGCGGCGGCCAATTTTTCTTGCGGCAATTCAAGTTCAGCCAGGGAGCGCGCGCTGACTTGATCGAAGCGCGCGGTATATTCCAGGACGGCCGCGTCGCCACGACGTTTCACATCAGCCAAGATCTCAGCAACGACGCGATCTACGTTCGCGTCTTGGGCGCCTTCAAAAGCGAGCAGAGCCTCAAGAGCGGCAGTGAATCCACTGTCAGCGGTGGACCAACGTTTAATGGCAAGCATGGGATCAATGAGAAAAGCGCTAAAACCGGGATTTTACCGGAATACGCAAGACACGTCAGGCGCCGGCGACGGCCCGTGCAAATTGATCAAGCAAGGGCTGTATCGCCGCGTGTTTGATTTTTAAAGCTGCTTGATTCACCACCATGCGCGAACTGATGCTCATGATCTCTTCGACCGCGATGAGATTGTTGGCTTTCAGGGTGCTACCGCTGGAAACCAAATCGACTATCGCATCCGCCATGCCAACCAGGGGCGCCAGTTCCATGGAGCCATACAATTTAATTAAATCCACATGCACGCCTTTGGCGGCGAAATGCGCACGCGCAGTCTGCACGTATTTGGTGGCGACTTTCAAGCGCGCGCCTTGGCGCACCTGCGTCTCATAGTCAAAACCTTGCGGCACTGCCACCATCATGCGGCAACGCGCGATTTTCAAATCCAGCGGTTGATAGAGGCCCGCGCCCCCGTGCTCTAATAAGACGTCTTTACCCGCAACGCCCAAGTCCGCCCCCCCATACTGCACATAAGTCGGCACGTCGGTGGCGCGCACAATGATTAAACGCACATCGGTGCGATTCGTCCCTATGATTAATTTACGCGAGCTTTCGGGGTCTTCCAACGGCACTATCCCGGCGGCTTTTAATAGCGGCAAGGTTTCTTCGAAGATGCGGCCTTTAGAGAGCGCGAGGGTAATGCCGGGCATAAGGTAGACGTCGCTTCAAAAGAATTTAGTTTAACGTAGCGCGCACTGTTTTCGCTGGCTTTTTTAATTTCATGCGCGGTAACTTGCGCCTATAACGTAATAATATGATCCGGCATATTACCGGCTAAGGCGGCGTAGAGATTGGGGAAACAACCTATGCTGGCGCCGTCTAGCAACTTATTTTCCAAGCCCCGTTCGTAACAGCATTTATCGCAACCCATTAAAAGTATATTTTGGGCGCGTGCCACTTTGCTCAAGCGCTCGCCCAGGGGATCGCCCTTAACCAGGATGTAGTTATTGTCTTCAAAGAAAAACATGCCGACGACCTCCACGCCGTGGGCTTGGCTTTCGAGTTGCGGCAAAATCATTTGGCCCAGCTTGTAAGAAACCGTATGCCCTTGCGTTGAAAAAATATAAGCAACTTTCATTTGTTTCCTTTGCTTGGGGAAAATAAATACGGGTGTTGCTTAGGCGGCATCGCGAGGTTCGGCGCGGCGCTCGGGCGAACGCTTGACCTTGCCGCCCAGCTGCGCAAGCTTTTCTTCTATGCACTCATAACCGCGGTCTAGATGGTAAATACGTTCTATCGTCGTTTCGCCGCGTGCCACTAAACCGGCGATAACCAAACTTGCGGAGGCGCGTAAATCGGTGGCCATTACCGTGGCGCCGTCTAAGCTAGCCACCCCGCGTACCACTGCGGTATTGCCTTGGGTCTCGATATCCGCGCCTAGGCGTATGAGTTCCTGAACATGCATGAAACGGTTTTCGAAGATGGTTTCGATTATCGTCGCGCTGCCTTGGGCGATGCAATTCAGCGCCATGAATTGGGCTTGCATGTCCGTTGGAAACGCCGGATGCGGCGCCGTGCGTATGCTCACGGATTTGATTTCGCCTACGCGCTTCAAGCGTATCCAATCGGTGCCGGTTTCGATTTCGGCGCCGGCTTCGCGCAATTTTTCCAGCACCGCTTCTAAGGTATCGGCGCGGGTATCGCGCAAGGTGATCTCGCCGCCGCAGGCTGCCGTTGCAACCAAGTAGGTGCCTGTTTCTATGCGATCCGGAATGATGCGATGACTTGCGCCATGCAAGCGCTCGACCCCGCGTATGGTGATGACATCGCCACCCGCGCCCTCAATTTGCGCGCCCATGGCATTCAGACAATGGGCAAGATCGACCACCTCAGGTTCGCGCGCGGCGTTTTCGATGACCGTCACGCCTTCGGCCAGGGCTGCGGCCAACATTAAATTTTCGGTTCCGGTCACCGACACGATATCCATGAAGATGTGCGCGCCGCGTAGACGCTGCGCGCGCGCAACGATATAACCATGTTCAATCTCGATTTGCGCGCCCATCGCGGTCAGGCCTTTGATATGCAAATCTACGGGACGCGAGCCTATGGCGCAGCCGCCTGGCAAAGAGACTCGCGCCTCGCCGAAGCGCGTCAGCAACGGGCCCAGTACCAGAATAGAGGCGCGCATGGTTTTTACCATCTCGTAGGGTGCGAGGCGGTTGGGGATTTCCTTGCCGCATAAAGACAAGCCGCGCTTCTCGTCCAGCGAAATTTGTACGCCCATTTGTCCAAGTAGGGCCAACATGGTGGTGATATCACGTAAATGCGGCACATTCTCCAGCAACAAGGTATCGGCGGTCAGTAAGCCGGCGCATAAAATCGGCAAGGCTGCGTTTTTGGCGCCGGACACCCGGATCTCGCCATGCAGCGGGCCGCCGCCTTGGATAATTAATTTGTCCATTCGGTGTCGCTTTAGTGGATGTGAATCAAGAGTTGCGCCCGTAATGCGCGCTGGGAATACGGCTTAACGCTTCGCCCAGTCTTCGGGACTAAAGGTCTTCATGGACAGCGCATGAATTTCCGCATGCATGCGCGCGCCTAAAGCTTGGTAGACGCGTTGATGCTGTTGCACCATGTTTTTACCGCGGAATTCGGGACTGACGATGATGGCGTCGAAATGCTGGCCATCGCCGCGCACTTCTAAGTGGTCGCAGGGCAAGCCCTCTTCTATATAGCGTTTGACTTGTTCTGGGGTCAGCATGGGGGTCCTAATGACGCAATTTATAGCCGGATTTAAGCAGCTCTAGAGTCAGCCATGATAAGGCTAAACAACAAACCAGCACAACAGCGAGGCTGGTCCAGGGCGAGACATCCGAGAGGCCGAAAAAACCATAACGGAAACCGTCAATAATATAAAAAAATGGATTGCCGTGGGAGACGGTTTGCCAGAACGGCGGCAGGGAATGGATGGAATAAAACACCCCGGATAAAAATGTCAGCGGCACGATCACAAAGTTTTGAAAGCCGGCCAGTTGATCAAATTTGTCCGCCCATATCCCGGCAATCAGACCCATGATGCCAAGCAATGCGCTGCCGAAGAAAGCGAAGGTAAAGACCCAAGCCAAATTTTGCAGGGGCACCTCGGCGAAGAACAAAGCCACTAAAAATACCCCGGCACCCACCACCATGCCGCGCACGATAGCGGCGGCGACATAGGCCAAAAAGAATTCCATATACGAGATAGGCGGCAGCAAAACAAACACGATATTGCCGGTGATCTTGGATTGAATCAGGCTAGAGGAGCTATTCGAAAACGCATTTTGTAGCACCGACATCATGACCAAACCCGGGATCAAAAACGCGGTGTAATGGACACCAGGATAGACTTGCACGTGGCCGGATAAGACATGTGAAAAAATCAGCAGATAGAGCAGCGCAGTGATGATAGGCGCAGCCACGGTCTGCAAGATCACTTTATAAAAGCGCAGAATTTCTTTGTAAAAAAGGGCGGAGAAGCGCGACATCATCAGTGTTGGTGCATTACTTGGACAAAGACTTCTTCCAGGTCCGGCTTCACCAATTCCATTTCCGCGACGTCAACCTTGGCCTCGCGTAGGGCGCGCAATATATCCTCGGCTTGCGCATATTCCTGTAGCGGTAAAATCCAACCTCCGCCTTCCGCCGGTTTGGCTTTGGCTTGCAGGGCAGCCGGCAACGCGCCCGCGCGCAGCGCCACACGCAGATATTTATCGGTGACGCTGTTTAATAAATTCCACGTCGTATCCAAAGCCACCACCCGCCCTTGTTTCAGCATGGCGATGCGGTTGCACAGCATTTCCGCTTCTTCCAGATAATGCGTGGTCAGCAAAATAGTGTGGCCTTCACTGTTTAATTTGCGTATGAATTGCCACAAACTTTGGCGTAGCTCCACGTCTACGCCGGCAGTGGGCTCATCCAGTACAATCACCGGCGGTTTATGCACCAAGGACTGCGCGACCAAGACCCGGCGCTTCATGCCACCGGATAAGCGCTGGGTATTCACCTTGGCTTTTGCAGTGAGGTCCAAACCTTCGAGCAAGGTATCTATCCATGCGCGGTTTTTCCGCAGGCCGAAATAACCCGATTGAATTTCCAAGGTTTCGCGCACCGTGAAAAACGGATCGTAGACCAATTCCTGCGGCACCATGCCGAGCGCACGCCGGGCTTCACGGTAATCGTTACGCACGTCATGGCCCATGATTTTGGCGCTGCCTTGGGAAGGCCGTACTAAGCCAGCCAAGATATTGATGAGCGTGGATTTACCGGCGCCATTAGGGCCTAGCAAGCCAAAAAATTCGCCTTG
>CAZKHT010000185.1:0-5951 GCA_964552595.1 uncultured Burkholderiales bacterium
AACGACTATACAGCTTGTTCATGTGTGGTTGAACACGGTCGGCATGGATTTCGCGGGTGCAGAAGATGATGACTTTTTGTTCCGGCCCGCCGTTTTCGCACAACAATTTGAACAGGTCTTCGCACATCTTGGGCGTGCGCACCTCTATGAATAGTTCGTCGTCGAAATCTTTGCCGGTGTATTCGGACTTGCTGAGATCGGCCTCGGTGAGAGGCTTGCCGGTCTTAATATCGCGGACACCTGCCTTGAGAATGTCTTCGCGGGTGAAGACGGCGCTGTCAATGCTGGCCTTGCGTTTGACGATTTCGCAGGCGGCAAGGTAGCCATCTTCTTGCGCCTGAATCAGGGTGTATTCGTAAACCGGTTCACCGAAATACTGGTGATTGTTGGCGCTGATTTCCTGATCTTCAGCGGGGGCATTTTTGGCATAAACTAGTTTGCGCGGCGTGGCAGTGAGGCCAATGTGTATCGCATTGGGGTTGCGCTTGAGCACTTCTGACCATCTGCCCCAAGCGGAGCGGTGGCATTCGTCGATGATGATGACGCTGAAGGCATCCTCGCCGTAGTGTTCGGTGAGGAAGCTGGCAAAACCTTCTTCATCATCTAAGCCCAGGGTTTGATAGGTAGCAATCTGGATACGGGCATTGCGGGCTGCGTTATCGCCCTGTTTGGTTTCGACAACGCGCGCTTCATTACCAAAGGCAGCAAATAATTTGTTATAGGCTTGGGTGCGAAGCTCGTCGCGATCACACAGAAATAGAGCAGGTTTGGGTAATTGCCCGGCTTTGCTTAAACGCCATAACAGGTTAGTGGCGATAATGGTTTTACCAGCACCAGTTGCCAGTGAAAGCAACACACGAGCAGGTTCGTTATTTTGCTGGCAGAGAATTATTTTTTCAAAGGCGGCACGGATGGCGGCGTCCTGGTAGTAGCGGCTTTGCGCCCATGCGGGGCTATCGGCCTGGAATAGCATCTTGGCTTCGGGCTTGGCAACATCAATACCGGTGTCTTTGGCGTAGCGCGCGGTTAGGTCCGGATGCGGCGGAAAATCAGGAAACAGAAACGGCCCGCTATGCAGATTGGTGAACAGGTCAAACTCGCCGTACTTGTAGCCGTTGGTGGCGAACACGTACTTGACGTCGAAGCGCTGGCAATCGGCATAGCCCTTGGCTTGCTGCATGCCCTTGAGCGGGTCTTCGTTTTCCTTCTTGGCCTCCAGCACGCCAACCGGCAGCGGCTTGGGCATATCGCCGACTTGGACACACAGCAGGTAGTCGGTGCGCCCAGCACCTTTACGACGACGGCCCTTAGGGCCGGTAGGTTCTACGGGTGCAGGAGTTTCCAGTTTGAGCCACTGATGGTCGTGGTAACCCTTTTCACGCAATACTGGGTCAATGAGAAAAAAACGGGTTTCCGCTTCGTTATATGGCATAGCTGGCTAGGTCGCGCTTGTTATGGTGTATGTTCCCAATGGCAGCAGCCGCTGATTTGTGCGGCGAACACTCGTTTGATTTTGCCGTGATTTTATGTGCTGGTTTGTGCGCCACGCTTATTTTTCATTAGGCGGATTTTTTATAAGCGTAATCATACACCGCCTATCGCCGTGCTATAGACCAAGGCGGGTGCCAGGACGCCGCTTCGCACGCCCCCAGCCCTTCACCCACGCAAGGTTCCAAGGGGAAAAGATGAAGGATGTAAAGGTCTCGCGGTGCAGCGCCTGAAAATAATCTTCGTCGAAACGGATGGTTGAATCGAGATCGCCGATGAATTGGCTTTAGGCTTGTTGCGGCAGAGTTTCTTCCGCCTCGTACAACAGGTCGCGCGATTCTATTCCCAGACGGTTGCGGGGAATGTCGGTGCCGGGAAGGTAGATATCACTTTCGGTGAAGCGATACTCGGACACGATGCTGTGCCATAAGCGCTTGGGCCTGTTGCTTGATCGCGGCGGAGCGTACCGGCTCGTAGCCTTCAATCCGCATGGAGGTCTGGACAGCTTGAGTGATTTTTTTGTTCAGCTTGGCGCTGATCTGCATCATTTCTTCCCCGAAAGTAACCCGCCTGTGCGCTTCCGTGGAAAGGCGTGGCGGCTGTTGTTGCTGATTATTATATCTTCGGTATCGGTGAAAGCTGGCAGGGCAATGCTCTCGCGCGTAACCCGTCTAATTAAAGCGTTCTTTAATACCAATGCTGGATATTAAAGCCTTCTTTAATTTCTAACTCGGGGTGTAAGAATCGGCTTCCGAACCAATCGCGCTGGAATGATGGAGAGTTTTGCAACAAAACTCACCTACCTCGCGATATCGTAAGCACATCCCCTATGGCGATGTAGAAGATCGCCCAACAAACGTGTGATCGACTACGACGTGCCCGGTGAGTGCGGGAGGGTCAATGGTTTTGTGGTGAGCAATTCATCGCGCAATAATGCGCAACACTCCTTCTTAATTAGTTGCGCATTATTGCGCGATAATTTAAATTACGCCTTTAAACAATTAGTTGTAAACGGCATTGCTATCCTTTGCACCAAGCCAAAAGCTCGAAAAAGCGCTCAAACGTCTCCAGGCTCAGGTCGTGGGCACGGCGGCAGGGCTCGCCGTGCTATCGCCAGCGGAGGCGCAATATCTAAACCGTTGCGCCTTGATCAGCAATGTGGGTGCTTCAACGCGGATCGAGAATGCGCTGCTCACCGATGCCGAGGTGGAGTGGGTAGATACCACCTTGACCGCAGACAGCCGCACCACGGCATTCGATCAGCACAAGGCGTTTATTCTCGACAAGCTTTCCAAGGATCGTGAACGCAGCGTAGAGGAAGTCATCGGCTGTCGCGAGGTGCTGTCCACGATCTATTTGCAAGCACGGGATTTTGTACCACTGACCGAGATGGTGATCCGCGGTCTGCATCATGATTTGCTCAAATTTTATCCGCAGGCGCAGCGTTATGCCGGCGCCTATAAAACAGCGCCGAACCGGGTGATCTCAACCAATCACGAAACCGGCGAAGTGCGTATTGTGTTGGATCCCGCTGCACCCGGCATCGCTACCGGGACGGCCATGGCGGATTTGGTAAGCTGGTATAACGCCAACGTGCATGAAGCCGCTTGGCCGTTGCTCACCGCAACCGAATTCGTGTTTCGTTTTCTAGCGATTCACCCATTTCAGGACGGCAATGGCCGCATTGGCCGCGCGCTGTTTTTAATGGCCTTGTTGCAAACAGATGATGTGGATTTGGCGGCAGTGATGCCCTACCTAGCACTGGATAGACGCATCGAACAAAACCGTGCGCAATATTATGCGGTGTTGCATGAGGCATCGCATGGCGTATTTCAGGCCGACCCAAGTGCTTATCGCTATGAAGCGCTGGCTTGGTTTTTTGTGCGGATGGTGGGAAGGCGCGTTGCAGGATGTAGCGTTATACCGTCTGCGTTTTGCGCGCTTACAAAAATTATCGCAGACAGCACGCGCCGTGCTGCAAAGTTTCAAGGCGCATCCCGAGCAACGTCTACAAGTACAAGATGTCGTCAATGAAACCGGCTTACCGCGCCGATCAATCCAATATGCTTTACGAACCCTGACCAGCCAGGGTTTCTTGCAGCGCCTGGGCCAAGGCGCGGGCGTGCGGTATCAATTGGTTTTTTAGTATTGCGGGTAACTAAATGGCTGAGGTTCGAAACAATTACAGGACGCCACCATGGATATGAAAAAGATCAATTCCGGCAAACTCCGCGCCATCGGCTACGATGCCCGTGCTCGCTTGCTGCAAGTGCAGTTGGACGACGGCACTATGCTGCAATACAGTGGCGTGGGTGAGGACGTTTGGCGTCGCTTGAGCAGCTCAGGCGCGGCCTGGAGTTACTACCGTGACAACATCGAAGACGAGTTCACGGTTAAACGCGTGTCAGCCAATGCACCGGCCGGCAAAAATCCGCTTGACGATTTATTCGGGTCGTAAGAGCCTCGAGATTATTTCATGCCTAAGAAAACCTGGCTGAGTTGGAGCAGCGGCAAAGACAGTGCGTGGGCCTTGCATCTATTGCGGCAGTCAGATGACTACGAGGTGACTGCGCTCTTCACTACCATTAACAGCGCATTCGAGCGCGTGGCCATGCATGCGGTGCGCGTGGCTTTGCTGCGCGAGCAGGCACAGGCGGTGGGCTTGCCTTTGCACCTGATTGAGATTCCCTACCCCTGCTCCAATGAGCAATACGCGGCTGCGATGACGGCATTTATCACGCGCGCTCAGGATGAAAGCGTGCGTTGTATGGCCTTCGGCGATTTGTATTTGGAAGATGTGCGGCGCTATCGCGAGGAACGCATGCGGGGCATAGGCATAGAGCCGATATTTCCCCTATGGGGCAAACCCACGCGCCCGCTGTTACAAGAAATGCTGGCGAGTGGTTTGCGTGCGCGTCTCACCTGCGTAGACCCACGTGTGGTGCCGGCCGAGTTTGCCGGATGCGAGTTGACGGAAGAATTGCTATCCAAAATGCCAGCCACCATAGACCCCTGCGGCGAGAACGGCGAATTTCACACCTTCGTTTTCGCCGGACCCATGTTCACCCGAGCGTTGGATATTGAAATGGGCGAAGTGCTCACGCGCGATGGTTTTGTGTTTGCCGATTGTTGGTTGCGGTGCGCGCCTGCGTCGTCAATGTAAAAGCGCTATTCCCGCTCTTCTACGTTAGACATGCACCGCTTCCTTCTCAATGAAGGGGCGAAGCTCTGCACGCAGGGCTTTTTCGCTTACGAGATCGACTGGACAGCCAAAAAGGTCTTCAAGATAGAAGAGAACGCCGAAGTAGCGTTCAGACGTGGCCGCGCCATCGAAGTCAACTAAGATATCCAGATCGCTTTGGTCGCGTGCCGTATCGCGCACTGTAGAACCGAATAGTGCGAGGGCAGTCACGCCGTATCGGGCGGCGAGGATAGGTTTGCTCTGTGCAAGCAACTCGAGGGCGCGGGCGCGGTTCATTGCAGACTCCATTTCTCAGCATTTGATTCTATCACTGAAGTCGGCAGAAACGAGTTGGCCAGACGGCACCGCCTCCGTCTCACATGCTAAGATAATCCCTTTCCTCCCCCACCCTACTTATGCCCTCTTCTCCTCGCCGGCGCTACGGCCTTCTGCTTTTTTTGTTCACCCTGGTTTGGTTCAGCAATTTGCAATATCCGCATCTGGTGAAACCCGATGAGGGTCGCTATGCAGAGATTCCGCGCGAGATGACGGCGACGGGCGATTGGCTGACGCCGCGCTTGAATGGCATTAAGTATTTCGAGAAACCGGCTTTGCAATATTGGGCCACGGCGACGGCGTATACCTTATTCGGTGAGCACGAGTGGACGGCGCGTTTATGGTCGGCGCTGTGCGGCTTCGCGGGTGTGTTGTTGACTTACTTCGTGGGGCGAAAATTATTTACGGAGCGCGCGGCGCTGTATTCGGCGGCGGTTCTGGGCAGCAGTTTTCTTTGGGTCTTCATCGGCCATATCAATACGCTGGACATGGGGCTCAGCTTTTTTATGCTGGCCACGCTAGCGGGATTTTTGGTGGCGCAGACCAGCACGGAAAAACGCACCCAACGCAATGCCATGCTGGCCGCGTGGGCCGCGATGGCGCTCGCAGTGTTGAGCAAAGGTTTGGTCGGCATCATTCTGCCCGGTGCGGCCTTGGTGATTTATACCTTGGTGCAACGCGATTGGGCTTTGTGGCGACGCTTGCATATCATCGCGGGGCTGGCCGTATTTCTGCTCACTAGCGCGCCCTGGTTTATCGCGGTGTCTTTAGCCAATCCAGAATTTTTTCAGTTCTTTTTTATCCACGAACATTTCGCGCGCTTTTTAACCAAGGTGCATGGCCGTTTTCATCCTTGGTATACCTTTATCCCGATTTTGGCTTTGGGCTTGTTGCCCTGGCTCATGAGTTTTTTTCCGGCGATGTGGCAGGGCTGGCGTTTGCAGGA
>CAZKHT010000186.1:0-5868 GCA_964552595.1 uncultured Burkholderiales bacterium
CTTGTTCATAGCGTTCGGCACTCAGAACGCCGCGCAATAATTGAAAACGTAAATACAGCAAATAGGTATTCACGGCGTCGGTCTCGCAATAATTGCTGATGTTGCTTAATTCACCACGCCGATAAGCGGGCCACACCTGCGCCCCATCCATGCCTAATTTTCCCGGGAAGCCGATGAGCTTCGCGATTTCATCCAAGCCCACGCTGGCCCGTCCCTGATACAGCGCCAATAAATCCATGAGATCAAGGTGCCGGGTGTGATAGCGGCTGATGTAATTATTCCATTTGAACTCTCTATCATCCTCCCCCAAATCCCAATAGCGCGGCGCGGCCAAACCGTGAATCAAAGCGCGATAGTGCAACACCGGCAAATCAAATCCGCCGCCATTCCACGATACCAATTGCGGCGTATATTTTTCCACGCCGTCAAAAAAGCGCTGGATATTGGCCGCCTCGTCTTCGCCCGCCAAAGACCAGACGCGAAAGCCTTCATCCGAGCGTAAAGCGCAGGAAATCACCAACACCCGCTGCACATGATGTTGCAGAAAATCGCTGCCGGTGGTTTTGCGCCGGCGTTGGAAGGCGATTTCGGCGATTTGATCGGGGGGTGTGTCCGGCGCGAGATCGTATAGCCGCGCGAGCCCCGCGGTGTCGGGGATGGTTTCGATATCGAAACTCAGCACGGGAATCATGAAAAGCCGTCCTTGACTTCATTTAGGATAGGGCGAAAAATGCGCAAGCGGTATGACGTAAGAATGAAAATGAATGGGGGTATCATGCAAACCTTACTCGAGCAGCGATTTCCACATATTGTGCAGCGTCTTATTGAACTATGGGGAAACGGCCGCGAAGCCGCGAATTATTTGGATGTTTTATTATTTAAAGAAAGTGCCCGCGCCGAACGCCAAGGATTTAATAACGAAGCTTGGCTAGAACTTACTTTCTTAAACGATTTGTTGCGGATTGAATATCCGCCGCAAGCCTCTAGCCTGGCCACCGATGTCTGGGCCGAGGCGAGCGACGCTTCCCCTTCTACTTCTTAACCCAACTGCCGCCTGGATTTTGCACCCACCACCCGGGTGCGGCCTTATCTATCCAGCGTTGGGCGAAAGTACTGCGCACTTCGGATTCCCATTCGGGATGTCCATTGGCCTTCGCTATTTCTTTATATAGCGCAGCCCGATCGCGATTTTCATCGGCGACTAAACCGTTCATGGTTTGCCGCTCCGCCAAGGGCGCCGCATTGGCATCCCGCACGGCAACATTGCCATCGCGGGTTAAACCGACTGCGCCACTGGCGTAATAGCTTTGTAATTTGCCATGTCGCGCTTGCATGGCATTTTGCAATGCGGCAATCGCCGGGGTGTTGATCTCTAAATCGGCAGCGGCCATTGCGTTGCCATAAATCGCAAACAAGCCTAAGAAAAATAAATACGACCACTTCCTCATTTTGTACCTCCGGGGTTTGTTGCGGGCGCGGCGTTGTTTGCCGGCGCGGCGGGTGGAGCGGATTTGGCGTCCGGTTTTAATTGCCAAACTTCGTCGATAATTTTATCCGCGGCTTTTTCCGCCGCCGCCGCGGGAAAATAAATGTTGATGGTCACGCAACCCGCGATTAATGTCAGGCCCGCGCTCATCCATGCCAAAGAGTGTGTACGCATAATATTCCTTATTGCACGATAGGTTTACCGCCTTGAGTGGCGGCTTTGATACGCGCGAGCAATTCATCCCAGCCCACTTGACGATTGTAGCCGATCACCGACAAGCTCGGTATCCCACCGCCCTTCACAATTAAGTAACCTTGGGCTTGATTTTCTATGCCGCCCATCTCGCATATCCCGTTGCGCAGCTTACAGCTCAAACCGATGCGCTCATACCCGAATTCGTCGAAAAAGCGCAGAAAGCTTTTTTGGATCGCCGCCACGCCGCCGCCACCGCTTAAAGCGGTAATATTTTGCACCGCCTTTTGCGAAATCTTGCGCGGGTAATCACCGGGGCTGCTCGCAACCCGCGCATCGAATTGGACCGGGCGCCAGCCGAATAATTCCAAATCATGCACCGTCACATCCAAACGCCCTTGCATGGCGCCGAAAGAGAAAGTGCGAGTGAGTAAATCCAAATCCAAATTACGCATATCGATATTGGCGCGCACGCTAGGCGCGGGGCCGGACAAATCGCGTGCGCTCAGGTCTTTCACCACAATAGAGCCATCGAACACTTTGAATAAAAGCGCGCCGCCTACGCTTAAGGCCTGATTCTCGTAACTGAGTTGCGGAATCACCGCTGACAGGGTGCCGTGCATTACCGGTAAATCCAGAGCGGCAGATAATTGTTGCATGGAAATGGGCTGCAACGCGGCGCTCACGGTCCAGCGCCAATCCTGAGCCGTGCGCCGCGCGTCTATGCCATCCACGCGTAAAGCCCCGTCCAAAATCGGCAAGGTAATGGGTGCAATCGAGATTTGCTGCGGCGCCAGGTTCGCGCGGATTTGAAATTTACCCAAGGGCAATTTCCCGATAGTCCCGCGTGCCACATCAATTTGGCTGGCGCGCGCCTGCGTCGGCGACCACGCTAAAGCCGCTTGAATGCCGGCAAGCTCAAAACCGCCGGACTCCGGTTTCACACTCGCATCATGTAGATTCGCATCCACAGTCGTGATAGCGCCTTGCAGCATTTGCAATTGCACATCCCCACGGCCGGTCCATTGTAGTTTGCTCATCTGGCCTTCCGGAAGCCAGGGTTTTAAAAACGTCGTATAAAGCCCATTGAGCGCCAGACCTTGACCACTCAGATGCAGATTGTCGAGCTTATTATTCGCGCGATCCCAATCGCCTTGGGCTCGTACTTGACCGATATCTTTCCAATCCAAGGTGGCTTGTTGCAGCGTCACCCGCTGCGCCTCCAGACTGCCCTGCGCACGTAGTTGACGATCACCCGAAGCAAAATAAAATGGCTGCCAATACACTTCTCCTGAATACCAGTGAATGAAGGACTGCCATCGCCAGACGGTCCCGGCTTGCGCTTGGAGGTCGGTCGAGAGATTTAATTTTTCCCCGGCGCGGCTTCCCGCTTGGTCGCCAAACACCCCCTCATTCACGCCCAGCTTCATTGTCAGTTGAGTCGCTACACCCGCGTTCAAGCTTAGATGCGCATCGGCGGTAAGCGTGCCACTCTTAAAGCTCAATCCCGTGCCTTCCAATGCGGGATTGAGCCGACTCAACTTGCCCTTGCTCACTGTCAGCGTTGCTTCGGTTTTTCCGAGGGCACTATGCGTCTGCAACTGCCATTGTTCTCCCGGCGCGGGCAGCAGATTCAAAACCATGATGCCGGTCGCAGCTTGCCGATAGCGAAATGTAAACGGCAGGCGCTCGCCGACGTCTAGCGTGCCGTGCGCGCATTCCACCAGACCGGGCGCTAAGGCGAGGCGGGTGCAATCGAGCGCAAGCTTTTGCCAGCGGCGTCCCAAAATCTGGGCCTCGGCAATAGTTAAACGTAAGCGGGAGGTATGCGCGGAATCGAACTGGGCTTGAAGATTTTTTAAACTGAAGCTGGGGGCGAGGACATCCTCTATGTGTAAATTTATGCTCTGGCTAAAAGCCGGCAAGGCGAGTCCTAAGAGAAGAATGAAACCGACGAAGCACCTTACTTGAGCGATCCAGGTCCGCATAAATGTGCCGCAGCCTATGAGGAAAGTTTACGATGCAATACAACGCACTGCCCGCCTCGGTGAATGCAACCGAAGCCGAGCGCCTTAAGCGGGAAACACACCCGTGGATAAATAGCGATCGCCCCTATCGCACACGATAGACACAATCACCGCGTTTTGCACCGCAGCCGAGACTTTCAACGCGGCGGCGAGGGCACCGCCGGAGGAAATGCCGGCGAAGATACCCTCTTCGCTGGCCAAGCGGCGTGTCGTGTCTTCGGCTTCCGCTTGGCTGACATACAAGATGCGATCCACGCGGCTAGCATCATAAATCTTGGGTAGATATTCTTCCGGCCATTTGCGTATGCCGGGAATTTGTGCGCCTTCTTCGGGTTGCACGCCTATGATTTCTATTGCCGGATTTTTTTCTTTGAGAAAACGCGAACAACCCATGATAGTACCCGTGGTACCCATGCTGGAAACAAAATGCGTGATTTGACCGGCGGTATCGCGCCAAATCTCCGGTCCCGTGCCTTCATAATGCGCCAGGGGATTATCCAAATTGCCGAACTGATTCAGAATCAAGCCACGCCCTTGCTGCTCCAAACGCTGTGCCGTGTCTATGGCCTCTTCCATGCCGCCGCTTTTAGAGGTGAGCACGATTTCCGCACCGAAGGCGCGCATGACTTGCCGCCGTTCCACGCTCATGTGCTCGGGCATGACAAGTATCATGTGATAACCGCGCATCGCCGCCGCCATCGCGAGCGCGATGCCGGTATTGCCGCTGGTGGCTTCTATCAGCGTATCCCCGGCTTGGATTTCGCCGCGCGCTTCGGCGTGATTAATCATGGACAAGGCCGGCCGATCTTTCACCGAGCCGGCGGGATTATTGCCTTCCAGTTTGACCAAGACGATGTTACTGCTCTCGCCGGGCAGGCGCTTCAAGCGCACTAGGGGCGTGTTGCCGACAAAGGCTTCTATAGATTTGTAGTCAGGGGATTTGTAATCAGGTGTGGGCATTGCGCAATGCTATTCGACGTCGGCCATGCTCGCCGTTTGAGTCGCACCGCCACCGCGATAGACATGATCACATTCCGCCACCACGCCCGCCATGGTGATGGTATTTTTACCTTGGGCCTTGGCATGCTTCAGCGCGCGCCAAGCCCGCGCATACAATTCTTCACGTTGCTCGCCGGACAAATACACCGCCACGCCAAAGCTCGCCGTGACTGGTTCTAATAGGGGCAGAATCAGTTGGCTCTCTAAATCCATGCGCATGCGCTCGGCAACAATTAAAGCTCCCATTTCGTTGGTTTCCGGCAGCAGAATCGCGAACTCCTGGCCACCATAACGCACCGCCACATCCACTGCGCGCACGGCTTGCTGCAGCAAGGTGGCCACATGCTTCAAAATTTCATCACCGACTTCACGCCCATATTCGGCATTGAGTTTGGAGAAGTTATCCATGTCCATCAGCATTAAAGACAAAGGGCGGCGGGAACGTTCCCAGCGTTTGATTTCTTCTTCCATGCGTAAATCGAGGATGACTCTATGCGGCAAACCAGTGACGGTATCGTGGCGCTTGAGTTCGGTGATTTCCTCCAAGGCGGCTTGCAATGCGTGATTGCGCTTCGATAACTGCTTACGCACTTCATCGATTTCTTGTTTTAACTTGATATTGTCGTCGTTCATTTGCTCAAACGCCGAGATATCCATTTCCGCAGCGACGAACAGCATTTGATTCATACGATAAACGCGGCCGGAAAAAGTGCGCTTGGCGCCGTCAGGCGCGCCCAGGGTGAGTAAGCCTTGATAAATCAAACCATCGGCTTGACTGGGACTGGCACGCAATAAATTGAAGCTGGGCTCGATGAAGTTAGCGGTGGAAAATCCTTCGGAAATACCAGCGAGGGTCACTAAAAAACCTTCATTGGCTTCGAGGATGCGGCCCTCTTCCGAAATCAGCGCGACGGCGATCGCGCGAAAATCTTTCAGCCACGCCGGCAGTATTGCGAGCGGCGAACTCAAATCGCAACCCGCTTAAGCAGGGACACGTCCATAGACATCATCAAAGCGCACAATATCGTCCTCTTCCAAATACGGCCCGGTTTGAATCTCGATAATCTGCAAAGGCACACGACCGGGATTCTCCAAACGATGACGATTGGTTTTGGGAATATAGGTCGATTGGTTTTCTTCCAAATGAATTTCTTGCTCCCCATT
>CAZKHT010000187.1:0-5815 GCA_964552595.1 uncultured Burkholderiales bacterium
CGGGTTTGGCGAGTTTGATTAAATTTTGCGAGATGGGGCTGTCTTGGTTTTCGCCGAAGTCAGAATTCGGGCAAGCAGCGCATTCGGGGGCGCCGCCGGCAGCATTACCTCGCCGAAGCAGGCGAAGCTGATTAAAACCGCGCAACTTTATTTGAGCCGGTTTCCCAAGCCGCCCGCCTGCCGCTTTGACGCCGTCTTGCTTGGCGCAGCCGAGGGCGCCACGATAGAATGGATTAAAGATGCCTTCCACGCTGATTAGTCAGCGCGCTCTCTTCCCACTTTGTCAGGATGGTCGCTACACCGCTTATGGATATTATTAATCGCATTACCCAGCACTTCACCGACAGCGCCCACATTAAGTTGCAGGCCTTGGAAGTGCTGGCCGACCCTATCGCCCAGGCCGCCGCACGCATGGTGCAGTGCTTGATGAGCGAAGGCAAAATCATGGCGTGCGGCAACGGCGGCTCGGCTGCCGACTCGCAACATTTCGCCGCGGAATTGCTCAATCGATTCGAACGTGAACGGCCGGGCCTGGCGGCGATTGCGCTGACCACCGATACCTCCACGCTTACTTCTATCGCCAATGATTACTCGTATGAGGAAGTTTTTTCAAAGCAAGTCCGCGCTTTGGGGCAGGCGCATGATTTATTATTGGCTATCTCCACCAGCGGCAATTCGAAAAACGTCTTGGCCGCCATACATGCGGCGCACGATAGAGACATCGCGGTGATTGCTTTAACCGGCAATGGCGGCGGCCAAATCGCCGAAGCCCTGCACCACAATGACATTCATCTTTGCGCACCTTCCACCGTCACGGCGCGTATCCAAGAAGTCCATTTGCTGACTTTGCATTGCCTGTGCGATGCGATTGATTACACTTTATTAGGAGCCGAATAATGCGTTTCGTACTCGGAGGTCTGCTACTCGCCCTCACGCTTGCCACATTGCAAGGCTGCGTGCCCATCATTGCCGGCGGCGTCGGTGCCGGGGTGGCCATCGCCAACGATAGGCGTACCTCGGGTATTTATATCGAAGACCAGAGTATAGAGCTCAAGGCGCAGCGCCGCATTTCCGAGAAACTCGGCGATCAAGTGCATATCGAAGTCGCCAGTTATAACTTAGCCGTATTGCTCACCGGTGAAGCGCCAACCGAGGCTTTACGCGCCGAGGTGGAGAGCATCGTCAAGGCAGTGCCCAATGTGCGCCAGGTATATAACGAAATCGTACCGGCGGCGCCCGCGAGCTTTAGCAGTCGCAGCAATGATGGTTTTCTCACCACCAAAGTCAAAGCGCGCATGGTGGAGGCCAATAAATTTAACGTCTTGCACGTAAAAGTCATCTCGGAAAATAGCGTCGTGTATTTAATGGGCATCGTCACCCATAAAGAAGCCGAGGATGCGACGGAAATCGCCCGCACCACTTCCGGCGTGGCGAAAGTCGTGCGCTTGTTCGAATATTTAGACTAAGCACCGCGACCCGCTATGGCGCTTTATCCAGCTCCACACTTTGAGCAAAAAATTTGCGCGGCGGACGCGCTGCTAGCGCGAGTGCAAACGCTCGCAACGCCTATCGTCTTTACCAATGGCTGTTTCGATATTTTGCATCGCGGCCACGTCACCTATTTAGCGCAAGCGCGCGCCTTGGGCGCAAGTTTAGTGATAGGAGTGAACAGCGATGCCTCGGTAAAGCGTTTAGCCAAAGGCCCCGAGCGTCCGCTAAATAGCGAGGCGGACAGAATGGCAGTGCTGGCCGCCTTGGAAGCGGTGAGCTTAGTGACCTTGTTTGAAGAAGACACGCCCTTGCAATTAATCCTCACATTGCGCCCACACATTTTGGTCAAGGGCGGCGACTGGCCAGTGGATCAAATCGTCGGCCATCAAGAAGTCCTCGCTTGGGGCGGTAGCGTGCATGCTATTCCTTTCTTACACCAACGCTCCACCACCGCCCTGGTCCAGCGCATACGGCAGTAAGCCTACTCCATCTTCCCCGCCAACTCTTTTCTGCTGACTGACGCTCATCTGGCCCGAGTTATGCCTTTGGGCTAAGATGCATGACGCCCCTTGGGTCGCGCGTAGCGGTAGGCGGCACAAATCTTATGGCGACGGGCTAGTGATAGGCGTAAATTAAGTTCCGCAAGACAAAGGCACCATATAAAGAGGAGGACTCTCCATGCGTTCTGTTTTGGGTATTTTGTTTTGCTGCTTTATTGGGGCCGTGCAGGCTACGCCCGCGCCGCTGATCTTGGCAGTTCATCCCTATCTTCCGGTAGCGGAAATCAACACGCGTTTTTCGCCTTTAGCGCACTACTTAGAACGGGAAACAGGACGTCCGGTGGAAATCCGCGTCGGACGTAATTACACCGAACATATTCATGCCATAGGCAGCGATAAGGTCGATATTGCCTATATGGGCCCCGTTCCCTATATCAAAGTTGTGCAGCAATATGGGAAAAAGCCTCTGCTGGCTCGGCAAGAAATCAAGGGTCAACCTTATTTGCGCGGAGTCATCTTCGTACGTCAGGACAGCCCAGTTCAAAGCTTGGGCGGATTGAAAGGCTTACGTTTCGCGTTTGGCGATCCGGATTCCACCATGAGCCATGTGGTTCCTTTACGCATGCTGGAAATAGCCGGCGTGCCCGAAGCCAGTCTAGGGCATTTTGATTTTCTAGGCGCGCACAAAAATGTGGCCTTAGCCGTGCTTACCGGGGACTACGACGCGGGCGCGGTGAAGCAAGAGGTCTTTGATGAAATGGCCGGCAAAGGGCTGCGCGCCTTGGCCATTAGCCCACCGGTGCCGGACCACGTTTTCGTCACTAGTGCTAAGCTTTCACCCAATCTGCAAGATATTTTGCGTAACGCGTTTTTAAAGTTAAAAGACAGCGTTGAAGGTAGGAAAATTATGGCGGCGATCCATCCCGGCATGAGCGCGTTGGTATCGGCCAACGATGCCGATTACGATGCCCTGCGCACCTTAATGGGCATAAAACCCCGGCCTTAACTGATGACGGCTCTGCCTCGTTCGTCGCGTTTGATTTGGCCTTGGCTAGCGCTGGTCCTGATACTGGGCATATTAGGGATAGCCGCCGGATTTTTCTTAAAAGAAAAATTAAATAGCGATATTCAAATGGCCCACCAGCGCGGGCAGCGCGAGCTCAAGCTGGTCGCGATTTTTTTAGGCAATGCCTTGCAAGGGGGGCGTTACCAGGATGCGCAAAGCTTAATCAATGAATGGGGCGAGGCCAATCCCAATATCGCCGAGCTGCAATTAACAGCGGCCAACGGCTTCATCATCGCCCAATACCGTAGTCCCTCTAATCGTCGCGGGACCTATACCTTAGAGATCCCGCTACACTATTCCTATCGCGGCCAAGCGCGGCTCTCGCTGCGCGCCGGGGTAGACCAGGTGTATGAGAATCACGGTCTATTGGTCGCGCAGCTAGTAGGCGTTTTCGCAATATTGGCGGTCCTCATGATCATATTGACTGTGATCACCATACGCAGTCATAAGGCGAGCCGGCTATTGCTGAACCGCAATAGAGAGGCGAATGACCTCAGCCTCGCCTTGCGCCAAAGCAATGAGCGTTTACGCCTCGCCCTGAATGCGGGCCATATGGGCTGCTTCGATTGGGACATGGTTAAAGACAAAATTGTCTGGACCGAGGAGCACGCTCGGCTGTTTGGAGTCACCCTCGCTGAATTCGATGGGCGTTATGCCAGCTTCGCCAAACACGTGCATCCACAGGATTTACGACGCGTTGAGCAAGCGGTAGCCGAAGCGCAACAAACACATCAGTTTTATCAAGCCGAGTTTCGCATTTATTGGCCGGATGGCTCTATGCACTGGATAGCGGGACGAGGCGAATTTTTTTATAACGATGCAGGCGAGGCGCAGAGAATGGCCGGCGTGGTGATGGATATCACTGATCGCAAGCAAGCCCATCTGGCCCTGCAAGAATCGGAACGGCAATTTCGAACGCTACTCGAGACCGTGCAATTGGTGGGCGTGATTTTAGATCGAGAAGGCAACATCGTTCTCTGCAATGACTTTCTTTTACTCTTAACCGGTTGGCGGCGAGAAGAGGTCTTGCACAAGAATTGGTTTGATTTGTTTTCGCCGTCTGAAATCCGGGGGGACCTGCGGGACTCGGTATTATTTAAATCATTCCGCTCCGGTTTTATTCCCACTCATTATGAAAATGAAATCATCACTCGCAACGGTGAACGGCGCTTAATCGCCTGGAACAATACCCTGCTACGCAGTCTCTCCGGCGAGCCAATTCAAATCGCAAGCATAGGCGAAGACATCACCGAACGTAAAAAAGCTGAGCGGGCATTGATCGAAAGCGAGCAGCAGTTTCGTCTGCTATTTGAGCAAGCAACAGACGGGATTTTCATCGCCGATGCGAATAGCAGCTTACTAGACGTCAACTCGGCGGCCTGCGAGCTCACCGGCTATTCTCGAGCCGAACTATTTAAGATGAGCCTTTCCGATCTTTTAGCGCCGGAGGAGATAGAACAGGTAGCGCCCATAATGAAAAATATGCAAGTCGGTAGTCAGATCCGCGGCGAGTGGCAGTTCAAGCACAAAAACGGGTCCACCCTCATCGCCGAAATCAGCGTGAAGTGCTTATCAGATGACCGCTTGCAAGCTTTTTTCCGCGACATTACCGCCCGTAAAGTAAATGAAAAACAGTTATTGGAAGAAATCGAAAAACGCCGCTTGTTATTGAATAGCGCCGAGGATGGCATTTTTGTCTTGGATAGAAATTTCAAGGTGATCGAAAGCAATCCAGGTTTTGCCAAGATGCTGGGCTTGCGCGTAGATGAAGTCTTGGGCTCACATCCTTGGGATTGGGATGTGAGTTACCCGACCGAGGCCATATTGCGTGCCACTTGGCCGCAGCTCCCTTCTGATCCACAACGTTTTCAGACAAAAATCCGCGCGCGCGACGGCCGTATCTTCGATGCGGAAATTAGCGGTAGCCCGGCGACCTTGGATCAGGGAGACACCCTGATGTTATTTATCTGCACGGATATCACGGAGCGCAAGCGCGCCGAGCACGCCTTGCGCGAAAGCGAGGAGCAGATACGCCGTGTGATTAATAGTTTATTTGTGTACGTAGGTGTGATGACGCCGCAGGGAATCGTTACCGAAGCAAACGAACCACCACTGCAGCAAGCGGGTTTAACGAAGGCGGATGTTCTGGGCCGGGCTTTCCCTGATTGCCCGTGGTGGTCTTATTCCAAGGACGTGCAAGCTCGAGTTTGGAACGGCATTAAGCGCGCCGCCGCCGGCGAGGCCGTCCGTTTCGATGAATGCGCGCGCATGGGCAATACCTATATCATCGTGGACTTGGCGCTCACGCCTATTCGGAATAGCGAAGGCGAGATCACGCACATTATTCCCTCGGGCGTGGATATCACGGAACGTAAACGCGCGGAATCGGAGTTGCGTCAATTGACCACCCAATTGGAGGAAAGGGTGGCGGCACGTACCGCGGAGTTGGCACAAAAAAATCGGGAGCTAGAGACTTTCACTTATTCGGTATCGCATGACTTGAAAGCGCCTTTGCGCGGTATAGACGGCTATAGCCGTTTATTGCTCACTGACTATATGTCGAAGTTAGATGAACAAGGACGATTTTTTGTTCAGACCATACGCGATGCCGCCCAGCAAATGGCACAACTCATCGATGACTTGTTAGCCTATTCGCGCATAGAGCGGCGGGAAATGCATGGCACGAATTTAGACCTTACTAATTTAGTCAATAAATTGGGAAGTGAACGCCGCCCAGAGATTAACGCAAGGCATGTGG
>CAZKHT010000188.1:0-5796 GCA_964552595.1 uncultured Burkholderiales bacterium
GGGTACGGCAGACAGGACTGGTCCGCGGGCGTCGTTTTCGCCCTGCGCTTGCAGCGGTAGCGGACGCATCGCCGTCGTCGCACCGCCGACGGCGTATCACCCTGGTTTTCGTGGCCACGATTCCCGTCGCCATCATGACCACCGTCGATACCGTACCCGTCCTCGACCACGACAAGCTCACGGCCTTCGTCGAGCGCAAGTGGAACGATGAAATCCTCCACGCGCTGACCGACTACATCGCGATTCCCGCGAAGTCGCCTTTGTTCGATAGCGAATGGGAGGCGCACGGCTATATCGAAGCAGCGGTGCAGCTCGCTGCTGCATGGGCGCGGACTCAGGACATCGCCGGTATGCAATTCGATATTTTGCGCTTGCCTGGGCGCACGCCTACGCTGTTTATTGATATCCCCGCCTTTGCTCAGGAGGCGCTACGCCAACCGATCTTACCGCTTGATCAAGCGCACGATCGGCCGAAAACCATCTTGCTCTATGGACACTTGGATAAGCAACCGGAGATGACGGGCTGGCGCGAGGGCTTGGGCCCTTGGCAGCCGGTGATAGAAAACGGGCGCTTGTTTGGCCGAGGCGGTGCCGATGACGGTTATGCGATGTTCAGCGCGCTTAGCGCCATCGCCGCATTGCAAGCACAGGGCATCCCGCATCCGCGTTGTGTGGTGCTCATAGAAACCAGCGAAGAGTCTGGCAGTCCCGACTTGCCGGCCTATATGGAAGCCGTGGCGCCGCGCATGGGGGCGCCGGATTTGGTGATAGGTTTAGATTCAGGCTGCGGCGACTATGCGCGGCTGTGGGCCACGACTTCCTTGCGTGGCATGGTGGGCGGGACACTAGAAGTAAAGGTGTTGGACGAGGGCGTGCATTCCGGCGACGCCAGCGGCATCGTGCCTTCTAGCTTTCGCATCGCCCGTCAGCTGTTATCGCGTATAGAAAACGAAACTACCGGCGCGATTTTGCCTGCCGCGTTTCACGCGGAGATTCCTTTGGAAAGGCAACGTCAGGCGGCGCAGGTGGCGCAGATCATGGGTCCGGGCGTGTACCAGAAATTTCCCTTCCATGCGGGCACCCAGCCGCTTAACGACGATTTAATCGAATTAATTTTGAATCGCGCTTGGCGCCCGACTCTATCGGTCACCGGCGCCGATGGCTTACCGGCTTTGCAAAGCGCCGGCAATGTATTGCGCCCGCGTACCGCGCTTAAACTTTCTTTGCGTTTACCACCGACAGTCGATGCCGAGCAGGCGGCGGCGGTATTCAAAGAAATCCTGGAACGCGATCCGCCGCACGGGGCGCGTGTGACATTTCACATTGATCAAGCTGCCACCGGTTGGAACGCGCCCGCCTTGGCACCCTGGCTAGCGCGGGCCTTGGAGACCGCTTCCCAGCATCATTATGAAAAAGCCGCCGCCTTTTTGGGTGAGGGCGTGACTATTCCCTTTATGAGCATGTTGGGACAGCAATATCCCGAAGCGCAATTTTTAATCACCGGCGTGCTCGGCCCGCACAGCAACGCGCATGGCCCGAATGAATTCTTAGATTTGGAATACGCGCAAAGATTAACTTGTTGTATCGCGGAAGTGATCGCTGCGCTGTGTTTAGCACCCAGCCCGGCCGCGCATCAGGAAAAAATTTAGGCAAAAAAACGGCCCGGAAACCGGGCCGCAAAGCGCACTGAATAAAAACTTAAAGCGCGGGGCAAGTCAGAGGCGTGGCGCCTTTGAGCGGCTGTATCATATCGAAGCCATAGGGACGTATGGTCGGTAAGCGCTTCACCGTGATGCGATGCAGCTTGAGGTTATTCGCAGTGACCACGCCGCCCAAACCACCCTGGCTGGTCGGTGCTTGCAGATACTTCACCACCGCTTCGGTCACATCTAATAAGCTACTGGAAAGTGGCAGCGGATGCGTCGTAGCCAACGGATCAAAGGCGAGCACCGTGTTCAAAGATGTATCCACCGCTTGTATCACGCGACCTCGGCAAGGATTGCAATTATTGATGGTATTGGGATCATCCGCATACCAGTAACCGGAAACCGAATAACCGGGCGCGCCACTGACGCAAGAAGCGGTCGCCGCATTGTATTTATCGGTAACGTTAACCGCGACACCACCCACCTTCATATTGGTCGCGCGCTCGGTCACGCCATCCGCCAAATAGCCGCCGCAAGCGTCCAAGTCATAGGTGACATTGCTGTAGCCGAACATCCAGCCACCGGTCCATTTGGTAGGATCGGGACTGAAAGTGCCGTCGGTCGATTGCTCCGCTTGAAACTTCAAGTCATAGCCACACGCCTTAGGTGTTTTACGTAATTTCGCCGCCCACCGAATAAAATGGAAAATAGCTTCCATGGGGATAGGCGAGGCCGCCGGGATATGGGTTCCATAGCGGAAACCACGTATCGCGGCGGCGTCGGTACCGCCGGCCCAGCGCATGGCGTCAGCGATTAAGTCATGCGAAGAACCTTCAACCACCCCCGGCATGTCTTCATCGACGAAGTTAGAGCGATGTAAAGGCACTTGAGTGTACGCGATAGGTTGATTCACCGGGCGCTGCAAGACCGAGGTGTTACCGCCGATAGTGACAGTTTGACCCGGCACGAAACTACCCATTAGATAGGGTTTGCGCACTGCATTGACTTTGGACGCTATGGTGTAGTCATCCGGAATATCGCTGGTGACGATAATTGGCTTCCATTCCCAGCTGCTGACCAATCCCCCTTTCACTTGCAGCTCTAGCTTACCGATCATGGTTCCGTCTTGACCTTCTTCCACGATCAAGGTGTTCGGCATGCCTGCGCCATGAGAAATAACAATAGGCGTCATGGTGCGCTCATGCATATCGGAATTCAGGATCACGTCTACGCCGGAATAGGTCTCCGCCAGTTGAATATCGCGCGCCATTTCCAACTCGGAAATCATCACCACTAAATCGACTTTCTCGACTGTGCGTAAATGATTCGCGAAGCAAGGATACTCGACCTTGCCATCGGTGAACGTATAGCCGGCGGTGACTTTCGGGCCTATGGCCGCAATCGCCCGAGCCGTGGTATAGCCCACGATCCCCACTTTGACGTTCCCTACCATTTTGATTTTGTAGGTGGGCAAAACACGCTTCAGGGGACGGGTTAGGCCAGTGGCGGGATCAACCGCAGTCGCGGCGCAAATCGCGGTGTCATCGAACTGACCTGTGTAATAAGCGTTCGCGGCTAAGGCATTCCAGTTCGCCAGCGGAGGGGTGGTGGCGGTGCCTTTGAAGGTCTGCTCAAAACGCGCCGGGCCATACAAATAATCCCAGTTCCCCGGAGCGAAGGCGTCGAATTTGAAAAGGTTGAGAACATCAATCATGACTTGGCCGCGCGAAAACAACGCTTCGCCCGAGCCTTGCAAGGTATCACCGGTATTAATCAGCAAGGAATGGTTAATATTATTTGAGGTCGAGTCGGCTCTGATTTTTTTAATGACTGTGTACATCTTCGCCAGGCCGCCTTCTAATTTGCCCGTGGTATCGCTGCGCACATTCGGCCTAGGCACCATATGGCCGTGAATATCACCGGTGTGGATTAAAACAACTTCTCCGTCCCCGGCGCTTGCTGCTGGCGCGGTGAACAGACTGGCTAACGCTAAGAGAATTCCTGAAAAACGAGCACAAATATGCATTGCTTCCTCCAATAGGAAATTGAATGCCGTTTTCGCGGCATCAGTGGAAAAAAAAGGATATTTAAGTGAAGTTTTTTATTATTTATTTTTGTTATGACAACTGAAAGACCATGAAGCGAGGGGGAGTTTATGCCATATGGCAGTTATGAGGCAAGCATTTAAGACTAATTACACAGAATTAAGATACTAGGAATAGCGGGCAATTTAGAGTAGTTTGCGCAGTATATTTGGTTAAACCATGATTTATTTAAGTTATATACCAAGCCTCGGGGCGCGGCATAAGCGCGCACAAAATTACGCTGATGGCATCCCGCAGCATGGGTAAACACATACTGGGATAGTCTGGCCAATGCTGTATCACTTGCTGCGGTAAAGCAGGGATATGGACAAATCCGCATAGCGGAACATTGCCATGATCAACGGCGTAGGCTAAGCCTTCATACAGCAGCTGATTACATAAGCTACTGCCTGCGTCATGCGAAACGGCGGCGGGTATCTGCGCCGCGAGCAGGCCGGCCAGCAAGCGATCCAGATCGGGTAAAGTCGCAAGGCGTTCGGCGGGACCCTCGTTGCGAATCAGTGCGCGTTGCGGGGCCTCGCCTTCCTTAAGCGGCGGTCCGATGTTTCTAAGATTGCGCGCTGTGCTTTCTAAGGCAATCTTATTGCGGCCCGGGGCTTGGCCGGTGAACACGCAAATTCTGGGCTGAATTTTCTGAAGCAATACGTGCAGCGCGGTTTGGAGTCCATGCGTATCGGTATCGAGGATTTCAAAATGTAGGTTTGCGCTAAAGGGTTGTAGCGCCGGCGGCAAAGCTTCACGCAGAGAACGAATGAGTATTTCGGAAGCATTGCTATGCGAAGGCCCGGCGGCAAATCCGGTGACAAGGACATTCATTTAGATTTACTTAATCAAAAAAAGCGGCGCATGGCCGCTTTAATTTGCAAGCAAGCGTCCACGAATTACGGGCGGATATAAGCGTAACCTTCCTGCTGTTTTTGCATTAACTCCACCACGCCCGCTTTCACATACCCGATATTGGAAAGCATATCGTCCTTGGTGAGCTTCTGCCCCTTCATGGTGTTTTCGCAGGCAACGACTTTCACCCCCGTGGCCATGGCTTCTTGCACCCGGTTGCCGACTTCGGAATCTAATTTCAGCATGCCTATGCCGGGTCCGTAGGCCACCAATTCGATATCGACATTTTCCAGGCCGACATCGGTCTGCACATTTTTAGCGTTATTCAATGCCAGATTCCATTTCTTGGGATCGGCATCGCTGACTTGGAAAATGACTTTTTGCTTACCCGCGCTCACTTTCATGGGCTGCTCGGCGCAAGCGGTTAAATTGAACGTCGCAATCAATAAAGTACTCATCCAGAATAAACGCAGCAACTTCATATCGACTCCTTTGTGTAAAAGTTATATCAAGCGGCCTCAGGCGCTTTAAGTAGTGTAGCCGATGCCAAGGGCATAGGGGAGGGGGTTGGCGCTATCAGAGCTGATTGTGCGTACCGTCGCAAAACGGCAGGGTTTCGCTCATGCGGCAGCCGCACATCCATGCGGTTTCGCTTTTCTCCGCGATAAAGGCCACAGGTTCAACACCGCTGCCTTCATGCGAACCATCGCACCAAGGTTGGGTTTTACTTTTACCACAAGCGCAGTACCAATATTCCTTGCCGGCTTCCAATTGCACCTCGTACGGCTGATTTTGCATCTACATCACTCCTTAAAAAAAACATTTGTAAAAACGTCTATAAGCCTCATGCTCTCGGTTTGTGCCTAGACGTCTGGGTCGGTACAATATGCCACAAATGGCCGCGCCATGGAGAATGTAAACCTCACGCACCACTTCTTGATCGCCATGCCCAACATGGCCGATCCCTATTTTTCAAAGTCGCTCACCTATATTTGTGAGCACAATGATCAGGGCGCGCTCGGCATCGTGGTGAACCGCGCGATTGATTTGACCCTCTCATCTTTGCTGGACCAAATCGATATTCCCATCAGCATTCCCGAAATAGGCAATACCCAAGTGCATTTCGGCGGACCGGTGCAAATGGATAGAGGCTTTGTCCTGCATGAGCCTTTGGGCGAATGGCAATCCAGCTTAGAGGTCAACCCCGG
>CAZKHT010000189.1:0-5792 GCA_964552595.1 uncultured Burkholderiales bacterium
ATATGCCAGTTCAAAATAATTAACTCGTATTTATATTCCCGCTGTAAAGCTTCCACCGCTTGTATGTCCGGCGTATGCATGAGGCCGCGATAGCCTTGCTCGCGCAACAAATTCTCGAGATCACGCGTCTGCACCTCATTGTCGTCGACGATTAAAATCGGTGAATTCAAAATATCTAAACCACGATACATAAGTACCACTCCTTCGGAATCGCATGCTGCTATTCTCAAAAACCACTGTAGGCCGGGTGGGTAGCCGCGTCCGTGCGTCGCCGCACATAGGCCGGAAGCTCGAACTAAAGCACTTTTTTAAGGTCCGTAGAAAGCGAGCTTGGTTCCAGAAATTAAATCTATATTAAGGAGAAGATGATGAATAAACCCCTAGGTGTAGTGCTGGCCTTGGCCTTTACTTCGGTTACCGCGCTGAGCGCCGACGCTGCCACCCACGCCAAAGGCGGGCACGAGGGCTGCGAAGAAATGGCCATGCACCACGGCATGCACGGCGACATGGCCGCGACTATGCAAAAGAAATTGGACGAATTGCATAGCAAACTCAAGTTAAGCAAAGATCAAGAACCGGCGTGGAAGACTTTCTCTGATCAAGTCAGTGCGCAAGGCAAGAAGATGAGCGATATGCGCGCCAATATGCCTAGCCAAATGCAGAAAAACATGGGCCAAAACGCACCCGAGCGGATGGAGATGATGGCCGGCATGATGAAAGACCGGGCGCAAGACATGGCGGCGATGGCGGAGGCCATGAAAACCTTTTATGCCACGCTGACCCCGGAACAAAAAGCCACTTTTGACAGCGTGCATAAAGAGCATATGCGGCACATGGGTGGCATGGGAGGGATGGGCCACGCCGATAAATCCGACCGTCAGGAACGCGGCCCAAAAAAATAAAACTTAGCGCAAATGGGCGCGGCGTTGTAAGCGCTCTATCTCCGCCAACACGTCCTCTGGCTTAGTTTCCATTTCTAAATCGGCTAAGTCACTGTCGGCGTCGTTGGCGATGCCTAATTTGTCTTGTATGGCATCCAGCATTTGCAAAACCCGAGTTACCTCGTGCTCGGTGACCAAGCCGATTTGTAGATCCAAATCCGCGCGTCGTTCCGCCTCTTGATTCAATCGATTTTGGCTAATTAAGACAAAAGTCGATAAAAAGATAGCTTCGAGCGACACGATCATCGTCAGCAAGCCATAGGGAAAGGGATCAAAAATTCTAATTCCCAGATGCCCGGTATTAATTAATATCCAAGCCGCAAACCAAATAATATGCACGTAGACAAATAGCATGCGCCCCGAGAGCGAGGTAATCGCATCGGCAATACGTTCTTGCAGCTTGCGCTCCCGCGCGGCGTGCAAACGCAGGCGAACGATAGTGCGAATATTGCGCTCGATGACATTGCTTAAGGCTGGATTGTCTTCTGGTGGTTCAGACACTTTGGATGGCTTATTCATACCCTGTTACTTTAGATTTTTGATAATGACGAGGCCGCGCCTAAGCGACCTCTTACGCGATTAACGCAGATGCACGCCGCCCGCACCGAAGAGGCCCAATAAGCCAATAATGATTAAGTACAAAGCGACGATGTAATTGAGTAAACGCGGCACGACTAAAATCAAAATTCCCGCGATCAGAGAAACGAGCGGCCCTATGCTAAGTGTCATATTCATGTCTTCCTCCTGGTTGTTGATAAAAACGTAAACAAAAAATCAATTTAAGCCCGCGCTTGGCGCGCCGCGTCCAACATGCCACCCAATGTGATCTCCACCGTGTGGCTTGCGCCATCGTTTTGCATCCGCACCACGCCATCTTCGCTGAGCACGCCATCGACCCGCACCGATAGACGCGCTTCGTGTCTTCTCAGGCTTTGCTGCACCTGCACCTCATACAACGTCTCATGATAGCGGAAGCGCAAAGCATAGCTCGGCCAATCTTCGGGAATGCAGGGCGCGAAATACATACGCTCTGCTTCTATGCGCAATCCCAATAAAGACTCCAATATGAGGCGATACATCCAACCCGCGGAGCCCGTATACCAACTCCAACCGCCGCGCCCCGAATGCGGTTGCACGGCATACACATCGGCCGCGATCACATAGGGTTCGACTTTATAGCGCGCCAGCGCCGCTGGATTTTGCGCATGGTGGATGGGATTGATCATATTCAGCAGAGCCCAGGCACGGGTGTGATCGCCCATGGCCGCATACGCCATGGTGGTCCAAATCGCGGCATGCGTATATTGGCCGCCGTTTTCGCGCACGCCGGGCACATAGCCTTTGATGTAACCGGGATCCATATCGGATTTATCGAAAGGCGGGTCTAGCAATTGAATTAGCGCATGCTCCGGTTGTACCAAGTGCGTATACACCGCGTCCATCGCCTGCACCGAGCGTTTGCTGATTTGTTTATCCTCAGCGGCAGCCAAGGACAAAATAGACCAGCTCTGAGAAATAGAGTCTATGCGGCATTCCGAGTTGGCGGCGGATCCCAAAGGCGTGCCATCGTCGAAATAAGCCCGCCTATACCATTGTCCGTCCCAAGCGTGGGTCTCTATACGCTGACGCAAGTCACGCGCGGCCCTTAAGCATTCTTCGGCGAAACCCGCATCCCCCTTCCCCCGCGCCAAAGGCGCGAAACGCAGCAACACATCGCATAAGAAAAATGCCAGCCACACGCTCTCGCCTTTGCCATGCAAGCCGACTAAATTCATGCCGTCGTTCCAATCGCCCGACCCTATCAGGGGCAAGCCGTGTTCGCCGAAGCGCAAGCCATGGCGTATCGCGCGCACACAGTGCTCATACAGCGTGCCTACTTCGCTAGAGCGTCCGGGTAAATCGTAATACGAGTCTTCTTCCGGATTGACCGGCCGCCCTTCCAGATAGGGCGCGGTTTCATTCAAAACGCTATGGTCAGCGGTGGCGAAGACATAGCGGCAAGTGGCCAAGGGCAGCCATAAATAATCATCCGAGCAGTGTGTGCGCACACCGCGGCTGGAAGGCGGATGCCACCAATGCTGCACATCGCCTTCCACGAATTGATGCCCGGCGCTGAGCAGTAATTGATCCCTCACTCGGCGCGGATCGGCGTATACCAAGGCCATCACGTCTTGCAATTGATCGCGGAAGCCGAAGGCCCCGCCGGATTGGTAATAGCCGCTGCGCGCCCACACCCGGCAGGCTAAGGTTTGATACAGTAGCCAGCCGTTGCTTAAGACATTCAGAGCCGCATCCGGCGTCTCCACTTGAACGCTGCTTAAGGTGCGCGTCCAATGCTCATGCACCGCCGCCAAGGCAAGCTGCGCGGCTTCGCTGCCGCGATATTTTTTTAATAAGCTCCGCGCATCTTCGGCGCCCCGGCGTCCCGCCAAGCCCATGCGGAATATCACTTCCGTCTCGGCATTGGGATACAACTCCAGCGGCACTTGTATCGCGGCGCAAGCGTCTAAGCCAGCTCCCACACGCCCCGATAATTGCGCCCGGGTGAGCGCGGATGGCGCTTGCATGCTGCCATTGCGGCCTAAGAATTCGGCGCGATCACCGCTGACACTGCGACTCAACGCATCGACGTCGAAGAAGGCGGTGCGATCCGCGAATTCATTGTTATACGGATTGCGCGCGAACAAGGCGCCGGTGTCGGCATCGATTTCCGTGAGCAAATGCATGCCCGATTTCGGCCGTAGATCGCCCAACACCCATTCCACATACCCCGTTACCGAGAGCTTGCGCACGCGCCCGGACAGATTGCGCAACTTCAGCACGGAAAATTTTACCGAAGCATCCAAGGCCACATAAACCCATAACTCGGAATACACCCCGCCTTCATTGTGTTCGAACACGCTATAGCCGAAACCATGGCGGGTGATGTAAGCGCCGGTGCCGCGCACCGGTAAAGGCGTAGGCGACCAGAAATGTCCGGTCTCCTCATCGCGCAAATAAAATGCTTCGCCGGAGCTATCCGATACGGGATCGTTATGCCAAGGCGTGAGACGGAATTCGTGCGCGTTTTCACACCAGGTATAGGCCATGCCGCTTTCCGACACCACGCTGCCAAAATTGGGATTGGCCAGCACATTCACCCAAGGAGCGGGCGTGACATGGTCTTTGCTGCTGGTGATGACATATTCCTTGCCGTCAGGGGTGAAGCCGCCTAGCCCGTTGTGCAAAATCAACTCGCGCGGCGCAGGTGCCACCGCCGCTTCGGCATCATATTGACGAGTGGGCGGTAAGATCTGGACGCGGGCTTCGACCAGCCCACACTTAATCGTTTTCTTCGGCCGGTGCCGAAGTTGCTGCTGGTTTTTCCTTCTTTTTGGATACAGTTTTGTGGGGGACCTCTTTGGCTTCGGCCTTTTTTGTTTCTCCGTTCTTTGTCTTTATAGCGGCTGTCTCAGTCGACCCTTTTGCGGTACTCTTCTTGGCTATCTTGGCTTCGCGCGTTCCCCATTTGCCACCGTCGTAGGAGAGGTCTGCGGTAATTGTGTTCTTGTCGTTGATGCGTAAGTTGTGCACGAACTCATTGCTTTCTTGCAAAAGTGTTTTTGGCCAGGTTGCTTTGGCGTCCTCTTCTTTCGGGAAAATGATGCGAAAGTGAACGCGTAATCCCGCCGCCACGCCAAAGCGATCTACCACTGTGTACGGCGGATTCGCTTCGTGGACATAAGAGACCACCGTGCGCCAGGAATCACCATCGGTTTGGTCGACGACAATCGTCCCCGCCGGGTACTTACGGGGAATATTGCGGTTGCTGAAATCGGCGAGACTCAGTTTGTCGGTGTTCGGTTCGGCAATGACAATGGCGCTGGTGTTGCCTGCTGCTGTTCCTGCAGCAGGCAAAGGAATCGTAAATTGCAGCGATTCCAATTTCTGGTTTTGTCCAGCGACGCGGTGCGCTGTAAGTCACCTTGCTGCCAAGAAGCTGCAGGTGTGGGTTTTTCTCTTTTTCGGTTTTCTTTTCATGTTTCTTTTTCTCTGGTTTCCCTTCGGTAGTGGAAGTAGGTGCGCTTTGATCCCCATTTTCCTTGCTACCTTGTTCTTGTGCGAGAGCAGGGATAGTAAGAGCGCTCCAGAAAAGAAGAACAATGACAGGCCAGAAGAACAACCGCGAGAATCGTGAATGATGCATAGGGCCTTGTAATTATCAGATTGTGCGGTTTTCTTTAAGTGGCGAGAATTGTAGGGACGTAGCACACTACGCCCCTACGTCCTACGCGTGCGTCGATCGGTTGCTCTCCTTAAGGAACTTCTGTACCTGTGACTCTACTGCGGTCCCTGTGAAGAAATTTGGATTCATCCCGGTCCACAAGCGAATCGGATTGCCGAAGACGAAATCGCGGAAATCTTCTTCTTTGATGATACCGTCCTCGACTCCTTCATAAGCTTCGGGAAGGACGGCGGTCATATCCGGCACATCAAAATGGCCAATGTCCGAGCCAAAAATCGCATTGATCCGCGCACCATACGGATTCACATTGTTCCTGAACGCCCATGAATTGACGGGATCATCAGCTTCACAACCAAAATAAAAATTCGGGACGAAGAGATCGCGAATGTCTGAGGCCTTTTTAATGTCACACGCTGCGAAGTCGTCGAGTTGCTCAGGGCGCTCCATTAACAAACCTACCCCCGGGGCGAGCTGGTCGAGGACGTTGAGGAAGGCTTTAGAACCGTAGCGCTGCACATAATCGACCAGCAGTTCGCGATTGAGGTTCGCAGGATTCGTTTCCTCGAGGGCTTCAGCGTTACGTTTCTTCCAATGCCCAATGAGGTCGCTGTACAAGCTGCATGCCC
>CAZKHT010000190.1:0-5749 GCA_964552595.1 uncultured Burkholderiales bacterium
AAAACAGCGCTGTCAAAAAAAAATTTGCCTTATCTCTGGGCAACTACACCTTTGCGTGTTGTTTCGTCGTGTTGGTGCCGGCATCGGTGTGAACGGCGCCGCGGCTATTGTCTCGTCACAGCGCATCATCCGCATGTTGGCGCCGTATGCGCACCATATCCATTTCGATATGAATAAACGCTTGCACCACATCGGGATCGAAATGCCGGCCCGCCCCTAGCTCTATCATATGGCGCGCCTCTTCGTGAGAAAAAAAACAACGATTCTCATGCGCGCTGGTGAATCCGTCGTAGGCATCGGCCAAAGCCATGATACGCGCGGCCAACGGAATGGACTCGCCGCGCAGACCATGAGGATAGCCGCTGCCGTCCCATTTTTCATGATGCGCTTCCACGATATCGATGCCCATGCGGATCAAAATATTGCCGGGGTGTTGCGCCTCTACCGCGCGCAGAGTCTCACTGCCGATTAAAGGATGGGTTTTCAAGACTTCCCATTCATTCATATCTAAATTGGGTTTATTCAGAATCTGATCGGGGATGCCGACTTTGCCGATATCGTGCAGAGGTGCGGCGGCGTAAATCGCCTCTATGAAAGCTTGGTCGATTATTTTTTTGTATTTAGGAGTGTTCGCCATTTGTTGTGCGATCGCCCGGCAATATTCACGCGTCCGCTCCAGGTGTGCTCCCGACTCGGTACTGCGCGCGGCGGCCAGTTTGGACATGGCGAAAATCGCCGCCAGTTGCGCGGAGGAAATTTCCTGCACCTGGGCACGAACTTTTTCCTCCAAACCGCGTTGCTGTTCCGCTTCTTGATCGTGAACGCGTTTTTTTTGTAAACAGGCTTCTACTCTGGCGCGTAACAAAACGGGATTAAAGGGTTTAGGCAAATAGTCTTCGGCACCCATTTCTATGCAGCGTACGACGTTGTCCATTTCGTCGTTGGCGGAAACCATGACCACCGGAATCGCGGCAAAGCGGACATCGGCTTTCATTCTGCGCAAGACTTCGGCGCCATCCATTTCCGGCATCATGAGGTCCTGCAATACCAGGTCTATGGCGAAATCTTCTAATTGCTTTAAGGCGTCTATCCCGGATTCCGCACTTTTCACCAGATGTCCCAATTGCTGCAGGCGGCGCGCCAACATATCGCGATTGGCTTCTAAATCATCAACGACGAGGATATTGGCGCCCATAAGAAGATACCGTTGTGAAATGAGGGAAGAGACGCATCCTCCCGTGACGCGTCAACTTAAGTCATAACGGTAATACAGCGGCTTACTTTAGTCAGGGCGAGGGGTAAGCCATTCAAAGCAGAGGTTTTGTGGTGCGCTAGGGATGCTTATGCGTAAGCTCAAGTCAGTTCTGAGGTACACGCTGGGCATCGCTTGGCTTTATTCGGAATGGCCGTGGCGCAAAAAGGGCATTCTTTGGTTTCCGGCGGCGGCGGTGGGACTTCTTCTTGGCGCAAGCGATTAATGCTGCGGATCAATAGGAATACGGCGAAGGCGACGATGAGAAAACTGATGACGTTGTTGAAAAAAACGCCGTAATTAATGGTAATGGCGCCTGCTTTTTTAGCATCGGCTAAAGAGGCATAAGGGCCTGCCGCCGCCGCGCCTTGTTTCAACACCAAAAACAAATTAGAAAAGTCGACATTGCCCAGTATCATGCCTATGGGCGGCATAATAATATCGTCGACCAGGGACTTCACGATGGCACCGAAAGCGGCGCCTATGATGATGCCCACCGCCATATCGACTACATTGCCCCGCACCGCGAATTTTTTAAATTCCTCTAACATGGCTATCTCCCAAATGCGTGCGGCGTGTTTCCGCGCTGATGAATAATTCAGGTGTTACGCGTAGTTTGTCTGCATATATTGCTGGTGCGGCAGTAGTTGCGCTCGAATGGCCAATGCCTGCTTAAGCGCGGTCTCTGCGTCTTCCGCTAAACAGGTGTAGTGGCCCATTTTGCGTCCCGGCCTGGCTTGCGTCTTGCCATATAAATGTAATTTGGTTTGCGGCTGCGCTAAAATTTTTCCCCAGGCTGGAGGCGTTTGCGCGTGCCATAGATCGCCTAATAAATTCACCATGGCCGCCGCGCCCCGCAGCATCGTATCGCCCAAGGGAAGCGCGCACAAAGCGCGCACTTGTTGTTCAAATTGGGAAGTGATGCAAGCGTCCAAGGTGTAATGCCCGGTGTTATGCGGGCGCGGCGCAATTTCGTTCACCAGCAATTGCTGGTCTTGCAAAATAAAAAATTCCACCGCGAGGACGCCGCAGTAGTCCAGCCAGTTCGCGATTTGCAAGGCGCTGGCAATTGCCTGCCGCTGTAGCTCCGGAGTCACCCGCGCCGGGACGAGGCTCAAGTCTAAAATGCCATCGCGATGCCAATTTTCGCTGGGCGTATACACTGCGGTTTTAGCGTCGGCGCCGCGCGCCAAGACCACGGAAATCTCATGCGCAATATCCGTCCATTGCTCCAGGACGCAGGGCTTTTGACCAAACTCCATAAAGCTTGCTTCGGCCTCGGTCAGTGTCGCGACACGTCTTTGTCCTTTACCGTCATAGCCCGAGCGGCTGAGTTTTAACACGGCCGGCAAGCCGGTATGGGAGACACCCGCTTGAAGCTGAGCGCGGGTTTCTATGATGGCAAAGCGCGCCGTGGCGACGCCCTTGTCGGCGAGGAAAGTTTTTTCCTTGATCCGATCTTGGCTGATCGCTAAAACCGCTGCACCCGGTCTTACCGGGCGAAACTCGGCCAGAAAAGCCAGGGCGTCGGCGGGCACATTCTCAAATTCGGTGGTGATGGCGGCGCAGGTTTTAGCCAGCCGGCCGAGGGCATCGCGATCAGCATAATCCGCTTGGATATGCGCGCTGGCAAAATGGGCCGCCGGGCTCGCCGGGTCCGGGTCCAATACCATGACTTCGTAGCCCATGCCGCGCGCCGCTTGGGTAAACATGCGCCCCAGTTGCCCACCGCCCAAGATACCCAAGGTTGCGCCGGGTAAGATCATACAGGCGGTAATTGTGCAGCCAGCGCGGTAGCGGTTTGCGCTTGTCGTAATGCCTGTAAGCGCTGTGCAAGCTCTGGGTCATGAGGGGCTAATAGTGCGGCGGCGAATAAGGCGGCGTTGACCGCGCCGGCTTCACCTATCGCAAAAGTCGCGACCGGGATGCCGCGCGGCATTTGCACTATGGACAACAAGGAATCCATGCCTTTTAAATAATGCGACGGCACCGGCACGCCCAGTATGGGCAGCGCCGTTTTCGCCGCCAGCATGCCGGGCAAATGCGCCGCCCCACCGGCGCCGGCGATAATGCAGGCCAAACCGCGCGCTTGCGCCTGGCTCGCATATTCAAATAACAAATCGGGAGTGCGATGCGCCGAAACCACTCGGGTTTCATAAGCGATTTCAAGCTCTGCAAGCTGGCTCACCGCGTGCTGCATGACTGCCCAGTCGCTGGTACTGCCCATGACCACACCGACTATTTTTTTATTCACAGGACACTTTCAATTCGTCGATAAATTGCAGTGATGTCGACTGAGCATTGGCGGAAGCGGTGAGATTCGAACTCACGAACGGTTGCCCGTTGCCGGTTTTCAAGACCGGTGCAATCGACCACTCTGCCACGCTTCCTCTCTGGCTGCCTTACACAAGGCGCCGGTCTCTTGAAAGACTGTGCCCAGCCCCTATATGGAGCGCGTAATAATAACCGCTAGTGCCTTGGCTTCCAATGGCCTATTGAAACTTTCTCTGGCCTTCTGTAGTCTTAGTTAGGCTTTTATTCCCATTCAAGGAGGGACGCAATGCAACCCCAGAATCAATATCAGTTCGGTGCTCCTGGCGCGACCGGCGTCGTGCTCGCTTCGGACTCGCATAAAGTTTTACGCAACACCTATCTCTTGTTGGCGTTGTCTTTGCTGCCGACCGTGGTAGGTGCTTTCATAGGCGTGAACTTGGATTTCTCGTTTATGGCGCAACACCCCTTCATAGGCGCCATCGGCATGCTCGCCGTGGCTTGGGGCATGATGTGGGCCATCAGTAAAAACCGGGATAACGGTTTAGGCGTAGGACTACTCCTAGGCTTCACCTTATTCATGGGGATTATTCTGGGTCCTATTCTTCAAGTCGCGCTGCAATTGAGCAATGGCGTGCAGTTAATCGCCTTGGCGGCGGGCGGCACGAGCGTGATCTTCTTCACCCTAGCCGGCATCGCCACCGTCACCAAAAAAGACTTCAGCTTTATGGGTCAATTTTTGATGATAGGCGCGATCCTGTTATTGATCGGCTTTCTGGCCAATGCTTTCTTCCAAATCCCGGCCGCGTCTTTAGCCATGTCGGCCATCGCGATTTTGCTGTTCAGCGGCTTTATCTTGTACGACGTCAGCAAAATCATTCATGGCGGCGAGACCAATTACATCATGGCGACGTTGGGCTTGTATCTGGACATCTACAACATCTTCGTGAACCTGCTGAACATCTTAATGGCCTTTAGCGGGAACCGCGATTAGAGATTACTCTAATAGCAAAAAGGGCGACTTCGGTCGCCCTTTTTTATTGGGCCTCCGCGCGACTAATTTTTAAGGAAAAGTGCAATTGATTCCACGTGCGCGGTGTGCGGGAACATATTCACCACGCCCGCGCCGGCCAGGCGATAGCCTTTGGCGCCCACCAGGACCGCCGCATCGCGCGCTAAAGTGGCTGGGTTACACGATACATACACAATGCGACTGGGTAGCGCCGATGGAGCCTCTGGTAGCGCCTTCATTAATTCCACGGCGCCATCGCGCGGCGGATCGACTAGCCATTTGTCGAAATGCCCTTCAGCTGCGAGCGTGGCTGCTTCGTATTCAAATAGGTTAGCGGCTTTAAATTCTGCCCAGGCTTGCAGACCGTTATGAAGGCAGTTTTCCTGGGCGCGTTTTACCAAGCCTTTGCTACCTTCGAAACCCACTACGCTGGCACCGCGCCGTGCGATGGGTAAACTAAAATTTCCCAATCCGCAAAACCAATCGGCAATCCGCTCGCCCGGTTTGGGCTCTAATAAACTCAGCGCGCGCCGCACCAGCACGCGATTCACCGCGGGATTCACTTGAGTGAATTCCGTGGGATGGAAAGGCATATCGATATTGAATTCCGGTAAGCGGTAACTCAGCCGCGCGCTGTTGAGAGGATAAAAGGGCTGAGCCGTTTCCGGGCCACCGCTTTGTAACCACCATTGAATTTGATGAGCATCGGCGAAGGCACGCAAAATGTCTTGATCTTTGTTGCTCAGCGCTTCCAGCACGCGCAATACCAGAACGTACACGTCTTCGCCCAGCGATACCTCAATCTGCGGTATGCGATCAGGCTGGTCCAACTGACTTACCAGCGCACGCAATGGATCGATCAAATGGCCTATGCGCGGCGGCAAAATTTCACATTGATGCATATCGGCGATATAGCTGCTTTTACGCTCGTGAAAGCCCACTAGCACGCCGCCTTTTTTCGCCACATGGCGCACCGAGAGCCGAGCGCGGTAACGGTAAGCCCAGGTCGGACCGTGAATAGGCGCGAATAAGGTATCGGCACGTACGCGCCCGATATGCCAGAGATTGTCTTCCAATAGTCTTTGCTTAGCCGCCACTTGGGCTTGCGCCTCCATGTGCTGCAAACGGCAGCCGCCGCACACGCCAAAATGCGGGCAGCGCGGTACGGTTCGGGAAGGACAGGCGCGTTCAATGTTGGATAATTGCGCAAAAGC
>CAZKHT010000191.1:0-5736 GCA_964552595.1 uncultured Burkholderiales bacterium
TATGGTGGCGGACCCCGGTCCGATGGCCCGGTTAATTGTGCTCCCTGGGGGATATAGCTTGCATCGCGAGTGATACTCTTTTATTTCATGGGGATGCGGAGTTCGCCCGCCAGCGTAATGATGGTGTCGCGCGTAATGCCCTCTAAGCAAGAGGTCAAATCGGGCGTATACAGCTTTCCATTCTTAACGATAAAAATATTTTCGCCTGAGCCCTCCGCGACAAAGCCATCCACGTCCAGCAAGAGTGCTTCGTCGTAACCATCTTGCGCCGCTTCTTGATGCGCCAAAATCGAATTGGTGTAACTGGAACTGGCTTTGGCGCGGCACATGGTGATGTTCACATGATGGCGGGTAAACGATGAGGTCTTCACCCGTATGCCATTTTGTAGGGCTTCTTGCCCCAAATAAGCGCCCCAGGTCCAAGCGGCGACGATGACATGCGTGGATAAAGTCTTGGCGGAAATACCCATGGCTTCGGAGCCATAAAAAGCCATGGGGCGAATATAGCCGGACTCCAATTTGTTATCGCGCACCGCGGCTTTTTGCGCCTCCATGAGGGTGGCGCGGTCGTAGGGCATTTTCATGCCGAAGATGTGCGCGGAATTAAATAAACGATCGGTGTGTTCGGCTAAGCGAAATATCGCCGGGCCTTGGGCGGTTTTATACGCGCGCACGCCTTCAAAAACACCCATGCCGTAATGCAAGCTATGCGTGAGTACATGGGTAGTGGCTTCTCGCCAAGGCACCATTTGGCCGTCATACCAAATCCAGCCATCGCGGTCCGACATCGACATCGTGCTTGCTCCAATTCGCGTTGAAAGGGCTTATTGTAGCGTAAATGCCGGTGTGGCCGGGCGTGACGATGGTAAGAGCGGGAAGCGCTTAGCCGAATTTACCGGTGATGTAATCTTCCGTGGCTTTCTGGCGTGGCGTGGTGAAGATGTGATCGGTGTTGCCGAATTCAATGAGCTCGCCCAAGTACATATACGCGGTGTAATCGGAGACCCGCGCGGCTTGCTGCATATTGTGGGTGACGATGACTAAGGTGTAGTCCTCTTTTAATTCGTGTATGAGTTCTTCGATATGCGCGGTGGAGATGGGATCGAGCGCGGAAGCGGGTTCATCCAGCAACACAACTTCGGGTTTAACGGCGATGGCGCGGGCGATGCATAAGCGTTGTTGCTGCCCGCCGGAGAGACTATTGCCGGATTGCTTGAGTTTGTCTTTGACTTCGTTCCAAAGCGCGGCTTTACGCAAAGCCCATTCCACGCGATCGTTCATTTCGTGCGTGGACAAACGCTCGTATAAGCGCACACCGAAAGCGATGTTGTCGAAAATCGACATGGGGAAGGGCGTGGGTTTTTGAAACACCATGCCGACCTTGGCGCGCAAACGGTTTAAATCTTGTTTGCTGTCCAAAATGTTTTGTCCATCGAGCAGAATTTCGCCTTGGGCTTTTTGCCCCGGATACAACTCATACATGCGATTAAACGTGCGCAGCAAGGTGGATTTGCCGCAACCGGACGGACCGATAAACGCGGTCACCCGACGCTCGGGCACTTCCAAATTCACGTTTTTGAGCGCGGCGAATTTGCCGTAGAAAAAATTCAAATCTTTCACCACGAGCTTAGGCGCGGTATCGATTTGGCTCTTACGCGGGATGTCGGGCACGGCCGCGGTCAATGTTGTCATGATGAAAATCCTTTAGCTTAGATGCGCGTATTGCGCTGGCGGAATAACACGCGCGCCAAGATGTTCAAGGCTAAAACCCCCATGGTGATGAGTAAGGCACCGGCCCAGGCGAGCTTATGCCAGTCATCGTAAGGGCTCATCGCAAACTGGAAAATCACCACCGGCAAATTCGCCATGGGGGCATTCATATTGCTGCTCCAAAACTGGTTATTCAGCGCCGTAAATAATAGAGGCGCGGTTTCGCCGGCAATGCGCGCGACAGCAAGCAATAAGCCGGTGAGGACTCCGGCTCGCGCCGCGCGCAGGGTCACGCTGGTTATCACTCGCCACTGTGGCGCACCCAAAGCGGCGGCCGCTTCGCGATGGCTGTCGGGCACTAGGCGCAGCATATTTTCCGTGGTTCGTACCACCACCGGAATGACTATCAGGGACAGTGCGAGAGAGCCGGCCCAGCCGGAAAAATGGCCGATCAAAACCACGTACACTTCATAAATAAATAACCCGATGACGATAGACGGCGCCGACAACAGAATGTCATTAATAAACCGCGTCACGGAAGCGACCCAATTACCTTTGCCGAATTCCGCGAGATAAATTCCCGCCATGATGCCCACCGGCGTGCCTATCAAGGTGGCCACCATGGTCATGAGAAAACTGCCGAATAAGGCATTCAGCAATCCGCCGTCGCTGCCGGGCGGCGGTGTCATTTCGCTGAATATTTTTAAACTGATGCCGCTTAAACCAAAGTGCAGCAGCGTCCATAATATCCAGCCCAGCCAAAACAATCCTATCGCCATGGTGACGAAGGAAGTAAATAGATTAAAAGCGTTGATCAGGCGCCGTCGTGTATAGAGCGAGAGCATATTAAGACGCGCGGCCTTCGCGCTTAGTCAGGCGTTGCAATAGCAATTTAGAGAGCGATAACACAATAAAGGTGATGATGAATAAAATCAGGCCCAGCTCTATCAGCGCGGAAAAATACAGATCGCCGACCGCTTCGGTGAATTCATTGGCCAGGGCGGCGGAGATGGTATTGCCTATCATCAAGAGCGAAGCATTCAATTCGTGCGCGTTGCCAATGACAAACGTGACTGCCATGGTTTCTCCCAGCGCGCGGCCCAGTCCTAGCATGATGCCGCCTATTACCCCGGTTTTGGTGTAAGGCAAGACCACGCGCCAAACAACTTCCCAAGTGGTGCAACCCAAACCATAGGCCGATTCTTTCAAAACACTGGGAACGATTTCAAATACATCGCGCATCACGGAAGAAATAAAAGGAATCACCATAATCGCCAAAATAATCCCGGCGGTTAAAACACCTATCCCCATGGGCGGACCCTGAAAAAAGACGCCTATCCCGGGCAAGCTGCCGAGATGGGTAGTAAGCCAGGGCTCGATGTGCTCGCCGAAAAACGGCGCGAATACAAATAAACCCCACATGCCGTAAATAATGCTGGGAATGCCGGCTAATAATTCAATAGCGATGCCTAAAGGACGCTTCAGCCAACGCGGCGATAATTCGGTGATGAACAGCGCGATACCGAAGCTGACGGGTATGCCTATGAGCAATGCGATGGTGGAAGTAACCAAGGTGCCGACGATGGGTACCAGCGCCCCGAATTTCTGGGTAACGGGATTCCATTCCGAGCTCACGAAGAAACCCAAGCCGAAAGTTGTTATGGACGGCCAAGCGCCTATGACTAGCGTGACAATAATGCCCGCCAATAGGGCTAAAACTAAAAACGCGAAGCTTAAAGTGGCGCCGCGAAACAAACGGTCAAGCAAATATTGGCGTTTGAGCGTCGCGTCGCTGATCGTTCGAGACATGCTAAGTCTGCCTAAGGAGCCAGCTGTTTGAATTCCACCGAGGGAGAGAAAATCCGCATCCGCTTGATTGCGCAGCATGGTAATAGAGTCCGGCAGATTATACAGAAGAAAGGGGCCTTATCGGCCCCTCCCCAGCGTGGATGCAAAGCGCACGCACTTAAGTCTTACCAAATTGCATTGCCGCTCGTGTCTTTGATGCTGCTTTTCCAGCTTTGCTTGATCTGTGCCACTACTTTATCGGGCATGGGCACATAATCCAGTTCTTCCGCTAATTTGTCGCCATTGGCGTAAGCCCAATCAAAGAATTTGAGCACTTCTTTCGCATTCGCCGGCTTGTCTTGGGCTTTATGCATCAAAATAAACGTGGCGCCGCTGATGGGCCAGCTGTCCTTGCCGGGCTGGTCAGTCAGAATCAAATACATGCCCGGCGCTTTATCCCAGGCTGCACCGGCGGCAGCGGCCTTAAAGGTCTCGCTATCAGGTTTCACGAAATTGCCGTCTTTGTTTTTAACTAAGCCAGAAGCCATTTTATTTTGCAGCGCGTAAGCATATTCCACGTAACCAATAGAGCCTTTAATTTGTTTTACGTAGGAAGCCACGCCCTCATTACCTTTACCGCCCACACCGGTAGGCCAAGATACCGAAGTGCCTTCGCCGACTTTGGTCTTCCATTCCGGGCTGACCTTGGATAAATAATTGACCCAGATAAAGGTCGTACCCGATCCGTCCGAGCGATGCACCACGGTAATGGGGGTGCCAGGCAGTGTCACACCTTTATTTAAAGCGGCTAAAGCGGGATCATTCCATTGCTTAATCTTGCCCAGATAAATATCCGCCAATACTTCGCCGGTGAATTTCAGTTCGGTCGCCACGCCGGGTAAGTTATATACGGGCACATCGCCGCCCATTACCGTGGGAAATTGAATTAGACCGTTTTTTTCCAGTTCCTCGGGTTTCAAAGGCATATCGGAAGCACCGAAATCCACGGTCTTTGCTTGGATTTGTTTAATTCCGCCGCCGGAACCTATGGATTGATAGTTCAAGCTATTGCCCGAGGTTTTTTTGTAGGCCTCGGCCCATTTCGCGTAAATGGGGTAAGGAAAAGTCGCGCCGGCGCCGGTGATGTTAGCGGCCTGTGCTAGGCTGGCCGCACCCAATCCCATGGCGGCGGCTAGAGCAATGCGGCTAAGAAAACGTGGGGTCATACAATACTCCTATAGTTATGGATGCTATATAGACATCGCGATGCATAGTAGCCAGGGAGTGTGACAAATTGATGACAAACGCCCCTGGGCTCACTTCAGCGCGCTGAGGTTTTATTCTGCTTCAGCATTGACCCGGATTTTACCGACCGGTAACATGCAACCCTTTGCAATTTCGGAGAAAACCATGCGGGAGCGGATGGTTATAGGCAATTGGAAAATGCACGGCAGCCTGATAGAGAATAAGGCGCTGCTGGATGGCATCGTCGGCGGTCTCGCCGGACTGAATACCGTGCATTGCGGAATTTGCCTGCCGTTTCCGTATTTGTTTCAAGCGCAATTCACTTTGCAGGGTCGTGAAATCGTTTGGGGCGGACAGAACGTCAGTCAATATGAAAAGGGCGCGTATACCGGAGAAGTGTCTGCCGCTATGTTGCGCGACATGGGTTGTAGTATCACCTTGGTGGGCCATTCCGAACGTCGGGCTTTATTCGGCGATACCGATGCCATCGTGGCGGAGAAATTCGTCGCGGCCCAGGCCGGCGGTTTAATCCCTATATTATGTGTAGGAGAAACCCTGGCAGAACGGGAAAAAAACATTACCGCTGAAGTGGTAGAGCGGCAATTGCAAGCGGTGGTCGATAAAGCCGGCATGGAAGGGTTTTCACGTTGCGTAGTAGCCTATGAGCCGGTGTGGGCGATAGGCACGGGTAGAACCGCAACGCCGGAACAAGCGCAAGAAGTGCATGCGTATATACGCGCGCTATTTTCAGAACACAGTCCTAAGCTCGCTGAAAGCGTCATGATTCTCTATGGTGGCAGTGTGAAAGCCGCGAACGCCGCGCAATTATTCGCGATGCCCGATATCGACGGTGGGCTGATCGGCGGCGCGTCTTTAAACGCCGATGAATTCGTCTCTATATGTAAGGCCGCGCAAGCGCGGCCAGGTTAAGGAAATAAAATGGAAACGTTTGTCTGGGTATTACATTTGCCGGTCCTTTTTACGGGTATCAGG
>CAZKHT010000192.1:0-5630 GCA_964552595.1 uncultured Burkholderiales bacterium
TCCCTTCCCCCGGCAGGCCCCTCCCAACCCACCCGGCCCTCCCGGGGCGCTTTGCGCCGGCCGGTTCCCGCCTACGAGGAATGGCACTTTCTTACCGGCGTCGACGTCTGCTGCGCCGACTATCGAATATCCGGCAGAAACGCCGCCGGAATAATTGGGCGCGTAGTGGGCGGCCACATTTTCAGAAAAGCTGTCCGTGAAAAGCGTGGCGTCGCCGCGCGTCACCTTGAAAGTATCAAGGGCGAAGCTTGCAGAAGCATGAGCGGGCTGGAGAAAGGTAAAACTCAAATAAAGTGACGCGGCGATAAGGGTGCTGCATTTCGACATCATTGTTATTCCTGCATACGACGTTGCGATTAGGAGGGGTGCTGCGGATATTTATTCGACATAGCAAGAAATATACCACACAAATATAGTCCTTTGTTACTGGGGGATTAGTGCCGATGCATGTTCGGGATAAAGCGCCCGCGTAAAATGTTCCGTCACTGAGCGAAGCAAATCGCGGGTGTCCACTTCACCGAATGGCCGCGACGGCTTGCTTGATTTCGCGCTCTTGATAACCCGAAAAACGCCGATAGCCGACATAGGTGAGGGGATAGCCACCGCCCTGCAAAATTGCGTAAGCGGTCTTCGCGGCGTCCGATTTTTCCGGATCAAGTTCAGTGTAAGCGATGTCGTGACTACGGAAATATTCGCGCTGCTTTTTGCAATAAGGGCACCACGCCGTGCCATACATCACGACGATGGCGCGGCCGTTTTCATCGAAGTGGTTGTCCATCGCCATACGCTCGCTACGGCTCAGCACCTCTGGCCCGAAGTTGCTGGCTAAGGCGCCCACTATTTCCCAGCGCCCGCCCAAAGCCGTGTCATTCCCCACTTGCAATGTGGGGTAGCCTCGTACGCCATAGCGTTCGCCCTGCGGCGTGGACACATCCACCAATTCATATTCGATTTTTCGGGTTTTTAATAAGGCTTCGATCTCATTGCATGGCGCCTCGCAGCCCGGACCCACGAATAAACGCGCTATGGGTTTGCCATTGGCGTCGAAAGCGCCGGGCTTTTTAAAGAAAGGTAAATGGTCAAAGCTACCATTGGAATAGAGCTTGTAGGCGCCGAATAGCAGTAGGCCGATGATGAGGAGTTTTTTCAAAGGAATGTTCCGAGTTTCTGTTTATTGGGACGCAGCAGATGTACTGTCGACGCCTCTCACTTATTTGCCTTGTTTTTCTGCTGATTCTCCTTTTGATACGCCTGCAGAATCTGCGTCTGCTCCTCAAAATAAATCTTGGACAAAGGCATATCAATCGCGGTCTGGATTTGCGCAAGCTCTATCGACATTTGTCGGGCAACCTGGTGCGAGGCGACGTACCAGCGATGCCCGCTTTCGGAATTTAAAAAATTCAGGGCCGGGAGCAAATCTTCGGACGGGATGGTTCTACGCAAATATTTGCTATATAGGCTGCGCTCCAAGGCGGTGTCATTAACGCGCTCACAATAAGCTGTCGCGTAGCGGTCCCAGGCAGCCATTAATAGAGGCCAGTGCGCGCTGGATTTATTCATTCCTGAAAAATATTCCGGATTCTTCTGGACTACCGTGTCTGGTCCCCGCATCGCCATGCTGGCAAGACAAGTTTTGACTTGCTGGGCCAAGTTCTCCGGTTGAAATATTAAATTGAGATATTGCTCCATCTCATCCGGTGGTGCGCTAGCCGCCGCTTCGGTACTTGCGATCGGGGTGGGCTTAGGCGTAGTCCATTCTTGCTCGAGCGCGGCAAGCGTGTTGCGCATGGATGGCCCTATCGCCATTTGCGGATTCGACGGATCGATTTTTTCTTTTTTCTCGCGCGCCGCGATTTGGTTTTTGGCCATGGTAAATGCGTCCAGGAAAGAACGGGTTTTTCGTAAGGCTTGATTGAAATACGCATCGCCAAAATAAGTCCACTCGTTTTCGTTGCTGCAACCAAAAGAGGTTTTGTCCGGTGCCGCCGCGGTGATCACCAAGGTGTGATCATCGCTAAGTGCTTTAATAAATCCGCCGGAGTAACAGGAAGAAACCACGATGATTCGATTCTTGATGCCTGTCTCGTCCAACATTTTGCGCAGCTGCGCGGGCGCCAGCTGATTTAATTTAAGCGGCCAGAGCTGTAGAGAAAACTGAGTTTGAGAGCCATGCGAAGTCAGAAAGAGAAACAGTATGTCTTCCTCTTTATTCATGACTTGCGCAACGCGGTTCAAGCTTATTTTGAGATTGGTCGCGCTGGCGATGGGCGCGCTCGCCAAGGTTTTATTATTATTAATGAGGCGCACGATATGCCCGCTGGCGTCGAAACGTTCACGGAATAAACGCGCCACGCTGTCGACTTCCTTCACGAAGACATCTTGATCCGCATAGCCCGCGACTCCTATCAAGAAGATATCGCGCACGCCTTTGCGTTCTTCTTGCAAAGCCGTGAGCTCGCGCTCAAGCTGGTTCTGCTGGCTATAAAACAAAGCCTCCGTCTCCAAGCCGTAATTGGCTTTCGCAACATTGTTTTCGTTATAAGGAATTTCCCACAAACTGCCTTGCCGATAGACCAAGCCCAGCGGCAAAGCGACGACAAGCAGCGCCAATCCAAAAGCCAGGAGGCGCGCGGGAATTTTTGCACCGGTATAACGATAGGCAGCCACCAGACAGGCCAGCATCAACCACAAAGCCGGAAGAAAAAAATACGCGACGCCCAGCGCCGGCGGGTTAAAGGTGACGGGCTGTATAGGGACGAAACCAGAAACGGCTAGAGTGGCCAAATCATAAGCCAACATAATCATCAAAAAGACCTGGATTAGCAGCACGGTCTTATCGCTTCGATGTAAGGCCTGCGCGATGAAAATCGCACCCAGCAGTAATACCGGTATATGGAAAACGGCGAGGGGTAAGGAATACCAGACAAACTGCCCTGCCAGCCCGACACTGGCCATATTCCATAAGAGCAAGACCACGAAGCTGAATAGACCGAAGACTGCGATTTGCCACCAGGCAAGAAAAATGCGTTCTTCTTTGACCTTCAAAAACAGTAGCAATTTAAAAGCTTGGGCGAGACTGACAGAACAGGTCCGAAATGCAGCCGATATACGGTTATGTGAACTCGAGGCAGGCTCCGGATTTTTTGTCGAATATATGGGTTCAGAGCGGGCTGGTTCTGGTGCCAAAAATGTCGGCTTCCCTGAGTCGGAGCTAGCTTGCCGCACATAAGCTATGAATGTCATACGCTCTTCGTCGGAGCTAAATGCATTCGCCGCAATCGGAATGTAATTAATTTCGTCGAGAAGCAATAAAATCACGCCATCGGTTTCGTCCACACCCACTATCGCTGCGAAAGAAATAAAACTATCGCTGTTAGCAGTCGCGATGCGTAAGCCACCCTCTTCGAGTTTTAAGGTAGATGCAGCGGTAAACCAGTTGGATTCACTTTGCGCGCGCCTTTGGCCGCGCTTTTCCAAAGCCGTCATAATGAGAAATGCTGCGACGATTATCAGTGCAGCGATCCAAGTAAACCTCGCGCCAGTGAAGTGGTGAACTTCGGATAGAAGAAATGCTTGAAGTGGAATTAAAACGGAGACCGCCAGTATGACCCCCGATAAAGCGCCCAAGACATGACGATACCGGCTACGACGATTTATACGTAGAGAATTTCGACGAGCAGCTGCGATGAGTTGATGTTGTTCAAGCTTAAAATCAAATGAGCTGCGCATGGAGGCGGGGCCGTGCTGATGACGGCCTTATTTAATCAGAACAATAGGAGATTTGCACCACTCAGATTTGGCAGTCAGCCGGAAACGGCGATTAAACCTGACGTCGAATTGCGGTCGATGGGAATTCTTCGACCTGCCGCTCTTGGTGGAAGCTAATGGGATAACGTTAAATATTGCGCCAAGCCTCTGCTCCTAGCCTGCATAGGGGCAGCGCGAAGCCGCTTTACGCGACCTTCGCACGTACGCTTATCGTTTTCTTCCTATCAAATATCCCAAAATCGCACCTATGCCCATCACGCCCAAGACCTTAGGCGCCATCGCGGCGGCCATATGCGATTTGTGTTGATGGTAGTCCGCGCATTTATCGCAGCAATACACTTTTCCTTCGCTCTCTATCCCGGGCCCGGGAAAGCGACCCCCGCACATCGCGCAAGCCTTCATACCTTCGGTTTCTTCCATGGTGATTCCTTCGTGTTGGTCGGCGAATTTAAATATAGGCGAAGCCGTAGCGCAAAGAAAAGATTTATGGGTACGCGTATCGTCTAAGCTGCCTCTGGCTAATTTGGCGGTATGAGCGGCGCATGCATCCAGCCCAATATATATGCATCTAAAATCCAGTATCGTCCGTTCTTGTGTATGAATGGAATCGCGCGCGCATAATGCCCCGGCCATTTTTGATTTTTAAAATTCTGCTCGCCGACGCGAATTACGCCACGCTTGCGATCCACCTGCAGCACAATTGCGGCGTGCCCCGTGCCGAGAAATTCGCGGCCGTACACTAAAAGATCCCCCCGTTCAGGAATTTGACTCGCGCCATTTTCAAAGCGTGTAAGCGGCACCGTAGTCTGATCGCTTAAGCGGGTGAGTTTTTGCAGCGCCCATATATCGGCCGCCACATCCACATCGCCAAAGGTTAACCCGCGATTCTGTATCAGCCAGCGCCGCGTGAATTCCACGCATTGCCATTTGATGCCGGTGTAAGTGCCGTTTAATTTATTCGGTTCAAACACGACGCAATTGCTTTGGCAATTGGAATAGGATTGCACGCCTTCATTCGTCGTGCCCAAGACCTGGCTATAAGGGGTGATGCAGGATTCGGTGCATTGCTGCGGAAGCGAAACGGTATCGGCGCTAACCGGCGCGGCCGCGATACCGAACAGTAGCGCAAACGCCAGCTGTAAGCTAAACAAATGGAGAAGCTTCTTGCGAGTCATGGCATCACCGTGCCTGGGAGAGATGTGACTTCGGAAAAGCATATCATGCGGCGGACACGCCTATCCTGCAGGCTCCTAATTTGCAGGAATCGAGAAAGCGCTAAAATGTTTATTGGACAGTTAAAACAGCGCCACGCCCTCTGGCGCTGCGCTCGCGAGCGGCAGACCGGCACTGCGAGCCATGTCCAAAGCCATTTGCGTAGGCGCCGATAAAGTAGCGAGGCCGCCGAATCCCGCCACGGCGGCTTTCTGTACCAACTCAAAACTGCAACGGCTGGTGAGCACGGCGAAGCCCTGTTCGCGGCGCGCCGTGTCATCCGCCATTGCGCCTATGAGTTTGTCTAGAGCGTTATGCCGGCCCACGTCTTCGCGCACTAATTGAATCTGGCCCGCAGCGTCGGCGAAGGCCGCGGCATGCACCGAATGATTAATTTTATTCAGCGGCTGGTGATGATGTAATTCGCGCAAAGCGTGAGCGACGGCAGCGGGATTTAACTCGCGGCCTGGACGCGAGCGGGGTGGTGTGGGGAGGTCCGTCAGATTTTGCAATCCACATAAACCGCAGCCGGACCGCGCCTCCATGCTGCGCGCCGGGCGCTTCAAAATCGCCTCCGGGCGCACGCCGACATCAACGACAAAACCGCTCGCCGTGCGCATGAGGGTGGTCCCGATTATGCCTGGCGTACC
>CAZKHT010000193.1:0-5618 GCA_964552595.1 uncultured Burkholderiales bacterium
GGGTAACGCCAACAAGGCGGGGGTTGGTCTCGCTAACGATATGGCCCTTGGCGCCCAGGCAGCCGGTGACGATGACTTTGCCGTTTTCATGCAAGGCTTCGCCTATGGCGTCTAAACTTTCCGCGACTGCCGCATCAATAAAACCGCAGGTATTCACCACGACTAAATCGGCGTCGCTATAGCTTCCCACAACGCCATAACCTTCGGCGCGTAAACGCGTGAGTATGGTTTCAGAATCCACGGTGGCCTTGGGGCAACCCAGGGAAACGAAACCGATTTGCGGGATTTTATTTTTTTGCATCAGGCTAAACCGCCTAACAACCAGCCGGTGATGCCCACGGTCGCCACACCCGCTAAGATCAAACTCACTTGCTGCGCGGTGGCGCGCAACTCGGCGCGCTTGTGTAAGCCTGGAATCAAATCCGCAACCGCGACATAAATCATGCTGGCGGCGGCGATACCTAGAGTGTAAGGCACGGCGCCGCGCATTTTGTCTAAAGCAAAATACGCCAACACGCCGCCGATTAAAGTAGCCAGGCTGGCCAATAAATTAATCCAAATCGCTTGGCGCTTGCTATAGCCGGAGTGCAGCAAGATTAAAAAATCGCCGACTTCTTGCGGAATCTCATGCGCAATGATCGCCAGCGCAGTCACCACGCCCAGCTCAAAATTGGTCATGAAGGCTGCGGCGATAATCACGCCGTCGACGAAGTTATGGAAGGTATTGCCGACGGTAATCATTAAACCGCTGCGGCCTTGATCATTGGCATGCTCATGCGGTGCGTGCGCTTCGCAGGCATCGGTATGACAGTGCCGCCACAGCACCAGTTTTTCCAACACGAAAAATAGCAAGATACCCACCAGCAAGGTAGAAGTGATGGCGCCTATGCTGCCGCCGCTTTCAAATGCATGCGGCAAAATTTCGAGAAAGGCCGCGCCCAGTAACGCGCCTATGGCATAGCTGACCAGTACCGGCACCCAAGTAGCGCGGGCGGTATAGGCGAAAGCGCTGGCGATAGAGACGCTGAGCAGGCCGCCGATGAGGCTGGCAAAGATAATCGCGGGTAAGGTAGGCACAGGAAGTTCAGAACGTAAAAGCCGCCATTATACGGGAAGGCACGAATACCGGTCGCCGGATCGGATCAAGCGGTCTGCGCGGTCGCCGCCAAGGTCCTACGTAATAAGGCTTCCATATCCGCTTGAGTCAAGGGCTGGCTCAAATAATAGCCTTGAATTTCATCGCAGCCGATTTGCCGCAAGAGTGCGAGTTGCTCCGCGGTTTCCACGCCTTCGGCAATGACGTTTAATTTCAAGCTATGGCCCAGCATGATAATCGCCGTCGCGATGGAAGCATCGTCCGGATCGACGGTGATATCCCGCACAAACGATTTATCGATCTTGAGGGTGTTAATCGGGAAACGTTTTAAATAACTCAAGCTGGAATAGCCGGTGCCAAAATCGTCGATGGAAATTTGCACGCCCATGGCGTGCAGCTTGTTCAATGTGATGACATGCTCGTCGACATTTTGCATCACCATGCTCTCGGTTAATTCCAGCTCCAGGACGTCGGCGTGATTAGCCAAATCGCACTCGCGCAAGATTTCTTTAATCGTGTCCAATAATTTCGCTTGTTTGAATTGCCTTGCCGAAAGATTGACCGAGACCTTGGCCGCGGGTAGTCCCTGCGCCCGCCATAAACTGATTTGGCGGCAGGCCGTGCGCAACACCCACTCGCCTATGGGCACGATCAAGCCGCATTCTTCCGCGATAGGAATAAACTTCATCGGCGAAATCAAACCCAGCTCAGGATGATTCCAGCGTATCAGAACTTCCATGCCCACCATTTCCAAATTATCTATCGCCGCCTGCGGCTGATAGCGCAATTCGAATTGGTTTTCCTGCAGGGCGCGACGCAAGCCGCTCTCGATTTCCATGCGTTCGCGTATCGCCGAATTCATTTCCGCAGTATAAAAACGGAAATTATTCTTACCCGCTTGCTTGGCTTGATACATAGCTGTATCGGCATTGCGCAATAGGTTTTCAGCTTCGACGTCATCGAAGGGATAAATCGTGATACCTATACTGGCGGTGATATGCATTTCATGAGCTTCGTAATTCACGGCCTCGGCGATCACGCCTAGAATTTTTTCCGCAATTTGCACAATATCCTGATAGACATTGATGCCTTGCAGCAATATCGTGAATTCATCGCCGCCTTGCCGGGCCACTACATCGCCTTTGCGCAAACTGCCCACCAGTCGCCGGGCGATGACTTCCAGTAACGCATCCCCCGCCTCATGCCCCAAGGTGTCGTTGATGTTTTTAAAACCATCGAGATCTAAAAACATAATCGCGATCAGTTTTTCATTGCGCTCGGCTTGTACCATGGCCGCCGTAAGCAGCTCACGGAATAAGGTGCGGTTGGGCAAATCCGTCAAGGCATCATGGGTGGCTTGATGAATAATTTGCGCTTCGTATTGTTTGCGGTCACTGATGTCGCGTACCGCGCTGATCACTAACACGCCTTGTGCGGTGTCCAGTGTGCCCAGGCTGACGTTTACCGGAAATTCCGTGCCGTCTTTGCGCCGCGCGAACAACTCAGAGCGGGTGCTCATGGTGCGCGTGATAGGCTCTGTGTGATATTTTTCACGATGGGCGATGTGTCGCGCGCGAGTGTTTTCCGGCACTAAGACTTCTATCGACTGCCCCACCAGCTCGCGGGCGGTATACCCGAATAAGGCTTGAGTCTGGGCATTGGCGCGCACAATGCGGCCGCTAGCGTCGGAAATAATAATGGCCTCGGGCGCAACCTCCATGACCCCTACGGTTTGCTGGAAATGTTGTTCAATCGAGGCCGCCATTTCGTCGAAGGCGCGCGCTAATTCGCCTAACTCGCCCTTGCCGTTGTCGAGCAAAGCAGCCCGCGCCTTGAAGTCGCCACCGGCGATGCGGCCGGCGCCGACAATCAGCGCCCGAACTTTACGCAAGACCATAGACTCGGTAAAAATCCAGGCTCCGACCAATACCAAAATGGTAAGCCCGCCCAATAAGCCCAAATTCATACTGAAATTGCGATAAGCCTGGGCAACGACTTTGTCCTTGGGCAAATGCACGCTGAGATAAACATTGCTGTCAACCGGGCTAGAGCCGGGAAGACGCGCGTACGCATATAAAATCGCCTGGCCATTAAGTTGGGACTCGCCTTGACCTTCCGCCGCGCCCTGCGTTATTTGCTCTAGTAAAAGACCAGGACCGCCGGCGCGGCCTATGGCTTGCGGATCGGCAGGCGAACGCGCCATGACGATGCCACGCTTATCCAAGACCGAAACCACCGCATCATTGGCGATGCGCGTGTGCTGCAAGAGGCGCTCAAGCCAGGCGACATTGATAGCCGCGAGTATCACGCTTTGGACCTTGCCTTGGGCGTCGAATGTAGGCTGCGCCGCCGGTAGGACGGGAAGACCGCGGAGCTTGCCGATAATGAAGCGGCCAGTGATAAATTGGCGATGCTGTACCGCGAGCTGAAACCAATCCCGCTCGCCCAGATTAATTTGATCGAAAGCCCGGGCCGAGCACAACACATTGCCTTGGACATCGGCTACCAATAAATTGGCGTAATCGCCCGCTTGTTGGTGGATTTGCGATAGGCGCGCGCCGCAGAGACCTGGCTTGCCTTCTCGCACCTCGGGCAGCGCCGATAAGACTTGCAGCAGACTGCGGGCGTTGGCGATGACTTCACCTTGGGTGGAAGCCAGCGCCCGAGCAAGCGTGACCGCGTCGTCTATCGCGTCATCTACGGCGTGTTGCCTGGCCTTCCACAATTGATAGCCCATTGCCAAGACCCAGGGCAGGACTGCCACTAACATTAAAATTATGAGGCGCGCACGTAAACTGGAAAAAATGCCGGACTTCATGCTGTGTTTTTATAGGCGCCGGGCGCCATTTCCGCTCCGTAACAGGTGGACCTAGGTCTTATCGGCTTAAGGCTCTATTACTTAAAGAAAATTTGTGCGCAAATGTAGGGTTATGCCAGCCAAATTAGGGCCGCCATGCGCCCGGTTTGGCCATCGCGACGATAAGAGAAAAAACGCGCGGAATCGGAAGCCGTACAAAATTCGCCGCCATAAATTTGGGTTAAACCTAGCGCTTGCAGTCTTTGCCTGGCGAGTAAATACAGATTCGCCAAGAATTTTCCTTCCCCCTGCGGCACAAAGGCTTTTTCCGCTTCCGCGTTCTGAATACAAAACGCAGTCTGGACCTCAGCCCCGACCTCGAAGCGGCGTGGCCCTATGGCCGGGCCCAGATAAGCCATGATCTGATCCGCCGGCTCAGCCATGGCGCGCACGCTTTGTTCTAAAACCCCTGCGGCCAAACCCCGCCAACCCGCATGCGCCGCCGCAACCACCCTGCCGTCTTGCGAACAAAACAGCACGGGCAAACAATCCGCGGTCAGCACGGCGCACACCTGGCCGCGCTCCCGCGTCACCGCACCGTCGGCGACGTAAGGGTTGTCGCAAGCTTGGTCTAGCTGCGCGACCGCGATACCGTGCACTTGATCCAGCCAGCGCGGCTCGTTGGGTAACTCCGCGCGCAATAGCGCGCGATTTTTTTCCACAGCAATGGGCGCGTCGCCGACATGGGCGGCGGGATTCATGCTGGCATAAGGGCCTGTGCTGACCCCGCCTTGACGGGTGGTAATCACGCTGCGCACCACGGCAGGTGCGGGCCAGTCCGGAATTATCCAATCGCTATGCATTCAAGTCGTAGCGCGTAACTGGCTGAGTAAGGCTTGCATATCCTCGGGCAACGGCGCTTGCCATTGCATCGGAAGCCCGGTTTGCGGATGGATTAAGCCGAGTTGCGCGGCGTGCAGAGCTTGGCGCGGCAATAGGCGCGCCAGGTGTTTCGCCCCGTATACCGGGTCGCCGACCAGCGGGTGACCTAGGGATTGCATATGCACGCGGATTTGATGGGTGCGCCCGGTCTCTAGGCGACACTCGACCAAGGTGTGGCGCGGATACTGTTCCAGCGCGCGGTAATGCGTCACGGCCGGTTTACCACGGGCCACTATGGCCATTTTGATACGCGCTGTGGGATGGCGAGCGATGGGTGCATCGACTTGCTCCTCGCCCTCTACTAAACCTTCGACTACCGCCAAATAACGCCGGCTGACCGTGCGAGCCTGCAGTTGGCGCACTAAATCGGTTTGTGATTCTAAGGTCTTGGCCACTACCAGCAAGCCACTCGTGTCTTTGTCCAGGCGATGCACTATGCCCGCGCGGGGGATGCCGGCAAGTTGCGGCGCATGATGCAAAAGCGCGTTGAGCAAAGTGCCGGTTCGGTTGCCATTGCCGGGGTGCACCACCAGTCCAGCCGGTTTGTTCAACACCAGTAGCGCCGCGTCTTCATACACAATATCCAAGGCAATCGACTCCGCTTGCGGAGTATCGCTCACGCTTTCTAAAGGCGCCCTCAGTGCGATGCGCTCGCCGCTCCAGACTTTGCGCTTGCTGCTATCGACCACCGCATCGTCCCCGCTGACCGCGCCTTCGATACTCCAAATCTGCAACCGCCCACGCGAAACTTGCGGCAATAAAGCCGCCAAAGCTTGAGCCAAA
>CAZKHT010000194.1:0-5510 GCA_964552595.1 uncultured Burkholderiales bacterium
GGCGCTATGTGGCGGCTTTGTGGGGCCAATTGGCAAATGATTTCCGTTTCGTGCTGTCCGCCTACCATGCCGGAGAAAAGGTCGTCTTGCGTTACGGCAAGCGCATTCCCCCGTATCGCGAAACCACGCAATATGTGCCACGCGTACTCGCTTTGTACAAAAAGTTTCTTACTAAAAGCTAAGTCGTTTTCCATGCAAGTCCATCCGACGGCTCTACCCGATGTGTTGTTGTTCGAACCTAAAATTTTCGGCGACGCGCGCGGCTTTTTTTTTGAGAGCTTCAATGCGCGCGCGTTCCAAACCGCTACCGGCTTAGCGCCCGAGTTTGTCCAAGACAATCACTCCGGCTCGGCGCGTGGCCTGTTGCGCGGCTTGCTTTATCAAAACACGCCACCGCACAGACAATTTCTCCGGCGCGGTGTCCGATGTCGCCGTCGATATCCGTAAAAACTCGCCTAGCTTTGGAAAATGGTTGGGCGTGGAATTGAGCGCGGAGAATAAAAAAATGTTGTGGGTGCCGCCGGGTTTTGCCCACGGTTTTTTAGTCTTAAGCGAAGACGCGGAATTTTTGTACAAGACCACCGATTACTACGCCCCGCAATTCGAGCGCTCTATCGCATGGAACGATCCTGATATTGGTATTCAATGGCCAGAGGTGGGGCAGGTTTTGTTGTCGGCGAAAGACCAAGCCGGGGTGCGTTTGAAAGACGCGGAAGTTTTCGCATGAGAATTTTAATTACCGGGGCCCATGGCCAGGTGGGTTGGGAATTACAACGCAGCCTCGCGCCCTTTGGAGAAATCGCGGCCTACGCGCGTGCACAGCTCGATTTGAGTGATGCCGATGCGATACGCCATGCGGTAAGGCAAGTCGGCCCGGCCTTAATCGTGAATGCCGCGGCTTATACCGCCGTGGATCAAGCGGAAAAAGAACCCGAGCGCGCGCATGCGGTCAACGCTACGGCGCCCGCGATCTTGGCGGAAGAGGCCAAACGCCTGGGCGCGGGGTTGATTCATTACTCCACCGATTATGTGTTTGATGGCCAGAAGCAGGCGCCCTATGAAGAGATAGATGCGGCACGGCCTTTGAATGTTTATGGTGCCTCCAAATTAGAGGGCGAACGCGCGGTCGCGGCGGTCGATGTTGCGCATTTAGTTTTGCGCACCAGCTGGGTGTATGGCGCGCGTGGTAAAAATTTTCTGCGGACGATTTTGCGCTTGGCCGAAGAACGCGAGGAATTGCGCGTTGTCGATGACCAACACGGCGCGCCGACTTGGAGCCGGATGTTGGCGGAAGCGACGGCGGCTTGCGTTAGCCAATGTCTCTATCGCGATGGTGTGCAAGATCTGCTGCGCGAACGTAGCGGTTTATACCATTTGAGCGCGGCCGGTCAGACGACTTGGTTCGGTTTTGCCAGCGCAATTGTGCAAACGGCGCCTAAAGCGCCGCGCATGACGCCTATTCCTACCACCGCTTATCCGCTGCCCGCGCCACGACCTATGTATTCGGTTTTGTCCAATCACAAATTTGCGCGCGCCTTTGGCTTGCAACTGCCGGATTGGCAAGCCAGTTTAAATTTGTGTTTGGCCGCGGCGTAGTCCGCGCTGTCTGCGGTTAGAATGGCGTTTTTCTTGCCAAATTTCCTATGAGTATTCTGATCGATAAAAATACCGCCGTGCTTTGCCAAGGGTTCACCGGCAAGCAAGGCAGCTTTCATTCCGAGCAAGCCCTCGCCTATGGCACGCGCATGGTCGGCGGGGTGACGCCAGGCAAGGGCGGGCAGACGCATTTGGATTTGCCGGTATTCAATACCATGCGCGACGCGGTAACGGCGACCGGCGCCACCGCCAGTGTGATATACGTGCCTTCACCTTATGCGGCGGACTCCATCATGGAAGCCGCGGACGCCGGCATCCAGCTCATCGTCTGTATCACCGAGGGCATACCCGTCTTGGATATGCTGAAAGTAAAAGCGGCGCTGGCCAGCACTGGCGCGAAATTAATCGGGCCGAATTGTCCCGGCATTATCACGGCCGGTGAATGCAAAATCGGCATCATGCCCGGCTTTATTCATCAGCCAGGCAAAGTCGGCATCGTCTCACGCTCGGGCACGCTGACCTATGAAGCCGTGCATCAAACCACCCAGCTTGGATTGGGCCAAACCACTTGCGTAGGCATAGGCGGGGACCCGATTAAGGGCTTGGATTTCATCGACTGCCTCGCGCTGTTCGAAGCCGATCCGCAAACCGAGGCCATCGTGCTCGTCGGTGAAATCGGCGGCACGCGCGAAGAAGAAGCGGCGGAATTTATACAAGCGCACATTAAAAAGCCGGTCGCGGCTTATATCGCCGGGCAAACCGCGCCTGCCGGTAAACGCATGGGCCATGCCGGTGCCTTGATCGCCGGTGGCAAGGGCAAGGCGGAAGATAAAATTCGCGCCTTGGAAAAAGCCGGTGTCGTGGTTGCCCGCTCGCCCGCCGAAATCGGCACCGCTATCGCTGCCGCGATCAACCACGCCCGGCAATGAAAATCGCGCTGGCGCAAATCAATTGCACGGTAGGCGATTTAAGCGGTAACGCCGCAAAGATTCTCGACTACAGTCAGCGCGCGCAAGCGCAAGGCGCGAGTCTGATGATCACGCCCGAGCTCGCGCTGAGCGCTTATCCGCCGGAAGATTTATTGTTGCGCGATGGCTTCATCAGCGCTTGCCTAGACAGTTTGCATGCCTTGGCGGCCGCAGTGCAGGGCATCACCGTGGTTGTAGGCCATCCCGATCAAGTCGGCGATAAACGCTATAACGCCGCCTCCGTTTTGCGCGATGGCAAAATTCTTGCGACTTATCACAAACTCAAATTGCCCAACCATACCGTCTTCGACGAGGTGCGCTATTTCCGGCGTGGCAGCGAGGCCTGTGTGTTTGAGCACGAGGGCGTGCGTTTTGGGATCAACATCTGCGCCGATATTTGGGAACCCGAACCCGCAGCCAAGGCGAAACAAGCCGGCGCCGAAGTGCTATTGGCGCTCAACGCCTCGCCCTATCACATGCAAAAACAAGCGACGCGGCATACCGCAGTGGCAGAGCGCGTGGCGGAAACCAGTTTGCCCATGTTGTATACGAATCTGGTCGGCGGCCAAGATGAATTGATTTTCGATGGCATGTCCTTCGCCATCGATAAAAGCGGACAGCTCGTGCATCAAGCGCGCGCCTTCGAAGAAAGCCTGGAGTTGGTGGAATATCGCGACGGCAGGGTGTATGGAACGCAAGTAGAAAGTGAAACCGGCTTGGAAGAATCGGTGTATCGCGCGCTGACCCTGGGCGTAAAAGATTATGTCGCCAAAAATGGTTTTCCTGGCGTGGAGCTGGGTCTCTCCGGTGGCATTGATTCGGCGCTGACCTTGGCAATTGCAGTCGATGCCCTGGGCCCGGCGCGGGTACATGCGGTGATGATGCCCTCGGAATTCACCGCCGATATCAGCGTGGTGGACGCTCGCAGCATGGCCCAAGACTTAGCTGTGCGCTATTCGGAAATCCCCATCAAGCCCATGTACGATGCCTTTCTAAACGGTTTGGCCGATGAATTTAAAGACTTGGCTTTCGATACGACCGAAGAAAATATCCAGGCGCGCGCGCGTGGCGTGGTGCTCATGGCCTTGTCGAATAAATACGGCACCTTGGTATTAACCACCGGGAATAAGAGCGAAATGGCCGTAGGCTATGCCACGCTGTATGGCGATATGGCCGGCGGTTTCGCGGTCTTAAAAGACATCCCCAAGACCCTGGTCTATCGCCTGGCCGCGTATCGCAATGGATTGAGTCCGGTGATCCCGCAACGGGTGATCACGCGCGCGCCCACGGCCGAATTGCGCGCCAATCAAACCGATCAAGACTCCTTGCCGCCGTATGCGATTTTAGACAACATCATGGAAGCCTATGTCGAGCACGATATGTGTCCGCAGGAAATCGTAGGACTGGGCTTTGCCATGACGGATGTGCAACGCGTGGTCACTCTGATCGACCGCAATGAATACAAGCGCCGCCAAGCCCCCGTAGGGGTAAGGGTCACCCAGCGGGGATTTGGCAAAGACCGCCGCTATCCGATAACATCGCATTACCGGCCCAAATTTTGAGCAGGAAAAAGGAGCATCAATAAAATGAAAAAAATCGAAGCCATCATCAAGCCCTTCAAGCTCGACGAAGTACGTGAGGCCCTGGCGGAAGTTGGGGTAACGGGTTTAACCGTGACCGAGGTAAAAGGCTTCGGCCGGCAAAAAGGTCATACCGAGTTGTATCGCGGCGCCGAATACGTCGTGGATTTTTTGCCCAAGATTAAAATAGAAGTCGTGATCTCATCCGATAAGTTGGATGCGGTTCTAGAAGCACTCGTCAGCTCGGCGCGTACCGGCAAGATAGGCGATGGCAAAATCTTTGTGATGAATGTCGAGCAAGTCGTGCGCATACGCACGGGTGAAACCAACGACGCGGCGATTTAAGCGCTTACCAGAATTGATACCAGGGTTTGGCCAAACCCACGGGCGCGTTTTTCAGATACACGCTATTGGGGAAAGTCTTTTCCAGCACGCGTTGCGCGTCTTTCGCTAAATCGGGCAGTCCCATTTTTTCATAGCTGCGTATTAACACCGCCAGCGCCGGCTCGGTCGCGGGAGTGCGCGGGTACGTTTTCAATAAATCCTGGGCCCGATTCACCGCGGCCACGTAAGCGCCGCGACGATAATAATATTGCGCTACATGCGATTCATAATTGGCTAGAGTGTTGACCAGGTAATTCATGCGCTTGGTGGCGTCGGGCGCGTATTTGCTCTCCGGATATTTGGTGACCAATTCCTTGAAGGCTTCAAAAGATTCGCGCGCGGCCTTGGGGTCGCGCTCACTGAGATCTTGTTTCACCACGTAACCGAGATAACCCAGCTCGCCGTTGAAATTGACCAAGCCTTTTAAGTAATAGGCGTAATCCACGCTGGGATGATTCGGATGTAGCTTGATAAACCTATCCGCCGCCGCGAGAGCCGATGCCGGCTCGTTGGATTTGTAATAAGCGTACGCGATCTCGAGTTGCGCTTGCTGCGCATAGCGGCCGTAGGGATAGCGCGCTTCCAGTTTTTCGTAGTATTTAATCGCCTGATCGTAATTGCCATCGGTCAAAGATTCTTTGGCGGAGGTATAGAGTTTTTGCGCCGACCAGCCCTTGGTTTCGTCTTTGAGTTCGGGCAATAAGCCACAGCCGGCAAGGCATAGTGCGAGGAATAAAGCTAAACTTAGGCGCATGTCCAAATCCCAGATGAAGACCCAGGATTATACCGAATCCCTCGCCTCCGACCAGTCATACACGGTCCCGGCCACGCTCTCCGGCGCGCGTTTGGATCAAGCTTTGGCGGCTTTATTGCCGCAATTTTCGCGTGCGCGCTTGCAGATTTGGATTAGCGAAGGCGCGGTCAGCGTGGACGATGCGGTGGTCGATAGCAGCAAGCGCAAAGTCTGGAGCGGCGAGCGCAT
>CAZKHT010000195.1:0-5508 GCA_964552595.1 uncultured Burkholderiales bacterium
TTGCACTGGAGGAGGTGCAAGCGATCGCGCAATTCATACTAAAAGAAACGGACCGGGTATGAACGATAAAGCCTACCCCCCCTTACTTTCCGTAGATGAAGCCCTGGATTTTTTATTGCGTGGCGCCGAGCCGGTGGAGGGCGTGGACCGCTGTCTGACGGCGGAGGCCCTGGGCCGGGTGTTGGCGGCAGAGCAAGTCTCGGAGATCCAAGTGCCGCCGCACGATAACAGCGCCATGGATGGCTACGCGGTGCGCGCGGCGGATTTAAATCCTCAAGGGGAGACGCTATTGCCCGTGAGCCAACGCATACAGGCCGGCGCCATGGGCGGGCCGCTACAGGCGAATACGGCGGCGCGGATTTTTACCGGCGCCCCTGTCCCGGGCGGCGCCGACGCGGTGGTCATGCAAGAAGATACGGAGCAAATCGGCGATAGCGTGCGTATACGCCACGCGGTGAAAGCCGGCACGAATTTGCGTTATGCCGGCGAAGACATCGCGCGCGGCGCGCCGATTTTGCAAGCGGGTACGCGTTTAGGGCCACAGCATTTAGGCTTAGCGGCTTCGGTGGGGCTTGCGCATTTGCCGGTGTATCGCAAGTTGCGAGTCGCGACTTTTTTCACTGGCGATGAATTGGTGATGCCGGGCTCACCCCTAGGCCCAGGACAAATTTATAACTCCAATCGCTACACCTTGAATGGCTTACTGCGTAGCTTGGGATTTCAGCCCATTGATTTGGGCGTGGTGCCCGATAATCTGGAAGCCACGATAGCGGTGTTGCAGCAAGCGGCACAAGACGCGGATGTGATATTGACCAGCGGCGGCGTATCGGTGGGCGAGGCTGATTACGTCAAAGCGGCGGTGGAGCATTTAGGCAGGGTAGAGATGTGGCGCATCGCCATGAAACCTGGTAAGCCCTTGGCCTTTGGGAAAGTCGGCAAGGCGGCTTTTATTGGTTTGCCCGGCAATCCGGTCTCGGTCTTTGTTACTTTTTGCATTTTTGCTCGCCCGTTTTTATTGCGCTCGCAAGGGGTGATGAATGTGATGCCACATAGTTTTTGGGTGGAAGCCAATTTCGATTGGCTGCATCCCGATCGCCGCCGCGAATATTTGCGGGCGCGTTTGGAACCCGGCATGGACGGACAAACCCGGGCCACGATATTTTCGCACCAAGGCTCGGGCGTGCTCACCTCTACGGTATGGGGTGATGGCTTGATCAATTGCCCAGCGGGTACACCGATTAAGCGCGGCGAGCGGGTGCGTTATATTCCTTTTTCCGAACTCCTGTCATGGCATTGACGCTTTTATATTTCGCGCGCCTACGCGAGGATTTAAATCTCGCCGAAGAACGCATCGATTTCGATCCTAGTATTGCCAACGTCGGGGCTTTGCTCGCCGTTTTGCGAAGGCGCGATGCGAAATGGGCGAGCGCGCTTGCTCCCGATAGACCTTTTCGGGTGGCGATTAATCAAAATTTAGCTGATGCCGCCGGCGTCATTGGCGATGGCGACGAGATCGCATTTTTTCCGCCGGTCACCGGAGGCTGAATGCAGATTCGGGTACAAGCCGAGGATTTTGATCTGGGACAAGAGATCGCGCGTCTACGCCAGGGCCGCCCCCAAATAGGCGCGGTGGTTAGTTTTCTGGGCCTGGTGCGCGACATCAATGACGGCGCCGCGGTCAGCGGACTGAGCTTGGAACATTATCCGGCGATGACCCAAAAAGCCTTGGAGGACATTTGCCTAGAAGCGAATCAACGCTGGCAATTGGACGATATCGTATTGATACACCGCGTCGGCAATCTCGCGCCTTGCGATCAGATTGTATTGGTTGCCGTCGCCAGCCGACATAGAGGCGAGGCCTTTCACGCCTGCGAATTCATCATGGATTTTTTGAAAACCCGCGCGCCGTTTTGGAAAAAAGAACATGGGCCGCAGGGCGCCCGCTGGGTGGATGCGCGGGAGAGCGATGACCACGCAGCGGCGCGCTGGAAAGACAAAGCATGAACCCCACCGTGCGCATTTTATTCGGCGCCAGCAGTTCGCTGGGTCGAGGCAAAATCAGCTTACTCGAAGCGATTATCAAAGAAGGCTCCATTTCCGGCGCGGCGCGCAGCATGGGCATGTCTTACCGGCGCGCCTGGCTTTTGGTGGAGGCGATGAATATCGCGTTTAAGCAGCCCGTGGTGATCACCGCCAGTGGCGGTAAACGTGGCGGCGGCGCGCAGGTGACGCCTTTGGGTTTAGAGTTATTGGAACGTTATCGTAAAATTGAGGCCACCGCCGCCGCTGCGGTAGAACAAGAGTTGCACGCCCTGAATAAACTGCTCGCGCTCCGCTGACCGATAAACGGATAAGCGATGCTAAGCAGGAACTATTTTTGGCTAATGCGCCTCTGCTATGCTTCACCATTATCTTTTCAGAGGAAATACCATGCGTAATATTCATTGGGCGCGTTTATCCGCCTTCGCCTTGAGCTTGTTTTTAGCGAGTACGCCGCTGCTTGCCGCTAATCCGGCCAAAGTCACTTATAGCTCAAAAGAAAGTTTTGACACCGTGAAGGCCGCCATCACGGATTCGATTACCGGCAAAGGCCTGGTCATTAACAACATCTCCCATATTGGCGAAATGTTGGCGCGCACCGGCAAGGATTTGGGCAAGAGTAAACAGATTTTTTTAAATGCCGAGTCTTATGAATTTTGCAGCGCGACCGTTTCGCGCATGACCATGGAAGCGGATCCGGGCAATATCATTTATTGCCCCTATATTATTTCGGTGTATGTCTTGCCACAGGAACCGAAAACTACCTATATCGCTTTTCGCAAACCAGATAGCGTAGGCACACCGGCGTCCAAGGCGGCTTTAAAGGAAGTAGAGAAATTACTGCGTAGTATTATTGAAGACGCCATACAGTAAAGCGCAGTATGAACGTCCTTGTATTATTACTGTTAGCTGGATTAATTCTTGGCATAGGTGTTTTGCTGGTGCAGCGCGTTCTGCAACTGAAACGTGATAACGCGCGCGCCACTCAAGAGGAGGCGGTGGCCAAAGCGGCGCGCGATTATCTGGCTCGGTATAAGGTGCGTGGGCGGGTGATCGCCATGCTATTGCCGGATGAGCGCATGGTCTTGCTGATTGAAACCCCACCGCAGAAAAAACTGCGCTTCTCTTACATCATAGAGCAGCCGATTAAGAACTATATCCGGGTGCATACCGGTGTGGAATTGAACCGGATTTTTTGGCGCTTCCCCATCCCGCCGGCGGTAACCAAGGTGCCTGATGTCTGCTATGTCGATCCGGCGACCATGGCGCCCTTAGCCCAAGCAGCAGGGGATGCGGCGCCCACGGCAGTGGCGGGCGCCGCAAAAAAAGTCGGCGCGGCAAGCAATGCGGTGGACGACGACGATGATTATTTTCAACATGACAGTTATCGCATCGAGGAAGTGAGCTGGGAAGATTTCTCGACCATATCGGGCGGCCAGCCGCCCAACGCCGGCGCGCCCGAGGATGAAAAAGCCTGAGCAGGAAGCCAAAATTTTTAGTGCTTAAGAATTGATTCAGGGTAGGGGGATTGATGCAAACCAGTTTTTTATTCGCGATTGCGCTAGGTGCGGCACTCGGGGCATGGTTACGCTTCGGCTTGGGCAACGCCTTCAATCCCAACCATCCGCATCTCCCCTTAGGTACGCTGGCGTCTAATCTCATAGGCGGTTATTTAATCGGGATAGCCGTGGCTTACTTTGCCGATCATCCGGGCGTCACTCAAGAGACCCGCTTATTTATTGTCACTGGTTTTCTCGGTGGCTTAACCACGTTCTCGACTTTCTCCGCCGAGACCGTGGGCATGTTGCTGAAAGAACAATACGGTTGGGCGCTGACCACCATCAGCGCGCATCTGATTGGCTCTCTAGCGATGACGCTCGCCGGCATTTGGACGGTGAAGTTGTTCCGTTAAGTGACTCTCAGCGAGCAACTCGTATTATTTTTGGCGTCCTTCGCCGCCAATTGGTTTTCTGCTCTCTCCGGCGGCGGCGCCGGACTCATACAGTTTCCTTTACTGATTTTTTTAGGTTTGCCTTTCGGCGTGGCACTCGCCACGCATAAGCTCGCCAGTGTCGCCCTGGGCTTAGGTGCCAGTCTGCGCCATGGTCAGGATAATATTCTTGAGCGGCGATTCGCGCTCATTATATTGGCCGCAGGTTTGCCGGGCGTGATCCTCGGCGCCAGCGTGATTTTGTTTGTCCCCGCCCGCGCCGCGACCATGGCTCTGGGCGTCTTAACCTTAGGCTTGGGCTTGTTCTCGGTCTTCAAACCGCAGCTCGGCATGCTGCACGCGCCTAAGCATCGCGAAGGCAAGGCGCTGCTCGTGGGCGTGTTCGGTTTATTTGTGATTGGAGTTTTGAACGGGTCTATCACCTCGGGGACGGGTTTATTCCTCACCATGTGGCTGATTTATTTTTTCGGCATGGATTACAAACGCGCACTGGCTTACACCTTGGTGTTGTGCGGCTTGGTGTGGAATGGCACCGGCGCTTTGGTGCTGGGTGTGCTGGGCAATATCGCCTGGAGCTGGATGCCTGCTTTGTTAGCGGGTTCGCTACTCGGCGGTTATGCCGGTAGCCATTTTGCCTTGAGAAAAGGCAATCGCTGGATTAAGCGGGCGTTTGAAACTGTCACCATATTGATTGGCCTTAAACTGCTGTGGGGCTAGCCTCGCCATAAATCCATTGATTGAGCAGACCCCGCGCCGCGTCAATTAATTCCGAGGCCGTCATGCCTATAGGGCCTATGCCGCGTGCGCTGAGTTCATCGCTCGCCGCGCCATGTAAAAACACCGCTAATAAAACTGCGTCGCGCATGTTTAGGCCTTGGGCCAGAAGCGCGCCTAACATACCGGCCAGAACGTCGCCGGTACCAGCGCTGGCGAGACCAGGATTGCCGCTGCCATTCAGATACCAAGCGCCATTCGGTTGGGCGCACACGCTGCCTATACCTTTTAGCACCGCGAAACAATTCAAACGAGTGGCCAGCATTTGCGCGACTTCAACGCGTTGATACCGCACATCGTCCACGCTGGCGCCGATTAGCCGGGCGGCTTCACCGGGATGTGGGGTGATGACGGTGCGGGCCTTGCGCGCCGCGACGCGTGTTTGCAATTCGCTGTCTTGCGCCAATAAATTTAAAGCGTCGGCATCGAGTATCAACGGCAACTCAGAGGCGATTGCGCCGCTAACAATTTCCGCGGCGGAGGCGGAGACGCCCAGGCCGGGACCGACGACGAGACTGGATAAGGCGGATTGCTCCAAGATATCTGAGGCGGGGCGCAGCATGAGTTCGGGTTGGCGCAAATCGACCGCTGGCGCGTGCGCTTCTAAGAGCCCCAGATAAACCCGGCCTGCTCCAAGTTTCAATGCGGCGCGCGCCGCTAATACTGCGGCGCCCATCGTGCCGGCAGCGCCCCCTACTACGCCTACGCTGCCGAAGTGCGTCTTGTGGCTATTTAATTTTCGG
>CAZKHT010000196.1:0-5458 GCA_964552595.1 uncultured Burkholderiales bacterium
TCGTGAGAACCGGTTCTGAAATTAAATCCTCCCACGGCATTACGATATAGCCGTCCTGATGCTGCACAAAATCGGCGAGATAGGCCGCGAGGTATTTCAGCAGACCTTCATAAAAATCCAGATCGGTAAATTTATACAGCGCCAGATTTTGGCGTATGGCATCGTTGTCTTCTTCCGGCGGTACAAATTTTTGTATGTATTCGCTCGCCAGTGCGTTAATCGAATGGATAGCCGAATTAATAATCCCTATAGGATGGCGTATCGAGGCGAATTTCGTATAGTCCGCATAGCCCGGATGATGCAGCCATAGCGCCGGATTGTCGTGGCTATGCACCACCGCATCGATATCCAATAAAGCGCGTGGGTGTGAAGTCACCAAGGTGAAATCACCCATGCCGCGTACGCCTATATATTTGCGGAAACAAGCGAGCTCGGGATTTTCTTTGCGCAACCACTTGGGCCCGCCCGGCAGATATTGAAAATTCGGGTTGAATAAAAGATCGTTGCTGATGCCTGCTTGCGCGAAAGTCCGCACCACGGCGCGACTCATATGCGGCCCAAGGTGTTCGATAAAATGCCGCAATAAAGTGAGCTTAAAATCACCTTTCGCGCGCGTGTGCGGCAAGAGATGCATGATCACGCTGATCAGCAGCGTAAAGCCGCTGCGTGGCGCGCCCACGACCAGCGGTTTAAATTGTTTTGGTTTTAAGGTCATTTGAGTTTATGGTAAATACAAAATCAGCGAAGTGACTGCTGCATAAATGCTATATCACGGACTGGAATGAGAAATTAAGTGCTGGTGCACGAATGGATTTTAATCCACGTCACTGCGAGTACGAAGTTGAATAAAGACTCTGCGCGGAGTCACACTCATATTCGATGACGATTTAGGCTGTCATCAGAGTCTGTGATCCAGCGCGTTTTTTAATTTCCGCTTTCAGCGCGCCTAAAGAGCCTTCTTTAATGGTGCCGCGCACCCGCCGCAAATCTTGCTCATCCCAATTCATGGTGTCCGCGCTGGCGAGTAAACCATAGTAACGACCTTGGTAGTAATACAAATTATAGCCATCGATAGAAGTTGCCATATGTGGCATCTCCCTGGTCCCGCTTTGTGTGGCGCCAGCAAAGGCGGAGCGCACGCTGCTATAGAGGCCTTGATTCGCAGTGATTTCCTTAATCCGATCTTCCACTAATTTATAAGATTTATCGACAATGACTCCAGGCAAACCAGCGATATCATCGGTGGTTAAATCGAGTTCGCCCAGCGCAACGGGTACGCCGAAATAGATGCTATCCATGCGTATGAGGTTATAGCCTTGCATAGAGGCAATGAGTTCGGGCAAGGCAGAAAGATTGTTGCGCACCGATAAAATTTTGAGATCGCTGGCGCGCAGGTTTTTAATTTCGCCCATAGTGCTGCCGGCTTGCAAGCGGAAGGCTTCGATATGTTCGCGCGCCACACCGTAAAACGCCTCGCCATGATGGATCACAAAAATCAAAGATTCCAATTCTGGTAACACCTCAGGCGCAAGCAGATTACTTCCCGCGCGTATCTCATTGCCTGCCGGACGGCGTTGATTCGGATTTGCGCCGGAAGCATATTCCACGGTGAGCTCTTCTCCCCCTTCCGCAGCCGCCCCTTCACGCTCCGCTTCCTCGCGTTGATCGCGCGCGACTTGTATGGGTATCACTTTGCGTTCTTTTTCCGTGGTCTCAGTTTTGGCCTCGCAGCCACAAGCCGCGTGCTCGTCCGCCTTCCCTTTTACATCAGGCTCTGTGGTCTTGGCTTCGTCTACTTGCACGGCGGCCGGTGCTGCTTGTTCCAGAGAACCGCGCGCGCCGTCTTTATTATTCTTCACCATGTCTATGATCTTGGCGGCCCAGGTGCCTAGATCAAAGCCATTGTCGTTCAAGGCCACCACGGTTTGTTCAAACCAACTCTTTGTTTCCATCTCATTCATCTATGTTTCGTGCCTCAACCGAAGCGAAGCAGGAAAACTAAGCTGAAATTTTTTGTAGTGCTTGTCCTAAGGTTCAAGGAAATGAATGTTTTATTTCTCCGGCTCTATCCAGTACACACTACCATTGCCTAAAATTAACGGATTGATATTGGCCAAGCGGCCGATAAACGGACGGCATTTCACTAAGAGCTCTATGGATTCTTCGACATCGGCTTGGGTTTCGCCCGGCACACCGATTACATAATTGACCTCGGTATAGATCCCGGCTTCCCAGCAATCTTTGAGGTTTTGATACACCATCTCCGGCGTATAGCCTTTTTTCTGTAGCTTAAGCGTATTTTCCGAGAAGGCATCGACACCAAAACGCAGCGCGACAAAGCCAGCTTCCGCCAATTTCTTAAAGAAACGTTGGTCGCTCTTCTTGTGGATGCGCAACTGCCCGGTCAATTTCACTTTAATGCCGCGACGCAAAATCTCTTCGCAGATTTCGTACACGACCTCGGGCAAACCGTTCAAATCGCTTTCATTGAACATGAATAAATTGCAGCCCTGCTCTACCAGCCATTGCAATTCATCGACGAAGGCTTTGGGCGTGCGTATGCGCCAGAAAAAACGTTCGGCGCAAAAGGTGCAACGCGACCAGCGGCAACCGCGGCTCGCAATCACCGGGGTGAGCTGATAATTATTGTAGTTGCGGTACAGATTCACGCCGAACCACTCATAGGTCGGGTAGTCGATTTTATCCAAGTCGTGCGGCATAGGCGCCGGGATAAATTCCCAATCCGGCGTGTCGTGTTTGGAACGTATGCCGGGCTGATTGAAAGGCCGCTCGCCTTCCGCCAAAGCTTCGACCAAAGGGCCCACGGTAAGATCAGCTTCGCCTATGCAGATATAGTCCGCCTCGGGCACCACGTGCATAGCGTTATCCGGGTTGTAGCAGCTAAAGCCGCCAGCCAAAATAAGAATGCCGGGACACTTAGCCTGCACGCCTTGTATCACGCGACGCGCGAAACGCTCGTTGCACCCCTGCACCGATAACCCCAGCATTTTTGGATTCGCATTGACGATAGCGGCGATGATCTCGTCTACCTCGGGCGTGAAATATTCATGCACTTCGTCTTTAGACCATAAGTCGTAGTGCTCGGCCTGCCACGGGTCTATGGGCAACTCTAGGCCGGTCGATAAGACAATTTTTCCGCCTTCATCGAAGATGCGGCGGATATGAAAACGGTGATAAACGATGATATCGAAATCGAAAGTCTGAAAATCGATCTCAGTTTTTTTCAAGGTGTTGTGCACATAGGCCAGACCGTTAGGCATCAAAGCCAGATTGCGCGCCGGCACATCGGCCAGCAGCATATCCAAGCCGGGGCGTATCGCCATCTTGGGTAGGTCTATGGGATAAATACTGCCTAGCTCAGGTATCCAAGCGCGATCAGGTATCGCATCCGGGGCCAGTTCTTGAATATCGTTTAAGCACCATACTTTCAGACGCGGTGGAAGATTCTCGCGCATCACCCAGCGCGCGAGTGTGCCGGTCTCGCATAAAAATACATTCGTGATGTTGTCGGGCAGTTCCGACACTGCGCGTACTGGGATGCCATCAATGTCGGAAGGCGCGGCGTTAACTTCGTCCACTAATATGAGCTTGATGTGCGCTTTTATGGAAGGCACCAGCGCCAAGAAATAAGCGAGCAATTTGCCATTGCCGTAAAAAGCCAAGCCATCGCCGCTAGCCGCCAAGGCCTCGGCGATTTTGGTTAGTACCGCTTCATCATCCCTACCCTGATCGAAGGCCAGGCATTTATGTGCGGAGAAGCGCAATTTCTCAGCGGGTAGCCGTCCCACCACTGGACCATAACGCACCGTGAGTTCGGATGAAGCCTGTTCCATTTTCGCCTCCAGCGCTCGGCTGTACTTGGGTATTGGGAGGTTAACGACCACCCAAGAGGAAGCTTTAACCGCCAGGCCCCGCTAAATCTGGGGCGAGCGTTACGGGAAGGGACTATAAGGAATGGCTGATTAAAGCAGCCTTGATGGCAGCGCCATGCCAGGGGACGACGGCCTTTACCTGATTACGAATTTGTTCGGGGATTGCCGCATCCACGCTATCACTGACGACGATCACCGGCTTGCCCTCCGCATGTATCATCTCCAAAGCGGTGTCCAACCATTTCTCGGTTTGTTGGCTAGCAAAGATACTCGCCACATAAATCGCACAGTGCGCCGGCTTCACCTGTCCTTCTAAAGATTTATCCAGACGGATTTTTCCGTCGGGCGTGAATGGCTCTATCGAAGGGTCATACCAAGGTAGGCTGAAATTGCGCCACTTGAAATCGGGAATCGCATCTATGGTGTCGACCATGCGATTCCAATCATCGTGATAGCGCCAGGCGTGAACGATGAATAGGTCATAGGATTTGCGAAGGGACATATACGAAGCGCCTTTTACCAGTGATGCTATCAAAAACTCTTTAATCCATCGAATGCAATTGCTGCGTCATCACTTTGGTTTCATCAGAGGAGAAAAATATTATATTTACAATTCCCGGAAACATCATCGTATGCGAGCTTGGACCGGTCTTACAAACCCGCCGCAAAAACAAAACCGAAAACAAGGAAGCCTAAAAAAGATATTGCCTGCAAAAACGTATTTAAACTTTGTGCATTGAGATTTTTAATTTGGGAAATGTAGCCGACTTGAGGGTTGGATGAATATTTTTGTAAATGACGTTTCCCAATCCATCGAACCCACCAAGGCATTGGCGCAAAGAATTCCTGCAAAATACGCTCCAAACGAATGCCCGTTTGAAGCGTTATGCCCAGGGAGTCCGCCCCTTCTTTAATTTTCGCTTCCTCGATTTGATAGCTAGCGTGATGTTGGTCAAATGTTTTCCGTACGGCTAAACTTGTCCGCAACCCGATTTGGCATCGGAGGCCGTATATCTTTGATAGCAAGCCAAATACGCACGAGAAGCAGAGAAACGCGCCGCAAATTATAAAGCCGGACTGCCTAATTATAGGAATAAGGCGTTCCGCATTCCCGATTAGGAAAGATGCAACTGCCGCTGCAGCTACAAGCAGCCACGTTGTAAATACTTCGATGGGTTGGCTAGCTTCGACTGCCGCCTCGAACATAGAGGATACGATTGCGTTCTCGGTGTTCTCGCGCGCTAGACGATTCCACTCCTTCAAGGCACTCGTTTCGTCGCTATGGTCATGAAAAACATCTCTTTAAGCTAATCAGCTTGCGATGTGGAAAAAAAGAAAAGTACATTTGATAGATGATTTTGATCGCTCCGGCCCATGCGCGTACAAATTTCTTAGACGAATAAATAGGCAAAGATCATGATATTCACTTTCATCTACTAAGCCAAGGCAGAACGCCAGACGCGACATTTTGTGAGAGCGAGTTTAGAAGACCATTTTCTTAAAACAGATCTTTTTTGGCATTTCACAACAACACAAAAATCACTATTTGTACCACTAACTTTCCC
>CAZKHT010000197.1:0-5434 GCA_964552595.1 uncultured Burkholderiales bacterium
GCGGTTTGCATTTTTTGCACAAAATCTTTGTAGTTGTCATCTTCCTTCGCGCGCGCCTGTTTTTCTTCGGCATCTTCCAGCGCGCCCAAATCCAATTCGCCCTTGGCCACGGACTGCAAGGCCTTGCCTTCGAACTCCGGTAAATTGGATACTAGCCATTCGTCCACTCTGTCATGCAAGAGCAATACTTCCACGCCTTTCTTGCGGAAGATTTCCAAGTGCGGGCTATTTTTGGCGGCGGCAAAACTCTCGGCGGTGACGTAATAAATTTTGTCCTGGCCTTCCTTCATGCGGCCGATATATTCGCTTAAAGAAACATGTTCGGACTCGGTGTCGGCTTGCGTGGTGGCGAAACGCAACAATTTAGCGATACGCTCTTTGTTGGCATAGTCTTCACCCACGCCTTCTTTCAACACGCGGCCAAATTCTTTCCAGCATTTTGCGTATTTTTCTTTATCGTTCTCCGCCAGATCTTCCAGCATGCCCAATACTTTTTTGTGGCGACCGGGGCGTATGCTGTCGATGTCGCGGCTATGCTGCAAAATTTCGCGCGACACATTCAAAGGCAGATCATTCGAATCGATAACGCCCCGCACGAAACGCAAATAATGTGGCATGAGTTTCTCGACGTCTTCCATAATGAACACCCGGCGTACATATAATTTAATGCCGTGGCTTTGCTGCCTATCCCATAAATCGAAAGGCGCATGAGCGGGTACAAATAACAATAGCGTGTATTCCTGCTTACCTTCGACCTTGCTGTGAACTTGCGCCAAGGGCGGCTCGAAATCGTGCGCCACATGTTTATAAAATTCGATGTATTGCTCAGGCGTAATCTCTGACTTAGGCCGCGCCCACAAGGCATTGGCTTGATTGATGGCTTCTTCGCTATCCTTGCCCTCCAGTTTCATCAAAATTGGCAAGGTGATGTGATCGGAGTATTTGCGGATGATGGCTTGCAAGCGCCAGTCGTTTAAGAAATCGTCCTCGCCTTCGCGCAGATGCAGGGTTACTTCGGTGCCATGCGTCGCCTTGTCCACGGTCTCTAAGGAGTAATCGCCCTCGCCTGCGGATTCCCAACGCACGCCATGCTCATGTCCTAAGCCGGCTCTACGGGTCAGCAAGGTGACTTTATCGGCGACAATAAATGAGGAATAGAAACCCACGCCGAATTGGCCGATAAGATGCGCGTCCTTGGACTGATCACCGGTCATGCGCTCTAAAAACTCGCGGGTGCCGGAACGGGCTATGGTGCCTATGTTTTCTATGACTTCATTGCGCGACATGCCTATGCCGTTGTCGCTAATGGTTAAGGTGCGCGCCGTTTTATCGTAAGCCACGCGGATTTTTAATTCGCTATCGCCTTCATACAGCGCACTATCGGATAGCGCCTCGAAACGCAATTTGTCGCAGGCATCCGAAGCATTGGAAATGAGCTCGCGCAGAAAAATTTCCTTGTTGCTGTACAAGGAATGAATCATCAGCTTAAGTAATTGTTTTACTTCGGCCTGAAAGCCTAGGGTTTCTTTTTGGGTATCGGTGGTCATGATGGTTCTCGAAAAAAACAATGGAGGGGAAAATGGGGGCCACGGCGCGAATTTCAAGTGGCATGGCTCGTGGGGGCGAATTTAAACCCTGCCTAGGCGGCGCGCGGCTTAAGGCAGACGGGCTAAATCACTACGCAACTGATCAAGGTTTTTTTGAATTTCCGCGACCTTATCCCGATAAGGCTGTAGGCGGTCCAAGACCCGCTGATAATTGGCCTCATTGCCCAAGCGTATGCTTTCTTGATCGGCCAGGGCTTTTTGCGCCTCGGCCAGGGCGGCTTCCTGGCTAGCGATTTGGTTTTGCAATTGCTCGCGCGCATTCAAGGTCGCCGCTGGCGCCGGCGCCGGCGCCGGGTTCGGCAGGGGCTTGGTCGCAGGCACGACATTGACGGTCGCGGTCACTGCGGAACAATGTTGGCCGGCCAGTGCTTTTTCGCCATAGCTGACCTTGCCCGCGCTATCCACGCATTTCAGAAGTTCGGCTTGGGCAGCTAGGCTAAGCCAAGCCAACGCAAAAAAAACCAAGCGTTTTTTCATGGCGCTTCTCCGCGCATTTGCTTGATATTGATTTGCCGGTAATCGGCGGGTAATTCAAATAACGACGGACGCAGCGCCAGGTCGGCGGAATAACTCAGCAAGCGCCGGGAAAAACCATCATCGCGCAGCTCGTCCATCGCCAATCCATATTTAAACCAGCGCTGCGGCTCCAAAATCAAACGCGCCAAATCGCAGGGATCGCGCTGCTCGGCCGGGGTGGCGGCATAAGTGGCGGCTTGCGTGGCGACCATGGCTTCGGTGAACTCCTGCAAGGCGAGTCGCATCTCCGGGAGGAAACGTTGCGAGGCCGTGAGCCGCGAACAAATACGGCCATTCACCGATAAATCGACCCGCGTTTTGGCTTCATTGGCATCCAACACATCGTCTTTGACTCTCCAGTCTTTTGGGACGCTTATTTGAACCGGCGCGGCGTCTATGACCATGATTTGGCGCCTGTCATGCAAGACGTTGTAGACGCGCTTTTGCACTCTATCGTAAAGCACGAAATCGTCCCGATCGCGGCCGAAATCCATGCGCAAATAACGCTCGGTTTGCAGATAGCGCGTGACATAACCTCCACCCTGGCCTTCCTGGTCCATGTATGTGACTTCGGACATGCCGGCAGCGCCCGCATTCAGTGTTAGGCAAAGTAAAATCAGCGCTATTAAACGTCGCATACTCATCCTTTCAAACCATCCAAGCCTCGTTGCAAATCTTGCTGTATATCTGCCACCGATTCTAAACCCACCGCGATGCGTATCAAGCCCGGTGCGATGCCTGCGGCGGCCCGCTGCTCAGCGCTGAGTCGGCCATGGGTGGTGGTGGCAGGATGCGTGATAGTGGACTTGGTGTCGCCTAAATTCGCCGTAATCGACAGCAAACGCGTCGCGTCTATTACTTGCCAGGCTGCATTCTGACCGCCTTTTAGCTCGAAAGAAACAATGCCGCCACCCGCCGATTGTTGGCGCTGCGCGAGTTCATATTGCGGATGCGAAGGCAATCCCGGATAGAGCACGCGGGCGACGGCCGGTTGAGCCTCCAACCATTGCGCAAGCCGCAACGCGGAAGCGCAGTGGGCGTCCATCCGCAGGCGCAAGGTTTCCAATCCTTTTAAAAATACCCAGGCGTTGAAAGCCGATAAGGTAGGACCCGCGACCCGCAAAAATTGATACACGCCCTCCAGCACGGATTTTTTGCCGAGCACCGCGCCCCCTAAGACGCGACCCTGGCCGTCGATATATTTGGTCGCCGAATGAATCACGATATCCGCGCCTAAGGCCAAAGGCTTTTGCAATACCGGCGTACAAAAACAATTGTCCACGGCAAGCAATGCGCCACGCCTATGCGCGATGGCGGCCAATGCCGCGATATCGCAAATCTCGGTAAGCGGATTAGACGGCGTCTCCGCAAAAAATAATTTGGTATTGGCTTTCGATGCCGCATCCCACTCCGCAATCTCGGTGGGTGAAACAAAAGTTGTTTCTATGCCAAAGCGTTTTAGCAGCGTGCCAAACAGCTGCACCGTGGAGCCGAAAATCGCGCGCGAAGCGACGATATGATCTCCGGCATTCAACACGCCCATGGCGCAAGCCAAAATCGCCGACATGCCCGACGCAGTCGCCACGCAAAACTCCGCGCCTTCTAGGGCGGCAAGGCGTTCTTGAAACGCGGTGACCGTGGGATTGGTAAAGCGCGCGTAAATATTGCCCGGCTCTTCGCCGCTAAAACGCTTGGCGGCTTGAGCCGCGGAATCGAAGACGAAGCTAGAGGTTAAAAACAGCGCTTCGGAATGTTCTAAAAAAGGCGTGCGATGGGTGCCCGCGCGTACCGCCAAGGTATCTAAATCAAAGTCGTCCGTCATGATCGTATCCTCAGAATAGGAGCGATCGAACCGTGACCGGCCTTGCGGGCAATAGGCGTAAAAAACCCCCGGGTAGCATGGCTAAACCGGGGTTTCCCCTCGCTTTAGCTGCATTTATAAAGCGCCCGCAAGCTGAATCAAATCGGCGCAATCAATGCCGCGTAAATTACGCGACTGAGCGCTATGCGTCAAGCGCTGCGTAAATTTAAATCGAGCTGACGCGACGCATTGCTATGCTGGACTTCGGAACCACTGCGCTGGGTTTCCAGTCGATCCAAGTAATCGGGCGTGACGTCGCCGGTAATATATTGACCATCGAAACAAGAACAATCGAAGCGCTGTATTTCCGGATTTCCTTCGCGCACGGCTTCGATTAAAGCCTCCAGATCTTGATAGACCAAGGCATCGGCGCCTATCTCGCGGCAAATTTGTTCATCGCTACGGCCAGTGGCGAGCAGCTCGGCCCGCGTCGGCATATCGATACCATACACATTGGGAAAACGTACCGGCGGCGCGGCCGAGGCGAAAAATACCTTACGCGCGCCGGCTTCGCGCGCCATTTGTACGATTTGCTGACTGGTGGTCCCCCGCACGATGGAATCATCCACCAGCAACACATTTTTACCTTTGAATTCCATGCCTATCGCGTTGAGTTTTTGGCGTACCGATTTTTTACGCACCGCTTGACCGGGCATGATGAAAGTGCGGCCGATGTAGCGATTCTTAATAAAGCCTTCGCGATAGGAAACGCCTAAGCGATTGGCCAATTGCAAAGCGCTGGGCCGGCTGGTGTCGGGGATGGGAATCACCACATCGATATCCAGATGCGAAAACTGGCGCTTGATTTTATCCGCTAAAGTTTCGCCCATGCGCAGACGGCTGGCGTAGACGGAAATGCCATCGATGACCGAATCCGGCCGCGCCAAATACACATACTCGAAAATGCAGGGATTGAGCGTCGCCCCTTGCGCGCATTGCTGGCTATAAAAATTACTTTGATCGTCTATGAAGACTGCTTCGCCGGGCGCGACATCGCGCAGCAATTTAAATCCCAGCGCATCCAAGGCCACGCTTTCCGAGGCCACCATGTATTCCACGCCTTTGTCGGTTTGATTACGTCCTATGACTAAGGGCCGTATGCCGAAGGGGTCGCGGAAAGCCAATAAACCATAACCGGAAATCATGGCCACCACGGCATAGGCGCCGCGACAGCGTCTGTGCACGCCTGCGACGGCGGCGAAAATGTTGGCGATGTCCAAGGTTACATTGTGGCTGCTCGCCTGCAGCTCATGCGCCAAGACATTGAGCAGCACTTCTGAATCGGAACTAGTATTGACGTGACGTAAATCTTGGCGGAAAAGATCTTGTTTTAATTCGTCGGCATTGGTGAGATTGCCGTTGTGCCCAAGCACGATGCCATAGGGGGAATTCACATAGAAAGGCTGAGCCTCGGCCGAAGAATCGGCGCAGGCTGCGGTGGGATAGGGGA
>CAZKHT010000198.1:0-5380 GCA_964552595.1 uncultured Burkholderiales bacterium
AACACGACGAAGCAAACTTATATAACTCTATCATTCCCACCATCCACCGGCACCTGCGCCGCTGTGGTCTTAGCAAACAGCGGCCCGCACATTTCCGCCGCCAGTTCTGCCACATCGTGACTGGTCACTTCGGTCTTCAATACATTATTGCGTTTGTATTCATCTACGCTCAAGCCGTAGTGTTTGGCGCGCGCGGCGAGGACTTCTTCGGTCCAGATGCCGGTATCGAAAACGGCATTGGGGTGGAGGGTGTTGATGCGTATGCCGTCTGCGCCCCACTCTAAGGCGGCGACGCGCATGAGTTGATTGAGCGCGGCTTTGGATGCGGAATACGCCGCGGCGCCGGGACCGGGCGCGGGGACATTTTTGGAACCTATGATCACCACGCGGCCAAAGCGCGGCGCGCGCTTGAGTAAGGGGTGGGATTCGCGCAGCAGGGCGAGATTGGCATCGACATTGACTTGCATGACTTTGCGCCAGAGCTCACTCGATAAAGCTTGTATGCGCTGCCCTGCGGGGAAAATACCGGCGTTGAGAATGAGCATATCCAAGCCACCGAAACGCCGCGCGGTTTTTTCCAAGGCTTCCCGCACACTGTCCTCGCGCGTGATGTCGCACACTAAGCCTAAATAATCGCTGCGATTGAAGGTGCTCGTGATCGCGGGATTGATATCCAGCCCCACCACCGCCGCGCCGCGCGCGAGTAGCGATGCCACGCAGGCTTTGCCTATGCCTGAGGCGGCGCCCGTGACTAAGGCGATCTCGCCGCTGAAGACCGGCGCCTTGCCGCTCTTTTTGAGTTTCGCTTGCTCTAAATCCCAATACTCCACATCGAAAATATCTTTGGCTGGCAGCGCTTGATAGCCGCCTAAAGCAGTCGCGCGCAGCATGATGTCCACGGTGTGATCGTAAATATCGGCGACGATGGCGGCGTCTTTGGCATTGCGGCCTATGCTGATCAAACCCAATTCAGGGTCGAGTATGACGCGCGGTGCGGCGTCTAAAATCGTTTTCGGCGCGCTGGCATTGGCCGCGTACGCTTCAAAATATTGGGCGTAAGCTGCGGCATACTGCGCCACATCGCGGCCCAACATGGGCAAGCGTTTGGTGCGTATCACGTGATCCGGCGTGGCTGGGCCTTGTTGGCCCAGGTTGGCGATATCGGGGCGGCGGGCGAAGGCTAAATATTTTTGCGCTTGATCGCTGGCGAGTATGGCGGGCGCGCCTAGCTGGGTGGATACATCTTTACGTAGCGTCGCGATTTCTTCGCGCAGCGCTCTGGGTTGGCTGGCGGCGCTGGTCGGGGGCAAATGCCAAGCGCCTTTTCTCTCCAGATAATCTTCCGCGCGCGATACCAAGGCTATCATGCGTTCATAGGCTTCACGTGCGGTCGCACCAAAAGAAAATATACCGTGATTCAGTAACACCATGCCCAGCGTTTGCGGCCCGGATTCTTTCGCGAAAATGTCTGCCACACTGCGCGCCAGATCAAAACCCGGCATCACATAGGGCACAACGACGACATCGGCGCCGTAAATCTCGCGTATGCGTGCCTCGCCGTTGGCGGTGTTGGTGATGGCGATCACGGCGTCGGCGTGGGTGTGGTCAACATAAGCATAGGGCAAGAGCGCGTGCAATATGGTCTCAACCGAAGGCGTAGGTGCGCTCGCGCGGGTCATATGCGTGACGAGCTCATTCACCATTTGCGGATCGGACAAGGGGGGTAGGCTCGCCAGGCGCTGCATATAATCTAACTGCACAGGCGCGAAACCGTCAGCCTCTATGAACTCCAAATCCCAGCCGCTGCCTTTGACATAGAGCAGGTTCACCTCTTCGCCGAAAAGATTTTTTTCGCGCAGCTTGACGGAAGTATTGCCGCCGTCGTGCAAGACCAGCGTTTTATCCCGGCCCAAGAGGCGCGAGCTATACACGCGTTGCATTAATTCGCCCGGAAACTGGGCGGCCTCTTCATCATTCCATAAGCTGCGCATTTAGGTACTTTCTAAAATCCAATCACAAGCCGCGCTTATGTCACGCACTACCAAGACGGCGGGCGGCAAATTTTCGCGTTCGTCCTTGCCATAACCGGTTTCCACCAGTATCGGTATCGCGCCCGCATTTAAGCCGGCCTCTATATCGCTGGCTTTATCGCCTATCATAAAAGACTTCAGCAAATCGATGTCATGTTCCGCCGCCGCGCGCAACAACATGCCCGGCTCCGGTTTGCGGCAATCGCATTCCCGCACCTCACCATGTTCGGGATGGTGAGGACAATAATAATAAGCATCGATACGCGCGCCGCGTTTTTGCAAATCGGTATCGACTTGCTGATGCAGGCTATCAATATCTTGCTCACTATAAAAACCGCGCGCGACACCGGCTTGGTTAGAGGTGACGACGACCAAATACCCGGCCTCGTTAAAGCGCTTAATCGCTTCCGGCGCGCCGCCTATCCATTCCCACTCTGCCCAGGTATGGAGATAATTTTTTTCGACATTCAGCGTGCCGTCGCGGTCTATGAACACCGCTGGCTTAGCCACGGGCGCGATACCGGCAATGGGCAATCATAATACCCGGGTCTTCAATCTCGCCTTTTTCTATCATGCTGCTAATCTCATCTAAGCTAAAAAATTTCAATTCATGGTGGCCGAATTCATCGGCGACAAATTCGCGGCGCTGGCAATCAAGCGCCAGAAATAATTGCACGCGCGCCGCCATGGTGCCGGCCTCAGGCGCATACAGACCCAGCGAGAGTAAATTCTCCGGCGTGCAGATTAAGCCTGTTTCTTCTTCCAGCTCACGGCGGGCAGAGACCCCCGGCGCCTCACCTTCGTCGATAAAGCCCCGCGGCAATTCCCAGCAATAAGCTTGCACGGGATGGCGATACACGCGCACGAGGCCGACCTCGCCTTCCCAAAGCGCGAATACCGAAACACCCGTCACGAGCTGCGTCGTTTTCACGCGCGGTGCGACGACAAGAAAATTTTCCACTTCTAGTCCATCGGCTTGTTGGATGTGATCGAAGAATAATTCAAAACGCTGGTTCTCTGCGACCAAGCGGCGTTGGTGCAGCTTGATCTTAGGCAGCTCGCTCATGCAGCGGCCCCTGTACCCTTGCTCGCGTCGACTATCATTTCGGCAAAGGCAAAAGAACTGGTGAATGCCGGAGAGATCGCGTTCAGCACATGTAAAGAAAACTCGGTGCGCTCCAACACGAAATCCATTTCCAGGCGGCGCTCTTTTATATTCACCAACTGCGGCCGTATGCCCACCTTATGGCTAGGCAGCAAATCCGCAGCTTGGACCTCTGGCACCAATCGCTGGGCCGCGCGTAAGAAATGGGGCTTAAAATATTTCATGGTTTCCGTGTGGACCAAATGCCGAAAATTCTGCCGGTTCGAAATATACATTTGCAGCAAATGCCAAGCGATACGCGCACTTTCTCCCACCCGCAGTCCACTCAATAAGCCATAATTTTCTCGGCCGAAGGCAGGGATCGCGGTAGGGCCCACATAAACATCGCCGCTAATCACCCGCGTCAGATGCACGCCCAGAAAAGGCAGGCTGATATCCGGCACTGGATAAATACTGCTCTTCACCAAAAAATTCCGCGCAGGCGCGAGTTTGTAATATAAGCCTTTAAACGGCAAGAGCGCATATTGCTGACCCACGCCAAACGGTCGCGCCACTTCATCGGCGCTAGCGCCGGCACAATTAAACAAGAAGCCGTAGCCGATTTTGTCGGCGCCGACTTCTAGATATTTGGAGGCGGGTTTTTGCGCGCGCACGCTATGGCCGTAACGTATCTCCACGCCTAGCCCGTTAAGAAGATCGCGCAGCTTTTCCACCACCGCCAAGCTATCGATGACGGCGGTATCGGGACTGTAAATACCCGCTTGATACGGGTAAGCATGCGGCTCCAGCGAGCGTAGTGTTTGCGCGTCGACTTTTTCCGCGCGTATGGCGTTGTCGCGCGCGTTTTTGAGTAGCCGTTCTAGGGTAATTAGGTCCTGAGAACTGGCCGCGACGATGACCTTACCCCAACGCTCACAGCGTATATCATGCTCGGCAGCGAAAGCCCGCATACGCTGACCGCCGATGGCGCAGACCTTGGCTTTCAGCGTATCGGCGCCATAGTAGATGCCGGAGTGCAAAACGCCGCTATTGCGGCCGCTGGCGTGGACGCCCACGCGGGCTTCTTTTTCCAAGATCAGAATTCGGGCGTGGGGATGGCGACGTTTTAATTCCCAGGCGGTGGTGAGGCCGACGATACCGGCGCCTATGATGATGTAGTCGAAGGTGGTGATGGTTTATTTCCCCCTCTCCCCTGCCCCTCCCCCCGCTGGGGCGAGGGAAAAAACCTGGGAAAGAATTTTTATCCTGAATGTACAGCCAGGCCGGCGACCTGCTGCTCAACCACTGAGCGTATGGTTTCCCGCGGCTCGCGACGAGGGCAATATTTAGAACGTCTTCATTGCCGCGACATTCCATTTTTCTCAACAAATCTAACGGAGCAACTCCCATCCATTTGCTCCCCTCTCCCGCTGTGGGAGGGAGTCATGGATAGGGGATGAAGTTTTAGATTTCCTATTCCTCGCTGCCTGCTAGCAGCATCTACAGTGTCCCACCGCCGCGACGTTATATTTTTCTTAGACTAGTGTGACGGAGCAAAACCACCCCTCCGCTATTTCCCTCGCCCCAGTGGGGCGAGGGAATATTTTGTTGCTTGTTCACGTTCTCTGCGAGAGGTATATTTTTCTATTCAAAAAGAGCGACGCCCCCTCCGCTGAACTTCCCTCTCCCTCCCGGGGAGAGGGCTAGGGAGAGGGGGATGAACAACCTTAAGCATCCTGCCGTATTCCCCTCTCCCCTACCCCTACACCCGCGAGGGGAACGCCGGTGGGTCCCCGCTGCCATGCGGCGACCCTTCCACAGTCCCCACTGGGGCGAGGGAAAACTACTACCACTTAATAGGAAGTCTCTTACACATTCCCATAAATAGAATTGCGTATCATCGAATAGCCCTTCACTAACTCGGCGATACCCGTGTCTAAGGAGTACTGCGGCTTAAATCCGGTCGCTTCGATTTTCGCATTCGACACGATGTAATTCCGCTGATCGGGATCTTTACCTACCGGCGCATCCAGGTAAACAAATTCCGGGACGTGCTTAGCGATATGTTCGCACAATTCCTTCTTGGAAACGTTGGCGTCTGACAAGCCGACGTTATAAATTTGGCCGCGCATTTTGTCGTAGTTGGTCAGCGCGTGCATGAACACTCGCATCACGTCGCGCACATGGATATAGTTGCGCTTGAATTGGCTTTCGAATAACACCACAAAGCGATCGTAGACGGCTCTATAGGTGAAATCATTGACCA
>CAZKHT010000199.1:0-5278 GCA_964552595.1 uncultured Burkholderiales bacterium
AGTTGTTCCCTCCCCAGAACTGAATTATTTAGCTAATCATTGAAGGAGTAATAAAAAATGGCTCTATTTAAAAAAGCTGCGCTGGCAGTAGCAGTTACCGGAGCGCTGGCAATGTCGGGTATGGCTCAAGCGATAACAGTAGACGGCATCACCTTTGGCTCGGGTGGATTTACCTTTGTAACGTCCACTATCATGGAGCAAAAAGTCGGTGGCGGCTTGATCACTGCGGTCGGCGACCAGTTAGAAGGCGTGGGCCAAGTGACACAGATTTATTCGGGTTCCACCTTGGTGTGGTCGAATGGCGATAACGGCCGCGAATTAACGCTGTACTTCGGCGGCTATACCGCGAGTAGCGTAAGCGCCAGCCAAATCGAATTCACTGGTGGGTTTACCAAGTTTTTTTCCGACAGCACTCCTGACGCAAACTTCGGCACCGGTACCGGCTTCACCGATGGCAATTTATGGATGGACTGGGTGGCGGTACCTTTCGTTAATACCTTGACGGGTAATACCATCACTTTGAAATCTACCGGTACCTTGTTGGGCAGCAGCATCTCTGGTACGGGCACGGGCTTAAGCTCGGTGACCAAATTAGGTCTGGCTGACAAATACTTCGATACGAATACGTATACCGCCATCGGAACTGGCTTATCCGCGGATTGGGAAATTAATAGCTCCTTTAATAATTCACCTTCCCCCTTCCTGTACGGAACCCATGGCACTGCGAATGCATCTGGTAACGCCTTGCCTGAGCCGGCTTCCTTAGCCCTTCTGGGTTTAGGTGCCTTAGCTGCCGCAGGCATGAGCCGTCGCCGCAATAAGTAATCTGTTTTAAGCGTAGCAATACGCTTAATTAAAGGCCCCGTGTAAACGGGGCCTTTTTTTATGGTCATTCTTTTGAGGAGGCGGCATGAAATTCGTCGCCGACTAGGCAGCGAATAAATAGCCCCGACGCAACGGCTGCGTGGTCTTATATCCACTCACGATAGGCAATGTGAAAGTGCCCTCAATGTTTCAAATCCACTATCCCGTGATGAATGAAAACCCGTCAACAGCCTCGCTTTTTTAAATAAGTGGCGGCTAGAATCTTGGAGTGGCCGCGCCGCAGTCAGATGCATCGAATAACTTAAAGTGACTCCACTGCCGCGCGATGAGCTTGTACGCTGGTATCGTTAGGGAGGGCGCGTGCCGCCTGCATGATGAGTTCTTTGGCTCGGGATTTATCGCCTTGTTTGAATAAAATCCAGCCCAGCGTGTCCTGTAGCGCGGGATTTTTGGGGTCAAGTTGATAACCCTGTTCGGCTGTCGTGAGCGCGCGACTGTCGCCAAGCTCGCCATATGCCCCGGCTAAATTATTCAATATCAGTGCACTTGGCGGCGCATTTTTGACGAGGTATTCGTATTGCTCGGCGGCCGCTTTATAGCGTTTTTGCTTCAATAAAGCCCCGGCAAAATAAGCGCGAACGGCGTGATCATTGGCATGGGCTTTTAGCCAGGCAATGATATCTCTGTCTGCATCCTGGACACTCGCCGCTAGACGCAACTGATGCAAGCGTATGGTAATTTCACCTTTTGGCTCTATGTTTTGAGCTTGCTCAAATTTGCCTATCGCTTCGGCGATTTTGTTTTGACCCGCGAGTAACTCGCCTTCCAGCGCCCAACCCGATCCCGAACGCGGGTTATTTTTTTGCAAATCACGAGCGACTTGCAAGGCGGCGGGGAAGCGTTTTTCATGCAGCTCCAAGACCACTAAGCTACCAGCGGCATCTACAAAATCGGGTTGCAATTCTAAAGCCCGCTTCAAAGATGCTCGCGCCGATTCGATTTGATCTAGCTGCATTTGCGCCACGCCCAAAGCAAAATGAGCGGCGGCGGTATCCGGTTGCACGTCGCCCAAGCGTCTGTAAGTAATGCGTGCTGATTCTTTCTCACCGCTGACCAATTGCGTCCGCCCCAATAACTCTAAAGCCAACACGCTTTCCGGATTTGCCGTTTGCACCGAAGTCGCCAAGGCCAAGGCTTTTTGATTGTCTTTTTTTCCTAAATAGTAGGCTACCAATCTGGCGTTGGGTTCGAAGGCTGTGGGGTCCGCCTTGGCGGCTTTTTGTATCCAAGTCAAATAATCTGATTCTTTATTCTCTTTAATCGCGAGATCGGCCAAAGCCAGCATCGCACGTACATTGGACTTGTCTTTCGCCAGCACGCCTTCAAAACGCGAACGGGCAGCGGAAATATTTTTATCTTGCACATCCATTTGCGCCAAATTGGATGCGGCGTCGAGAAAGCCCGGGTCTAGCTGTAAAGCGGTTTCGTAAGCTTTACGCGCAGCCGCGCGATTACCTTGGACCAAGTACACGCCGCCGCGCAAGGTGTAAACCAAGGCGCTATTGGGGAGCTTTTTCTCCAACACATTAATTGCGGCCAGCGCTTTATCGAATTGCTGTTGCCGCATTAAAGTAACAATTAAGAGCTGGTCTGCTTGATATTGTTTCGCGTCTAAGCTGGATGCTCTTTCTAATTCCGCGATGCCGCGTTCCACGTCGCCCTCGGCGAGCCGGCTAATGGCGAGCCGGCTACGAATTAAACTTGTGTCCGCGGATGCGACCGCCTTTTGAAAATACTCCGAAGCTTGTTTTGGCTCGCGCGCGGCCAGATAGGCTTCACCGGCCAGCGTAAGCACGTGCGCATCGTCGGGATATTGGCTTAAGAGAGGTTGCAAGGCTTTTATTGCGCGCGGCGCCTCGTTGCGCTTAATTAAGGTTGAAACCAATAAACGGCGCGCGAACGCGTTATTGGGCAATTGCTCTACCGCGTATGTGAGTTTTTTCTCCGCCTGTTCGTATGCCCCCAACTGATAGGAAACCGCGCCATACAATACCGCGCTCGGCAAATGATCCGGCGCGCCGCGTAATACCTGCAAAATATCATCACGCGCTTGCACGAACTTTCCCTCGCGAAAATCCAGCATGGCTGCTGCGTACAACACCATTAAATTGCCCGGGCTGATTTTTCTGGCACGATCAACTTCCGTTCTCGCTTGCTCGAGTTGATTGGTATCCATCAAAACCGACACCAGACGCAAGCGCGCATCGATATTATTCGGGCGCAATTTAATCGCTTCCGAAAACACTGCCTTGGCGACCTCGGCTTGATTCGCGGCACGCAATAGATCACCTTTGAATACCAGGGCCTCTAGCGCGTTGGGGGACTTCTGCAAGGCGATGTCTATTTGCCGCATCGCCTCCGGCTCGTTCTTCGCGATAGCGGCCAAACGGGCGCGGCCGAGATAGCCACCAAAATATTGATCCGCTACTTGGATCGCGGCTTCATAAGAGCTCTTAGCGGCCTCGGTTTGGTTTAGCGACAATTGCGCGTCCCCGCGTAACACTAAAATTTTAGCCAAGGCCTCGCCCGTCAAACCCGGCAATAACTTTGCGGTATCTAGGGTTTCTTGAAACTTTCCTTGGCCAAACTGGGCACGTGCCAACTCCAATTGGACTTGCTCGGCATTCATGCCATAACCCAAGGCACTTTTGGCTTCGCGCTCCGCAGTCGCAAAATAACCCATGTCATTGCTCACCCTGGCATACAAAAGACGCGCGGGGCCGTGGTTGGGTTGGCGCTGTAAGGCGTTTTGCAGCTGTATCATGGCGGCTTTTTCTTCCCCGTGTTGATAGCGCGTCTCCGCGTCGTGATACAAACTGTCCACGGATTTAAACCGATCACAGCCGGGCAAAGAAAATAGGATTAGCGTAAGCAAGACAGAAGCGTGCACGGCCCTACACAAATTTTTTCGGCTAATCAAAATCTTCTCCATAAAGGACGGTGAGGCGGTTGAATCCAGTGAATGCAAAAGTGGGGTTTAGCGCCCGCCTTCTTTTATTTGCTTAAGAAGCACTTTGGCCTCCGCCTCTTCCGAAAATTTCACGTTTAAAGCGGAGAGGCGCTCCAGCTCTGCTTGCGCTCGCGGCTTATCCGCGTTTTTAAGCAGCGCAACTGCGTAATGGTAATGGATAGTACCGTCATCAGGACTCTTGGCGTGCGCTTGTTGCAATAAAGACAAGCCCCGCTTGGCATCGCCCATTTGCACCAGAGCCCAACCCAGGGTATCCGCCACATCGGGTTTATTCGGCGCCTGCGCATAAGCGCGCTCCGCCACTTCTATGGCTCGGGGGTCCTTCATTTGCTGATAAGCGAAAGCCAAATTATTTAAGGCCATCAAATCGGTTGGGAACTGCGCCAGTACCGCTTGATATTGTTGCGCGGCGGCCGGCATCTTGCCTTGCTTAAGATACATATCGCCCAAATACAGGCGGACCAAGGTTTCTTTCGGATGATCTTTCGCCCATTGCAGTAAGCGCGCTTCGCCTTCCGCGCCCCGCCCTTGGGACACCAGTACGCCATGGATGCGTATCAACATATCCGGCGTTTTCGAAAGCGCATACGCTTGCTCGTATTTCTCAAGCGCCTTTGGATATTGTTTATCCGTTTGCAAGAGTTCGCCCTCTAGCATATAGCCCAAGGCTTGCTTAGGTTGCTGCTGCTGAACTTTTTGCACCCATTTCAAGGCTTCGGCTTTTCGTCCGGCGTTAAATTCAAGTCGGGCCAAGGCAAGTTCCGCTTCAATTAAATCGGGTTTGAGATTGAGTGCTTTCTGATAACTGCTACGCGCCTGGTCCGTGCTTTTTGTGGCGTCTTGCGCTTGGCCCAGGCGCAGCCAGGCGCCCGGAAGATCAGGCGATAACGCGGTCAAGCGGGTAAAGCTGGTCACGGCGTTGTCTTTTTCGCCGGCATTCAACTGCGTGCTGCCTAGCAAATCCATCGCTTCCGGGCTGTTTGGATTGGCGCTCACCGCTTCGCGCGCCACACCCAAGGCGCGCACAAAATCTTTTTTCTGCAAATAATAGCGTGCGAGCAAGATGCGCGGCTGTATGGCATCTTTGTGGCTGGCCGCAGCTTGGTTTAGCCAATCCAGCATTTCCTTGTCATGGCCGGCCTCGCTTTCTAGAGCGGAAAGGGCGAGCAGGGCTTGTAGATTGTTTTTATCTTTCGCCAGCACGGCTTCGAAACGCTTACGCGCCGCCGCCGGCTGTTTGTCCTGCATGTCTAAGCGGGCTAAATTCAGCGCCGCCGGAAAATAACTAGGGTCTAAGGTCAAGGCTTTTTCAAAGCTGCCGCGCGCTAAGGCAGTTTGATTTTTGCCGAGATAAATTGCGCCGCGCAGATTATGCGTAATAGGGCTGTTCGCTTGTTTTTTTTCCAAACTGGCGACCGCTTT
>CAZKHT010000200.1:0-5236 GCA_964552595.1 uncultured Burkholderiales bacterium
ACCATCGCCGGTGAAGACATCACTGTTAAGGGACCCTTGGGTACCTTGAAGCAGAAACAACATGCCCGCGTTAAAGTCGTCAAAGACGGCAACGAATTGAAAATCGAAAAGCTGGGCGAGGACATTGCCGCGAACGCTATGTCCGGCACCATGCGTGCCTTGCTCGCCAATATGGTGACGGGCGTCAGCAAGGGCTTCGAGCGTAAATTGACTTTGGTGGGCGTCGGCTATCGCGCGCAGGCCAAGGGCGATGTATTGAATTTGACCTTAGGTTTTTCCCACCCGGTGGAGCACAAAATGCCCGCTGGTGTAAAAGTCGAAACACCTACGCAAACTGAAATCGTATTGAAAGGCGCCGACAAGCAGCAAGTCGGCCAAGCCGCCGCCGAGATTCGTGCCTATCGTGCCCCCGAGCCTTATAAAGGCAAGGGCGTGCGCTATGCCGATGAGGTGGTGGTGATCAAAGAAACGAAGAAGAAGTAAGGAAAGGCCGGTCATGAATACCAAGCAAGCTCGTCAGCGTCGTGCACGTAAAACCCGTGCCAAAATCGCTGAGCTCAAAGTAGCGCGCTTATTGGTGAGTCGCACCAATTTGCATATCTATGCGCAAATCATCGATGCCAGCGGCAGCAAGGTTTTGGCTTCTTCTTCTACCTTGGATAAAGCCATGCGCGCAGACATTAAAAACGGCGGCAACATCGCGGCCGCGGCTTTGATAGGAGAACGAATTGCGGAAAAAGCGAAGGCAGCCGGCATCGCAACCGTGGCCTTCGACCGCTCCGGATTCAAATACCCCGGTCGGGTGAAAGCCCTGGCGGAGGCCGAGCGCGAAGGCGGTCTGAAGTTCTAAAGAGGTCACGATGGCAAAAGTTGAAACTGAAGAGCGCGGCGACGGGCTGCGCGAAAAAATGATTTCCGTGAACCGCGTCACCAAAGTGGTGAAGGGCGGACGCATCATGGGCTTCGCCGCGTTGGCGGTGGTCGGTGATGGCGATGGCGGCATAGGCATGGGTAAAGGCAAGGCCAAGGAAGTGCCGGTCGCGGTGCAAAAGGCGATGGAAGAAGCGCGCCGCACCATGGTGAAAATTTCGCTGAAAAGCGGCACCCTGCAGCATGCGGTGATCGGTATGCACGGGGCCTCTAAAGTGATTATGCAGCCCGCATCTGAAGGCACAGGGATTATCGCCGGCGGCGCGATGCGCGCGGTGTTTGACGTTATGGGCGTACACAACGTGTTGGCCAAATGCATAGGCTCGACCAATCCTTACAACATCGTGCGCGCGACTTTGCACGGTTTGAAAGCCATGTCCACACCGTCCGAAATCGCGGCCAAGCGCGGCAAATCGGTTAATGAGATTTTGGAGTAAAGCATGAGCTCCGCGAAAAAAATCAAAGTCACTCTGGTGAAAAGCACCATAGGCACCATAGAAGCGCACCGGGCTTGCGTGCGTGGCTTGGGCTTGCGCCGCATGCATCACACCGTGGAAGTTGAAGACACGCCATCGGTACGCGGCATGATTAATAAAGTGTCCTATCTCGTGAAGTGCGAGGGCTAAATGAAATTAAACACGCTGCAGCCGGCACCCGGCTCCAAAAAGAATAAACGCCGCGTAGGTCGCGGCATCGGCAGCGGCTTGGGTAAAACCGCGGGCCGTGGCCATAAAGGTCAAAGTTCACGCTCCGGCGGCTTTCATAAAGTCGGGTTCGAAGGCGGTCAAATGCCTTTGCAGCGCCGCTTACCGAAGCGCGGCTTCGTGTCCTTAACCAAGGGCGATACCGCACAAGTGATGTTGTATGCCTTGGAAAAATTAGGCGCGGACAAAGTGGATTTATTGGTATTGAAGCAAGCAGGCTTGGTGCCCTCGCGTGCTCTGCACGCCAAGATTGTGTTATCGGGCAGCATTAGCAAAGCGATTACCGTGGAAGGCCTGGGCGCGACCAAGGGTGCGCGTGCCGCGATAGAAGCGGCCGGCGGCAAAATCGTCGAAGCGGCGCAAGCGACCCAGTAATGTGGCTCCAATAAGGTGGCCCCCGTAACGTGGCTATAGACAAACTCCTGGGTGCCAATGCCAAGTTGGGCGATTTGAAAAAACGCCTGCTGTTTTTGCTGGGCGCCTTAATCGTCTATCGCATAGGGACGCATATCCCGGTGCCGGGTATAGACCCGACGCAGTTGGCGCAGATGTTCAATACCAAGGGCGGCGGCATCCTGGACATGTTCAACATGTTCTCGGGTGGCGCGCTGGGCCGGTTTTCGGTGCTGGCTTTGGGCATCATGCCGTATATATCCGCCTCCATCATCATGCAGTTGATGACGGTGGTGTCGCCGCAAATGGAGGCGCTGAAAAAGGAAGGCGAAGCCGGGCGGCGCAAGATTACCCAATACACGCGCTATGGCACGGTGGTATTGGCCGTATTCCAATCGTTAGGCATAGCCATCGCTTTGGAATCGCAGCAAGGTTTGGTATTAGAGCACGGCTTGATGTTTAGGTTGACCACCATGGTGACCTTGACTACCGGCACGCTGTTCTTGATGTGGTTAGGCGAGCAAATTACCGAGCGCGGCATAGGCAACGGGATTTCGCTGATTATATTTTCCGGCATCGTCGCGGGTTTACCGCATGCGATTTACGGGACTTTGGATTTGGTGCGCACTGGCGCGTTTTCGATTCCTTTGGCGTTGACCATATTTGTCGGCGTCATCCTCATCACCTACTTAGTGGTGTTTGTGGAAAAAGGTCAACGCAAAATCGTAGTGAATTACGCCAAGCGCCAAGTCGGCAATAAGATTTTTGGCGGGCAGACCAGCCATCTGCCTTTGAAATTGAATATGGCGGGGGTGATCCCGCCGATATTCGCGTCCAGCATTATTTTGTTCCCGGCGACGCTGGCCGGATGGTTTGGTTCGCATGAGGGCATGGCCTGGTTAAAAGATGTATCCGGGGCCTTGTCCATGGGGCAGCCGCTCTATGTATTGCTATATACGGCTGCGATTATTTTCTTTTGTTTTTTCTACACGGCCTTGGTCTACAACCCCAAGGAAACGGCAGATAACTTAAAGAAAAGCGGCGCCTTCGTGCCTGGTATACGCCCCGGTGACCAGACCGCGCGCTATATCGAAAAGATTATGTTGCGTCTGACCTTGGTCGGCGCTTTGTACATTACGCTGGTGTGTTTGCTGCCAGAGTTTTTGATTTTGAAATTCAATGTGCCGTTTTATTTCGGCGGCACCAGTTTGCTGATTATCGTGGTGGTGACCATGGACTTCATGTCGCAAGTGCAAGCCTACTTGATGTCCCACCAATACGAGAGCCTGTTGAAGAAGGCCAACTTCAAAGGCGGCTTAGCCCGCTAATACCAGGCTAACGATTTAGGAATATGGCAAAAGAAGAGACGATAGAAATGCAAGGGGAAGTGTTGGAAACGCTTCCGAGCGCAACATTTCGTGTCAAGTTGGAAAACGGGCATGTGGTTTTGGGTTACATCTCCGGGAAAATGCGTATGCACTACATCCGCATCCTGCCCGGCGACAAAGTCACAGTGGAAATGACGCCCTACGATTTATCGCGCGCCCGCATTATTTATCGGGCGAAGTGAGTTCAGGAAAGCCTGGACTGTTAGGAGAAAGTTATGCGAGTACAAGCGTCGGTGAAAAAGATTTGTCGCAAATGCAAAATTGTGCGGCGCAAGGGTGTGGTGCGGGTGATCTGCGCCGACCCACGGCATAAGCAGCGTCAGGGCTAAATCCTGTGCTGCGTATTTCGGACGATTACATAATTACCGTTTTCGCTAGCCGAAAATGGTTTTGCTGGGAGTAAAGGCATGGCCCGTATCGCGGGGGTAAATATCCCTAACCATCAACATGCGGAAATCGCACTGACGTCGATTTACGGCATAGGCCGCACGCGCGCGCGCAAAATTTGCGCCGCCGCCGGCGTGAATACCGCTAGCAAAATGAAAGACCTCACCGACAGCGAGATGGAAAAGCTGCGCGACGAAGTGGCGAAAGTCACGGTCGAGGGCGATTTACGCCGCGAGGTCACCATGAACATCAAGCGTCTGATGGACCTGGGCTGCTATCGCGGCCAGCGCCATCGTAAAGGCTTGCCGGTGCGCGGTCAGCGCACGCGTACCAATGCGCGCACCCGTAAAGGTCCGCGCAAGGCAATTAAGTCCTCGAAATAAGCTAACGCTTAAGGAAAAGATTAGACATGGCAACCAATAAAGCCCCCGCCGCTAAAGCGCGCAAGAAAATTAAGAAAAGCGTGGCCGAAGGCATAGCGCATATTCACGCGTCTTTTAATAACACCATCATCACCATCACCGATAGGCAGGGCAATGCATTGTCTTGGGCCACTTCCGGCGGTGCAGGTTTTAAAGGTTCGCGTAAGAGCACGCCGTTCGCCGCGCAGGTCGCCGCCGAAGCCGCGGGCAAAGTTGCGCAAGAATATGGCGTGAAGAATTTAGAAGTGCGCATCAAAGGCCCAGGCCCCGGTCGTGAATCCGCGGTCCGCGCCTTGAACGCAGTAGGTTTTAAGATTACTCAGATTGCCGACGTGACGCCGGTGCCCCATAACGGTTGCCGCCCGCCTAAAAAGCGTCGCATCTAATTCAGGAGAGCCATCGTGGCCCGATATATTGAAGCCAAGTGTCGTCAATGCCGCCGTGAAGGAGAGAAACTTTTCCTCAAAGGCGAAAAATGTTTCACCGATAAATGCGCCATAGAGCGTCGCTATTACGCGCAGGGTCAGCCTGGCCAAAAGAGGGGCATCCGTTTAACCGATTGCTGTACACAGTTAGCAGCAGAAAAAAAAGTGCGCCGCATTTATGGCGTGTTAGAGCGCCAATTCCGTGGCTATTATGCTGATGCCGCGCGTAACAAAGGCGTGACCGGCGAAGCCCTGTTGCAAGGTTTAGAAAGCCGTCTCGACAACGTGGTTTACCGCATGGGCTTTGGTGCCTCGCGTTCGGAAGCGCGCCAAGTGGTGCGCCATAATGGCATTTTAGTGAACGGCAAGCGGGTCAATATCCCGTCTTACCAAGTGCGTCCTGGCGATGTACTGGAAGTCGCGGGCCCCGCGAAAACCCAATTACGCATTACCGGTGCCGCCACCGCCGCCGAAGGCCGTGGCTTTCCGGAATGGGTGGAAGTGGATACCAAGGCGCTCAAAGGAACCTTTAAAGCCTTGCCTATCCGGACCGAATTGCCTTCCACGATCAACGAACATCTCGTGGT
>CAZKHT010000201.1:0-5206 GCA_964552595.1 uncultured Burkholderiales bacterium
GTAATGCAGCAACGCCAGGAAGCGCGCGCGTTTCACCGCAACGGAGAGTTGACGCTGGAAGCGCGCCTTGGTGCCGGTGATACGCGCCGGTATCAAGCGGCCGTTTTCATTAATAAAATCTTTTAACAAGCTGACATCTTTGTAGTCCACTTGCTTGATGCCTTCCGCGGTAAAGCGGCAATAGCGTCTGCGTTTAAACATTTGACGTGACATGGTTCACCTCTAATCAATTAATTCAATTTTTTGCACATGCAACACCAATTTCGTATCGGTGTGGCTGGCACTCGCTAAAAATCCCGTGGCGCGACATTCACATTTCAAAGGCAGTTGCGCAATTTCTCGGGCTAAGTCCTCTACCGCAATCGCCGGTAAGGTATACGCCACTTTGCGTTTGCCGCCGGCTTCCGTTTGCTCGGACTTATGACTAAGTTCAAACTCAATCAAAGCCACGCCGGCCGGGGTGAAACGTAAACTGCGCCGCGTCTCCAGCCGGCCGCAGATTTGCGCCCGGTTGCAAGACACGGATTACACGGCGGCGGGGGCCGCCTCCGCTGTAGGTTCCACTCTTTCCAAGGGCACCGGACGCGATTTTTCTTCGCGCATCATGGGCGAAGGATCGGTCACCGGGCCATCCATTTTGATAATCAAATGGCGCAGCACGGCGTCGTTGAATTTGAAAGCGTGTTCCAATTCATCCAAGGTTTCTTGATCGCACTCGATATTCATCAGCACGTAATGCGCCTTGTGGATTTTTTGGATAGGGTAAGCGAGTTGGCGACGGCCCCAATCTTCCAAGCGATGAATACCGCCGTTGCGGGTACCGATAGTGGCTTTGTAGCGCTCTATCATCCCGGGCACTTGCTCGCTTTGATCCGGATGGACGATAAAACAGATTTCGTAATGACGCATGCACACTCCTTATGGGTAATGCCTCCCGCGTGCAACGGTGAGGCAAGGTGAAAAATCGAGACTTACGGATATCTTCCGGCCGGAGAACAGCTGTTAGCACCAGCAGGAAAGCCGCGCAGTATACGGATTTACCGCATATTAAGCAATTCCGCCCGGATCTTCCCGCTAAAACAAGCCTCTTTTGGTAAGCCTATTGCTGTCTGTGCTGACTATGGTTTTGCCTATAGGCGCCAAGGCTAAGGCGGCGAGCTTAATATGCTGCACGCCGAAGGGTATGCCTATGATGGTGATAAAGCACAGTAAAGCGGCGCCCAAATGCCCTAGCGCCAGCCAAAATCCCGCCAACACAAACCAAATCACATTGCCTATGAGCCCTAGGCAGCCCGTGCCGATATCGCTTCGGCCATTTAATACTTCGCGGTTCACGGCTTCTTTGCCAAAAGGAAAAAACGTGAATTCGCCGATCACGAAGCAGGCCCGACCCCAGGGGATGCCGACGATGGATATAAACGCCAACAAGCCGGCTAACCACCACGCCAACCCCATCACTGCCCCGCCCAAGATGAACCACAGAATATTGCCCAAGGTGCGCATCGGTTTCGGCTCCTAGATAAAGAATCGCACTCGCGAAAGCTGTATTAGCCATATGGGAGTGGATGACGTTTTTGTTAGAGGACGCAAAAAAAATCGTGCGCCTCTAAAGCATGCACCATGCCCAAACATCGCATTCGCCAGTGACAAGAACGTCATGCTGTAGCGCTCAAAGTCGGGTCTAAAATACGGCGTGCCTCACATCGCACAAAGGAAAATCTTTTCCAACTCGTGTTTTACATTTCTTTGTTGTCGTAGTTTGTAATGTAGCAAAACCCCTAGGAGGATACGCATCATGTTGAGAAAGTATATGCAATCTGAACCCGCACCCGCTCCGCTGCCCCGCGCGCCTAGTCCCGAAGCCGCGCGCAATGAGCCCGGCCGCCCAGCTACGCCAGAGCCTGTAGCGCAAACGGCCCCGGCTGCGAGCAGCGAGCCGAGCAAAACCTTAGCCAAGGAGGAAGGCAATAAACTCATCGTAGGGCCGAATATCAAATTACAAGGCGCTGAAATTACCAATTGCGATATTTTGGTTGTGGAAGGCCGGGTCGAAGCCGCCATGAATAGCAAACAAATCCGTATCGCCGAAGGCGGCGTGTTTGTGGGCAAAGCCGAAATCGATGTTGCGGAAATCGGTGGCTTATTCGATGGCGAACTCACAGTAAGAGATCACGTGGTGATACGCGCCACCGGCCAGGTCAAGGGCACCATACGCTATGGGACTATCACCATAGAACAAGGCGGTGTGATCAGCGGCGATGTGGGCGTTTTAAATACCAGCAACGCCCGCATGCACAGCGCTGCCGCTGAAGAAATCCTCAGCCCGGTGCGCGAACCCAAGCCCGAAGAAATCACGCCGGAGTCTATCGGTATAGTGCGCAACACCGCGGTAGGCCGACGCTGAGCAATCAAGGCGGCAATCGCTCGCCGATTCGCCGCCTGTTTTTCTCGCCGCGTTAGAGCGCGGCCAAACATTCCACTATGCATTTCAGCGTGTACAAATCTTGTTCCACGCTTTGCAGGTCCCGCTGGAAATCCGGCTCTGACATATCGCCATCGCGCGGAATCGTAATACTGATTTCGCAGCTCGCGCCGCGTGCTGTCAGCCGCATAGCCACAAAAATTTCCTCCCCGGAATTCAGTGTTATCAGGTGATCGAGCACACCAAATGTTTCGGGCTGAGTAAAACGAAACAGCATCGTCCCGCTTGCGGTTTGCACCCGCCATTGCCCATCCACGCGAACAACCGCTACACAAAAATTCGGTGCCCAATGTGGGAGATTTTCCGGCTTAGCGACGAAGGCGTACACCGCCTCGGCTCGGGCGTCCAAATTTAAGCGCAGCGTATGCGCGGCAGATGTCTGCCTAGGCGCAATCCGATCTGAAACAGTTTGATGTAATGGCATAAGGAACTCCTCGCTTCGCGGTTTGCATAAAAGAATCTCTACAAAAGCCCGTCGCCCCCGCGAAAGCGGGGGCCCAGGAAATAAACATTCTCAATGACTCAACGATACGCTGAACCCCCGCCTTCGCGCGGATGACGAGAGATGTACTTTCGCAGGCCGTCCTAACATACGCAGTTATGTTTAACAGGGCGGTGGCTCTTTCATTTCCGTGCAGTGTTGAAAGGCTTCCGGCTTAATGCTGCCATTCGCATTGCGATAAGGCGCAAAACAAGCATCGCTTTCTTGATATTTGCGCTGTGCGATTTCGCAGGGGCTCTCGCCTTTACTCGCCGCCAGGGGTGGTGGGGCAGGAATCACCAAGGGCTTGCGTTGCGCTTTAGGCGAGTCCGCCGCATTCGGAGTGTATCTAGGCTGAGTCGTCGTGCTGGGCGGCGCAACATTGAGATGCGTAGGCTTAGCGTTGCGCTGATATTTTTCCGGCACTTGATTGCCGTAATGCACATGGCCCTGCTCGTCCGTCCACTTAAAAATTTCCGTACTGAAGCTCGCGGAGCTTTGCAGCAAAAAGGCTAAGAACATCAATTTTTGGAACATGGCGCACCTAGATTGGAATCAGTGTCAGTATAGGCCGTAGATGCGCGCAAGGCAGGCAATCGAAACATAGCTTCTGCTCGTTTTAGAATGAAACCAATCATTACCCGACCGCCGCGTCCGACTTGGGCTGGTTATAGAACTGGCTCACACCGTACCTCGGTTTTTACGGAATTAGCGATAAAGCATTGTTCATGGGCTTCGTGATGCATTCGACAGATTTGCTCCCGCGTTGGTAAGTGCTCTCCCGAAAAGAGTACTTCGGGTCGGAGCGTGACCACGGTCATGGCCATTTTTCCTTCCGCGTTTTTCTCTATGACACCAAGCGCAGCGTCGAAATAACGATCAACGCGAAACTGCTGTTTTGCTGCGATGGAAAGCAACCACAGCATATGACAGCTGGCGAGCGAGGCAACAAATGTCTCTTCGGGATCCACCGCCGATGCGTCAGACATCGGCAGGGAAACAATGTGCGGGGACGAAGACCCCGGCACTTCCAAGCCACCGTCAAAACGAAGCACGTGCTTTCTGCTGTAGCGATTATCGAGAAAGTCCTGCTCGTTCCTTAGCCAAAGGACTTCTGCGGTATGTTGGGCCATGACGGATTCCCTAAAGGTTTGATCGAGATGCACGCTGCCATACGCCGCCAGTCCCTTTGAGCAAAGCGAACAAAGTCAACGAATTGATATACGTTTTTACCATAGTGGGATCAATCTCCCAGACGAGACAATTGGCGGCACTGATGGTCATCTGCACGCCAAGAGCGGTCGCAAATATTTATTGTTGAACGGGCACCGAATGCCTTACTTGGTTAAGCTAAAAAAGCTCGTGGTAATTACCCCACTGCCTGTTTCAATTGCTCCAAGATCGCCGGGTTCTCCAGAGTAGATACATCCTGCGTGATCGCTTCGCCGCGCGCAATGGCGCGCAACAAGCGGCGCATGATTTTCCCTGAGCGGGTTTTGGGCAAATTGTCACCGAAACGAATTTCATCGGGCTTGGCAATCGGGCCGATTTCTTTGGCTACCCACTCACGCAGCTCCGCGACGATTTTCTTGGCAGCATCGCCCTCGGGGCGGGCGCCTCTGAGCACCACGAAAGCCACAATGGCCTCACCTTTAATCTCATGCGGCTTGCCCACGACGGCGGCTTCCGCCACTAGTGAATTCGCCACCAAGGCCGATTCCACTTCCATGGTGCCCAGCCGATGGCCGGAGACGTTCAGCACATCATCGATGCGGCCCATGATCCAAAAATAGCCGTCTTGATCCCGATGCGCGGAATCGCCCGCGAGATAAGTCTTGCCGCCCATCTCGGATGGGAAATAGGTTTTTTTGAAGCGCTCTGGGTCATTCCACAGCGTGCGCAGTAAAGATGGGAAAGGCCGCTTGATCACCAAATAGCCGCCCTGGCCTTTTTCGATAGGGCCGCCGTGTTCATCGACGATGGCGGCTTGTATCCCGGGCAAGGGCAAGGTGCAAGAACCCGGCTTGGTCGCAACCGCACCGGGCAAGGGCGCTATCATATTGGCGCCGGTTTCCGTCTGCCACCAAGTATCCACAATCGGACAACGCTGCTGGCCCACGACTACGTGATACCACATCCAAGCTTCGGGATTAATCGGCTCGCCCACGGTGCCTAGTAAGCCACGCGACGACAAATCAAATTGCGTAAGCAATTCCGCGCCTAATTTAATGCAAGAAAGAAAT
>CAZKHT010000202.1:0-5185 GCA_964552595.1 uncultured Burkholderiales bacterium
TCCTTACACGCCGCTGGAATCGCGTGGCCGCGACATCTATGTGCGCGAAGGTTGTTATGTCTGCCATTCGCAAATGATACGGCCGCTAGTGGAGGAATCCGTGCGCTACGGGCATTACTCGCTGGCCGCGGAATCCCAATACGATCATCCATTCCAATGGGGCTCTAAGCGTACGGGGCCAGATTTAGCCCGTGTCGGTAAAAAATATTCCAACGAATGGCATGTGCAACATTTGATTGCGCCGCGTTCCATGGTGCCGGAATCCGTGATGCCGAATTATCCCTGGCTGGAAACCACGCCGCTGGATACTTCCGATGTCGCGGATCGCATGCTGGCTTTACGCGCGGTCGGCGTGCCTTACTCCACCAACGACGCCGAGTATCAACGCAATGTGAAGCGTTTTGGCGCGGATGTCGCGAAAACGCTGCATATCCCGGACGCGCAAGCGAATTTGATCAAGCAAGCACAAGAGGGTAATTACGACGGCAACCGCAACAATATTACGGAGATGGATGCTCTGGTCGCTTACCTACAAGTCTTAGGCACGATGGTCGACTTCAAGAAATACGACGAAGACCAGTTCGTTAAATTCCGCTAGCCATGATAAGCGCGTGGCTGGCCCAACCGGGAAATGGCAAAGCATTAGGCCTGGTGATTTTTTTTATCACTTTTGTGGCGATCGTAATATGGGTGTATGGCAGCAAGAAGCGCGGCCAAAAACTCGAGTCGTATAAAAACATTCCGTTTCAAGATGAAGAAACGGAGCGCGAGGAAGGTAAGTCATGAGTAAAGAAAAATTGCAATCGCAAGCCGTGCAAACCACCGGCCATGCTTGGGATGGCGACCTTCAGGAATATAACAATCCCTTGCCCCGCTGGTGGGTCTGGTCATTTTACGCCACGATTTTATTTTCGATTATTTACTGGATTTATTATCCTGCCTGGCCCGTCGCCAAAACCTATACACCGGGCGTCGCCAAAATCCATTACGTGGACGAGAAAGGCGTAGCCCAAACCACGCACTGGAATACGCGCGCCGATCTCGCCGCCGATATGAGCGCGAATGCCAAAATTCAGCAACCGTATTTCGCCAAGGTCGCGGCGCTGCCTTTCGATAAAATCGCCAAGGATCCGGAGCTGAATACCTTTATCGCCTCGGCCGGCCGGCAATTATTCGCGGACAATTGCGCTTCCTGTCATCAGACCGGGGGCGCTGGGAAAATCGGATTTTTTCCTAACCTCGCCGATGATGATTGGTTATACGGCGGCAGCTATGCAACCATACAAGAGACCATTACCAACGGCCGCCATGGATATATGCCGCCGTTCAACGAGGTTTTGAATTCGACGCAAATCGAAGAACTGGCCAACTACGTTTTATCGCTTTCCGGCGAAGCCGTGGATGCAAGCAAAGCGCAAGCGGGTAATGCGCTGTTTCATAATGAAGCCGCCGCCGGCTGCTACTATTGCCACGGCGCCGACGCGAAAGGCCGGCAAGTACTGGGCGCGCCCAATCTCAGCGACAAGATTTGGTTGTGGGCCAATGTTCCCGGCGCCGACACGCCCGCGAAAAAAGTTGCCGCGGTCAGCGCCATTATCGAAAGCGGCGTGATTAAAGGCGTGCTGCCGGCGTGGAAACAACGTCTCACGCCGGAACAAATTAAAGTGCTAACCGTCTATGTGCACGAGTTAGGCGGCGGGAAATAATTCTGCGCAAGTGAATTAAGACTAGCCCTACCAATAACCTCGCTCCCAGAGCGGGGTTATTTCTTCTTTAAGGACGCGACATGCAAGCGGGTATTGAAGAACAGAGTGCGCTTTATCAGAAGCGTATTCCGATTTTTCCACGCGCTATCAGGGGTCGCTTTCGGCAATTCAAATGGCTGGTTCTGGCTGTTTCCTACGCTGTTTTTTTTGGACTCGCATGGCTGCCCTGGCCGCGCGCGCACGGCCCGAGTCAAGCCATTCTGCTCGATATCGGCGCGCGCAAGTTTTATCTGTTTAATCTCACCGTCTATCCCGAAGATTTCGTCTGGCTTTCCTTATTGTTATTCATCGCCGCGGTGGCTTTATTTTTCGTGACCAGTTTAATCGGTCGCGCTTTTTGCGGTTACTTCTGCTTTCAAACCCTGTGGACGGATTTTTTTATATGGGTGGAGCAGCTCGTGCAGGGAGAGCGGCCCGCGCGTATCCGTTTGTATAAACAACCCTGGAACGCCGAAAAAATCCTCAAGCTTGGGAGCACGCACGCGATTTGGCTGCTGATGGCGGCGTGGACCGCGTTTACCTTCACCGCTTACTTTAATTACGCCCCACAGCTATTGCGCGATGTTTTCAACGGCCAAGCGCATCCCGCCGCCTATATTACGATCGGCGTCTTGACCCTATCCACGTATATAGCGGCGGGCCTGGCGCGAGAGCAGATCTGTACCCATATCTGTCCTTATGCGCGTTTCCAAAGCGTGATGTATGACGCCGATACTTTAACCGTGAGCTATGACGAAAATCGCGGCGAAGGGCGTTTGGGGCGCGCCTCCTGGCGCCAAGGCTTGCGCACTCGAGAAGAACGCCAAGCGGCGCAGCACGGTGATTGCATAGACTGTACTTTGTGCGTGCAAGTCTGTCCGGCCGGCATCGACATCCGCAATGGCTTGCAATATGGCTGCATTTCTTGCGGGCTATGCATAGATGCCTGCAATAGCATCATGCGGTCGGTCGGCTTCCCGCAAGGTTTAATCCGCTATGACGCGGAAACCACGCTCAAAGCCAAAACCCCGCCGCGCTTACATTGGAAGCGCTTAAAAGTGCTGGGCTACGGCGGCGCTTTAGCCGGCATGAGCGCGCTCTTGGTTTACAGCATCGCTTCGCGGGTAGAATTTGATCAAGCGGTGAGCCAAGTGCGCCAGCCTTTGTATGTGCTGCTCTCTACCGGCGAGATACGCAACCGTTACCAATTGCATATCAGTAACCGCACCGCGCAAGACGAGACCTATCAATTAAGCGTGCGCGGCATACCGGTCGATGCCGCGGACTTTGGGAACTTCCCACAAGTCCTGGTGAAAAGCGGCAAAAGCCTGCAAGTCCAGGCCAGTGTGAAATTGAGTCCGCAGCAAGCGCGCCAAATCGCGCATTTTGAATTCGTGATTACGCCCCTGCATAAACCGGCGGCGGCACGGACCAGTACGGTCAGGTTTTACTCGGAGAAAACATCTTAATGTTAATCAGTCTATTCGGCGGCGCCGTTGTAATCATTTTGTTGTTTTATGGCCTACGCGCCTTGCGCGTGCCGAATTATTGGTGCGCGGTAGTAAGCGCGGCGCTGCCCTTGGCAGGCTATAGTTTGTACGCGGCGCTGAGCCAGCCCGCTATCGATATCGCCGCCATGCATATCACCGTCTATCTCTCCACGGCTTTCGCCTTAGGCTTGATCAATAGCCAAGCGCGCGTCGGCGGTAGTAAATTGCATTGGGGACCGAAACTATTTATTGGTTTTTTTGTGGTGCTGTTTATCTTGCTCGGCGCCTTCGCGTATATCGCTACCAATGGCTTGCCCGATGCCATCGCCAGGCGCATCATGCCCGGCGGTCGGGAAGGAGGTGCGCACACTGCCTTCGCTGGCGTCGTCCCACACGGCGAAGACGCGGCAAAAGGCATTAGCCAACATCTCAAGCAACAACAAAAGCAACACGAACTGGGTTGGAATGTGGATGTGCAAGGCCTAAACGCTCTGGCATTGAATACCGTGACGCCGGTAGAAGTGCGTTTGCGCGATGCCGCCGGCCTGCCTATCGCCGACGCCCAATTAAGATTAGTGTTGACCCGTCCCGCGCAACGCGACGCCGATATCATCGCCGATTTCAGCTCTATCGCGCCGGGACTTTACCGCGCCGAACTGCGGCTAGACGCACCGGGGCAATGGCATAGCCTCTTGCAAATTAAGCGCGGCGATACCTCCCTGGATTTAGAACAAGCCGTGATTTCGATTAGCGCACCGTGAGCGCACTATGAATTCCGAGGTGAGCTGTTATCACTGCGGACTCCCTATCCCCAAAAATTTAAATCTCAGCGTGCAAATCGCGGATGCGGCGCGCGCTATGTGTTGCCGTGGCTGCCAAGCTGTGGCGCAAGCCATCGTCGATAATGGTTTGAGCGCCTACTACCACAATCGCACCGCGCTCCCGGCGCAAGCGCGGGAAGCTTTGCCGGATGAATTAGCGCAACTACGTTTATATGATCATCCGCAAATCCAGCGCAGCTTTGTGCGCGATGCCGGCGAACTCAAGGAAGCGGTATTAATTCTTGAAGGCATTACCTGCCCGGCCTGTGTTTGGCTGAATGAGCGCCATCTCATGCAACTGCCCGGCGTACGCGCGGTGCAAGTAAATTACGCCAGCCAACGGGCACGCGTGACGTGGGATGAAAGTGCGATCACGCTGTCGAAAATTTTGGCCGAGATACAGCATCTGGGCTACCGCGCTCATCCCTACAACGCGCAGAGCGCGGCGCATTTGCGTGCCCAGCAACACAAAAAAGATTTACGCCGCTTGGCGGTCGCCGGTATCGCGGCGGCGCAAGTCATGATGCTGGCAGTCGCGCTGTACGCGGGGCAGTGGTATGGCATGGAAGCGGCCACCGCTCGCTTGCTGCGCTGGTTAAGTCTAGCCTTGACCCTGCCTGTGATGATTTATGCCGCGCAACCGTTTTACGCGGCGGCTTGGTCGGCGCTTAAAATCCGCCGTCCAAATATGGATGTGCCGGTGGTCTTGGCGTTGGTCGCGGCTTTTATCGGCAGCCTGATCAATACCGGGCTGGATCGCAGCCATGTGTATTACGACGCTATTAGCATGTTTGTTTTATTTTTGCTGGGCGCGCGTCTGCTGGAAGCCAACGCCCGCCAGCGCTCCATGGAAGCCGCGGAAAATTTATTGCGGCTGGCACCGGCGATGGCGACTCGCGTATCGAGTCACGGTTATGAAGTGGTGCCGGTTCTGGCTTTGAATGCAGAAGACCGTTTATTGGTGAAACCCGGAGAAGCTTTCGCCGCCGACGGCATCGTCGAGAGCGGGGAGAGCGGGGTAGATGAAGCCCTGCTCACCGGCGAGAGCCGCCTGGTACTTAAGCAAGCCGGTAGCAAAGTCATTGCCGGTAGCATTAATCGTGACAGCCCGCTCACCGTGCGGGGGCAA
>CAZKHT010000203.1:0-5155 GCA_964552595.1 uncultured Burkholderiales bacterium
GAGGGGCAAGGACTCCAAATCCTCCATGCGCATGCCGGCTTTAATCGCCGTTGCGATCACGTCTATGCGTTTGTCCACGCCATCTTCGCCCACCGCCTGCGCCCCTAAAATCTTGCCGCTTTTCTGGCAGAACAAAATCTTCAGATACAGCGCTTTTACCTCAGGATAAAAATGCGCATGATTGCTTAAGGGTAAAAAGACCTTGCCATAGTTGAACTCGAGCTGCTTTAAGCGCTTTTCGGAGAGCCCAGTCATCGCCACCGCTAAATCGAAAACCTTACAAATAAAGGTGCCGAGTTCACCCGCGTAAGCCGCGGTAGGAATTTCAAACAAATGGTCGGCGGCGGTTTTCGCTTGGCGGCTAATCGGCCCTGCCAGCGCGCCTCGAGTCGCTTCGCCGGAAATCGCGCAACGCCCTTCGATGGCATCGCCCAAGGCATAGATATCGGCATCGGAAGTTCGCATAAAGCCATCGAAACGGTTGCCGCCGGTGCTTCCCCATACCATATTGCGGCTGGGCGGCAAGGCGGTTTGCTGCTCCACGCCTAAAGCCAAGATCACTATGTCGATGCGCAAGCTGCTTGCATCGTCTAGCGTTGCGCGCACAGCGCCGGCATCGGGAGTCAAGGCCGTAAGCGAGCGGCTCAAGCGCAGCTCCACGCCCTGGGCGAGAAGATGTCTATGCACCACGGCAGCGATTTCGGTATCGACCGGTCCTAGTACTTGCGGTGCGCGCTCTATCAAGGTGACGCTAAGATTTCTTTTTCTTAAATTCTCGGCGACCTCCAAGCCTATGAAGCCCGCGCCGACGATGGTGGCGTGACGAGGCCGGGACTCCTCTAAGCAACGCGTGATCTTGTCGAGATCGGCGACGGTTTGAAGGGTAAAAACTTGAGGCAGATCGACGCCGGGAATTTTGGGCTTGATAGCTTTGGTGCCCAGCGCCAAGACCAGCTTGTCGTAGTCTAAGAAATAGCGGCCCGAACTACCGTTCGCGATCTCCAGTCTTTTATTGTCGCGATCAATGGCGATGACTTCTTGCTGCGTGCGCACATCCACGCCAAAGCGTTGCGCAAATAGGCTGGGGGAGAGCGGCAGTAGCGTTTCCCGCTCGGGGATGGCACCGCTCAAATGATAAGGCAAGCCGCAAGAGGCATAGCCTATATGCGGGCCGCGTTCGATCAGCACAATCTCCGCCTGACTACGCCGTCTTGCCTGCGCCACGAAGCTGGTGCCGCCGGCGTTGCCGCCTATGACGACGATTCTTTGCGGAGTCGCAATCGCACTTTGATGTTCCATCTTGTCCTCGCTATTCAAGCTGTAGTTGCCATCTCACCTAGGCTAGGGAAGGTGTATTCCAAGCACATCGATGAGGCTGTCGACCACCCGGGAGAAATGCAGCTAGGTGACGTGGGGCAAATATAAATTCGAAGCGCCTACGCGCCTATTTGGCAGAAGATATAGGCTGTGCAGGCAGAAGATATAGATAGAAAGTTGAGCGAGAAAAGTCTAGGAAGGGCGAATAAAGTGTAGCGGGTGCGCGGCGAGCGGCACTATGTCGGCTCTGTATCTCTCGCCGAAGGTGTGGAAGATCAAGAACCGAGGGCTAGCCTTTTTCCTTGCGCAACACCCGTATTTGCTGGGCTAAAGGCTCAAACACCGGTTGTAATTTAGTGCGTAAAAGCGCGTTCACCGCCGTCGTGCGGCGCAGGATAGGCACGGCGATTTCGGCGCTGACACGGGACAGCATGAGCATGGCGCGTATGTCGTCATGCAAGGCGGGCGCGGCGGTGAGCAAGTCTTGCAGGGCGGGGGGCGGCGGCGTTTTACCCGTGGCGAATTGTGCGCCTTCGGTTTGTAAGGCGGCGATGCTGGCGGCGGGGACAACTTGATCGCCGAAGGAGAGAAAATACGCGCCTATGGCGTTTAAAAAAGGACTGACGATTTCATGCGTGCCGGGACGTTGCATCACGCCCTCGCAGCCCACCAAAAAACTTTGCCCGGCGCCTGAAAGTAAACGCAATAACATCGTGGCGTAGACATTGCCTTGATCCACCAGCGCTTGGAGCTGCGCGCTGACCGCGGCGTAATCGGCGCGCGCCGGCATTTGCTTAGGCAGACGATCCGGCCGGCTTTCGAGGAACCCGACCAAATAAGCTCCGGTTTCGCTGCCGCGATTCCACAGCGTCATTTGCGCGGTTTCATCGACTAAATCGTAATGCAGCAACCAGCGCACGGTGTCCATAATCGCGGCGGGATTTTCTTCGAAGGGCAGATGCTCGACTAAAAAATTCGCCAGCACCTTGCCCATGGCGCCGAAAGCCACGGATTCTTTTTCCAGCATGCGGCGTGCATTTTCCAGGGTGGGCATGGCCCACCAAGCGCGGCGCGCGATTTCATCCGTGAGTCCGGGCGCATGAACCACGGCGACGATGGCTTCTTCTTCGCCGGTGAGTAAGAGCCGCGCGAGATTGTCATCGCGCAATTGCCCCATGCGCGTCCAGCGCCTTAAATAAACCGGATAGCCCTCGGGGGAATCCAAGGCGTGCTCGGCCAAGGTTTGCTTCACCAATTTGAGGTATTGATCGTGGCGGCAAGTGGGATGCAGGCGTATAGAGGCCTCGCCTTTTTCCGTCAGGCCCAGCACCGTCATAGTGGAGTTGTCTATGCGTACGGCTTGCACGCCGGCGGCAAGCATGACGTTCAAACAAAAAGAATCTTCGCTGCTGAGTTCCATGATGTGTTAAAGCTAATGCGTTTGCGACCGTGCAAGTGGGATTGAAAACAGAGGGGCTAAATCCGGCTCCTGGGCCGATATTATAGCCGATTCGCCGAGCCCGGCCGCGCCTGCGCGGCGCACGCGCGTCTGCTACACTAGCTGCTGTAGTTCGCGCTAGATTCCATTTAATTTGGCTTTCAATCAGCTTTCTTAAACCTGACACCGACGCTTCACCGCGCGCGGCGTTTTTATTTTTGCATAGGAGACAGCAATATGACGATCAAAGTGGGCGATACCCTCCCGGAAGCTACGCTATACGAAATGACCAACGATGGTCCTATCCCGGTCTCGACCAAAGAATTAACCCAAGGCAGACGCGTCGTTATTTTCGGTTTGCCCGGCGCCTTCACGCCGACTTGCTCCGCGCAACATGTGCCGGGCTATGTGCAACATGCGAATGAGCTGAAGGCTAAAAAAATTGATGACATCGTGTGCGTATCGGTGAACGACGCGTTTGTGATGGGCGCCTGGGGCAGAGATCAAAAAGCAGGCGGCAAGGTCCGCATGTTAGGCGATGGCAGCGGCACCTTGACCAAGGCCATGGGATTGGAATTGGATTTAACCGAAAAAGGCCTAGGCGTGCGCTGTCAGCGTTTTTCCATGCTGGTGGAAAATGGCGTGGTCAAAAAATTGAATATCGAAGCGCCGGGAAAATTTGAAGTCAGCGACGCGCTTACGATGTTAAGCCAGGTGTGATACTGCTGCTAAAAAATTTTTTCCCAGAGTAAAAACGCGGACAAGAGTGAGCCAGTGAACATTCCAGTGTTTTTAAGGAGTCGCGCTTGAATCCTACTACCATGCAAATGGTAGGCGCTGCCTTATTCGGCGTCGCTATTTTGCATACCTTTTCTACTAAATTTTTTGAACATTTGGCCCACACACGACCCGCTCATGCGAGATTGTGGCATTTGCTGGGAGAAGTAGAAGTGGTATTTGGTTTTTGGGCGCTGATTCTGTTTCTGGCGATGTTTTTTGTTGAGGGTATCTCGTCCGCGACGCGTTACATTGATTCGCGTAGCTATACCGAGCCGCTGTTTATTTTTGTCATTATGGTGATCGCCGGTACTCGGCCCATCCTGCGAACCGTAACATCAGTCGTAACACGCGTCGCGCATGCTGTCCCCCTGCCCGGAAGTATAGGTTTCTTTTTTATCGTCTTGACGATAGTTCCGCTGTTGGGCTCATTTATCGCTGAGCCTGCCGCCATGACGCTTGCAGCCTTGATTCTCGCTGAACATATCTGCGGCCGCAAAATCTCCGAGCGCCTGAAATATGCGACCATAGGGGTGTTATTTGTGAACATATCGATAGGCGGGGTGTTAACTCCTTTTGCCGCGCCGCCAGTGCTCATGGTCGCCGAGAAATGGGGTTGGGATATCAGCTTTATGCTGTCTCACTTCGGTTGGAAGGCGGCTATCGCGGTGCTAGTCAACGGGCTGGGCGCGACCTTACTTTTTTATAAAGAGTTGGCGGGCTTGCGGTTAAAGGACAAACCGACCGGTGAGCCTATCCCTTACTTTTTGGTAGTCGTCCACATAGGCTTTCTTGTGGCAGTGGTTTTTGCTGCGCACCATCCGCCGATTTTTATCGGACTATTTATTTTCTTTTTGGGCATTGCCTATGCTTATCAGCGCTATCAAGATCGCCTGATTATGCGCGAAGGGTTACTCGTTACTTTTTTTCTTGCGGGTCTCGTCATACTGGGCGGCCAGCAAGAATGGTGGTTACAACCCTTACTCACAAGCATGAGCAGTAATGTCGTTTTTTTTGGCGCGACCGCGTTAACGGCCGTCACGGACAACGCGGCGTTGACCTATTTGGGCTCGCTGGTGGAAGGTCTATCCGACAGTTTTAAATACGCCTTAGTGGCCGGCGCGGTCACCGGCGGCGGTTTGACCATCATCGCGAATGCGCCGAACCCCGCTGGCTTGGCTATATTGCGAGGGTGTTTCGACGAGGAATCCATCCGTCCGCTTGGTCTATTGTTTGCGGCGCTGCCGCCGACCCTCATCGCCGGATTGGCGCTTAAATACCTATAAACGGGAGAGAGTGATGGAGTTCTATAAGTCGAAGGCTTCTTTTGTTTTTTTGTGTGCCATCGCGCTATGGGAAATTTCGTTCGCTCAGGCGCCGGTCGAAGATCGAGCGGCGGCGCAAAAAAATCAGAGCCAAGCGCAGATGAAAGCCGAGTATGCACGCCAGGAAAGAGATGCGGCGGCCGAGCGCTTGCGTGCCGCCGAACTCGAACTCAGCGAGGCGACGCGTGCCCAGCAAAGCGCCGAGCGCGCCTTGGAAGAAGCGAAACGGCGCGCGCTGGCGGCGCGCAGCGGATTGGAAGCCGCCCGCCTGCAATATCAGCAAGCCGAGAGTCGAGCG
>CAZKHT010000204.1:0-5144 GCA_964552595.1 uncultured Burkholderiales bacterium
AAACTACCGCTTTTCGACCGAGGCGAAAGTCGGCTACAGCGGGTTCCCCGGCTGTCGAACCTAGGCTCCCTCGACTGCGGCCGGCGAGGCGGATATCAATCAAGACCCAACCGGGGGCGAGGCCCGCATGCAAAACCTGGCCGAGCTATTAGGCGTGGACCTCAAGCGGCTGAACGCCGAGCACGGCCTACCCAAACCGAAATCCGTCGCTGTGATTGATGAGCGCTTATGCATAGGCTGCACGCTGTGCATACAGGCCTGCCCGGTAGACGCGATACTGGGCGCGGCGAAACATATGCACACGGTAATCGCGCAAGAGTGCACGGGCTGCGAATTGTGTTTGCCGCCATGCCCCGTCGATTGCATAGACATGGTGCCGCTCACGGAAGACATCGCCACGTGGAAATGGAAATACCCTGTGTATTCCTTGCAAAGCGCGTGAGCCGCAAACTGTTTTCCTTCAATGGCGGCGTGCACCCGCCGCAGCACAAACGCGAATCCACCGGCGTCGCCATCGCCCGCGCGCCGCTGCCGCCGCGTTTGATTTTGCCCTTGCATCAACACATAGGCGAGCGCGCCAAACCCGTCGTGCACGTCGGCGAACGCGTGCGCAAAGGCCAGCGTTTAGGCCTGGCGGAAGGCTATATTTCTTGCGCGGTACACGCCTCGACTTCGGGAAAAGTCGCGGCCATTGAGGTCATGCCCGTGCCCCATCCCTCCGGTCTGCCGGATTTATGCGTGGGAATAGAAACAGATGGCGAAGAAGCGTGGATAGAGCGCGCGCCCCTAGACTATCAAAACATGCATCCCAGTGAGTTGCGCAATCGCCTGCGCGACATGGGCTTGGCCGGATTGGGCGGCGCGGTTTTTCCCAGCCATGCCAAGCTTAATCCGGGCAAGCAGCCTAAGGTTCCGACCTTGATTTTAAACGGCGCCGAATGCGAGCCTTGGATTACTTGCGACGATATGCTGATGCGCGAGCGCGCGCACGAAATCATCGCTGGCGCCAAAATCATGCAGCACATTTTGCGCAGCGAGCAAGTGCTGATCGGCATCGAAGACAATAAGCCCGAAGCCCTGGCGGCCATGCGTGTGGCCTGCGCCGGCACCGGCTACGAAGTCATCGCCGTGCCGACGATTTATCCTGGCGGGGGTGCTAAACAATTGACGCAAGTTATACTCGGCAAAGAGCCGCCCGCCGGCGGACGCTCCACCGACATCGGGGTGCAGGTATTCAATGTCGCCACCAGCTACGCGCTGGCGCGGGCCGTGTTGCAAGGCGAGCCCATGTTGTCGCGCATCGTGACTATCACCGGCAATGTAGAACGGCCGCGCAATTTCGAAGTCTTGTTGGGTACGCCTATTCAGGATGTCCTGGCCTTGGCCGAACCACGTCCAGACACCCGGCATTGCATTATGGGTGGACCGATGATGGGTTTCGCCTTACCCACACTACAAGCGCCCGTGGTGAAAGCGACGAATTGCATCATCGCGACCTCGCCGGCTTTATTCCCGCCTGCGCCGCCGGCCCTGCCCTGCATACGCTGCACCCAATGCGCGCAAGCCTGTCCTGTGAATTTACAACCGCAGGACTTGTATTGGTTCGCGCGCGGCCACGAATTCGACAAAGCCAAGCAATACAATTTATTCGATTGCATAGAATGCGGTTGCTGCGATTACGTATGCCCCAGCCACATTCCCTTGGTGCAATATTATCGCTACGCCAAAAGTGAAATTTGGGCTAAGGAAAAAGAAAAAACCAAAGCCGACTTGGCGCGCGAACGGCATGAATTTCGCGAACACCGTCTAGAGCGCGAAAAACGCGAACGCGCGGAACGGCTGGCCGCGAAAACCCAAGCACCGAAAACCGCCACTTCGGGCGACAGCGAAGCCGAGGCAAAAAAAGCCGCGATACAAGCGGCGATAGAACGCGCCAAGTTAAAGCGCGCCGAAGTCACGCCGCAGAACATCGACAATATCGCCCCCGAGCGGCAAAAAGAAATCGACGATATCCAAGCCCGGCGCCAACAAGCGCAGGCCGCGATCAGTGCATCGCCCGCCGCCGACACCTTACCCCAGGACACGACGCGGCACTAAGACGCGGCCCTAAAAAAAATGGCATTTATTTCTCTTACCAGCAGCGTGAGCAGCGTCATGACTCGGGTCTTGTTTGCGCTCTTGCCGGCGATTGCGGTTTATCAACTTTATTTCGGCCCCGCGATTTTAGTTAGCTTAGTCCTCGGGAGCGTCACCGCACTTGCTGCCGAGGCCTTATTGCTGCGTTTGCGTCGCGTGCCCGTGGGTCCGTTTTTGAAAGACGGCAGCGCCCTGGTGACGGCCTGGTTGCTGGCTTTATCCATGCCGCCTTTGGCACCGTGGTGGCTCATCGTCATTGCGACATTTTTCGCAATCGTCATCGCCAAACATTTGTATGGTGGCCTGGGCAATAATTTATTCAATCCGGCGATGGCGGGTTACGCCGTGATGTTGATTTCTTTTCCCGCGCAGATGACGCAGTGGCCGGTGGTGGATGCCTTGGCGCATCAACATTTATCGTTCGCGGCCACCCTGAATTTTATTTTCCATGGCGTCTTGCCCTCCGGTGTCGGCTTGGATGCGCTGACCATGGCCACGCCTTTGGATACTTTGCGCACACAGTTGTTGCTGGGCCGGCCTGTGGTGGATATCGCGCACATGCCGGTCTTTGGCTATGTCGGCGGACGCGGCGGCGAATTGCTGGCCTTTGCCTATCTGGCCGGGGGCATGTATTTATGGCAACAAAAAATTATTACTTGGCATATTCCCGTGGCCTTTCTCTTGGGCTTGGCCATTTTGGCCGGCGGATTTCATTTGCTGGATCCCGCGCGCTATGCCACGCCTTGGTTTCATCTGGCCAGCGGCGGTGCGATGTTGGGGGCGTTTTTTATCGCCACCGATCCGGTGACGGGTGCCACCACGCCGCGCGGTAAATTCATTTTCGGCGCCGGCGTAGGGGCGCTGGTGTTTGTGATACGTGCTTGGGGCGGTTACCCGGATGGTGTGGCTTTCGCGGTCTTGATCATGAATATGCTGGTGCCCTTGATCGACGCCTATACCCAACCTCGGGTATTCGGTCATGGCAGCCAAAGCGCGGGTAAACCATGAGCCCCGCCAGCGCGAACGCGATTCGCACCACCATTGTCCTCTTGCTCTTCACCGCCTTGGGGACCGGCTTATTGGCCTATACCTTCGATATCACCAAACATAATATTGCGAAAAATGAGGAGCAAGCCAAACGTGATTTGATCGCGCAGGCCTTGCCCAAAAATTTATATGACAACGATATCGTCAACGATGCGGTCTTACTTCCAGCCACGCCGGAGCTGGGCACCACGCAAGCCAGTCATGCTTATCGCGGACGGCTGCGGGGCGAACCGAGCGCGCTCGTGTTGCAAGCCATCGCGCCGGATGGTTACAGCGGGAAAATCGCCTTGTTGATCGCGATACAGCGCAACGGTGAAATTGCCGGAGTACGCGTGGTGACGCATAACGAAACGCCGGGCTTGGGCGATTACATAGACATCGCCAAAAGCGATTGGATCAAACAGTTCGACCACACTTCCTTGGCTCGCCCGCAGGCCTCGGGCTGGAAGGTTAAAAAAGACGGCGGTCATTTCGATTACATGACCGGTGCTACGATTACACCGCGCGCAGTGGTGAAAGCGGTTTACAAAGCCTTGCGCTATTATGAACAACACGGGGCGCAGATTTTTGCGCAGCCTCGCCCCGCCCCAGTAAAGGAAGCCTCATGAGTGCAGCGGCCTACCGCGAAATCGTCAGCAACGGATTGTGGAAACAAAATTCCGGCGTGGTGCAATTGCTGGGCATGTGTCCCCTACTCGCGATTAGCACCTCGGTCGTGAACGCCGCCAGCCTGGGGCTGGCCACCGCGCTGGTGATGGCTGCCAGTAACGGCGCGATTTCTTTAATCCGCAATGTGGTACCTAAGGAGATACGCATCGCGGTCTTCATTTTAATCATCGCCGCCTTGGTCACCGCGATTCAGCTGGCGATGAACGCCTTTGTCCATCCTTTGGATTTGGTACTGGGCATATTCAAACCGCGGATTACCACGAATTGCATCGTGCTGGCGCGCACCGAAGCCTTCGCTTCTAAAAATCGTTTCCTGCCCTCCGTGGTGGACGGTTTCATGATGGGCTTGGGCTTGACCTTGGTGCTCATCGTCTTAGGCGGCATGCGCGAATTCATCGGCAAGGGCACTTTGTTTTCCGGCATTGATTTGGTGTTCGGCGCGCAGGCCAAGGCCTGGGTGTGGCATATCCTGCCCGATTACAAAGGCTTTCTTTTAGCGGTGCTGCCGCCCGGTGCGTTTTTCGGCTTGGGCTTGCTGATCGCCGGAAAAAATTGGCTGGATAAGCGTGCCGCCGGACGCAGTCTAGTCACCACTATCCCCATTTCTCCCGCCAACACTTAAGCGTATGAACCCTGCTAAGCGGCGCGAAATTTTTTCGCGTTTGCGGGAGCTTGACCCGCATCCCACCACCGAACTGGAATACAAAACGCCTTTCGAATTATTGATCGCGGTCATGTTGTCCGCGCAATCCACGGATAAGGGCGTGAACCTCGCCACCCGCAAGCTCTTTCCCAAGGCGCGCACGCCAGCGGCTATTTTGGCCCTCGGCGTGGAGGGTCTAGAGAGCTATATACGCACCATAGGGCTGTATCACAGCAAGGCGAAACATATCCTGGCCACTTGCCAGCGTTTGATTGACGACTTCGGCGCCGAAGTTCCCGCCGACCGCGAAGCCTTGGAGAGCTTACCCGGAGTCGGACGCAAGACCGCGAATGTGGTGCTCAACACGGTTTTTGGCCAGCCCACCATCGCGGTGGACACGCATATTTTCCGCGTTGCCAATCGGACAAAACTAGCCCCGGGAAAAACGCCGCATGAAGTTGAAATTAAGCTGTTAAAATTTGTGCCGGAAGAATTTCGTCAAGACGCACATCACTGGTTAATCCTCCATGGCCGCTATACCTGCAAAGCCCGTAAACCCGATTGTCCGCAATGCATCATTCGCGATTTATCCGAATATCGGCCTAAGACCCAGTCTGACTCTGGAATGCGTATTAGCTTCGCCACGCCC
>CAZKHT010000205.1:0-5130 GCA_964552595.1 uncultured Burkholderiales bacterium
CGGGCCGAGGATTCCGTCACTCTGCTGGTGTTTCTACACCCGCGTTGTTCTTGCAGTGAGGCGACGCTCGCGGGGCTCGAAAGAGTCCTGCGAACGGCGGAGTCCAAAGTCAGCACGGTCGCGGTGTTCGCTGTTCCCCGCGCAGCCGGTGCTGAGTGGATGCAAACGCCCGTCATCCGGCGCGCTGCCGCGCTCCCGGGGGTACACGTCCATATCGACACAGATGGCGCTGTGGCCGTTCTGTGGTGGCGGGACATTGCGCAGGTACGTAACCCTAGGGTAATGCAAGGGCCTCGTGCCGCATTGATTAAACGCGGGGTCCTGCTGTACGAGGAGACCGACTTCTTAGCTTGGGAAATCCAAGATGGCCGGGTGAGGGCTGCGTTAACTTCCCAAGGACCCCTTCAGGCGGATCAATTTGTGCTCGCGGCCGGCGCATGGAGTCCCAGTCTCTTACCCCAGCAAACCTGTCCCGCGCTCAAACCAATGCGAGGGCAAATCATTGCCTACAAACAAGCTCCTGGGCGCCTACGGGCCATGATTTACCGCGACGGGTTTTATCTTATTCCGCGTTCGGACGGCCATATCCTCGTGGGGAGTACTTTGGAAGACGTAGGGTTTGATAAAAGCGTCACCGAAAGCGCGCGCCACCTATTAATGCAGCAGGCACAAGCGATATTGCCTTGGCTGAACGGGGAGGAACCCGTGGCTCATTGGGCGGGATTAAGGCCGGGGTCGCCGTACAATATCCCTAGCATCGCGCAACATCCCCAACTAGAAAATTTATACATCAATACCGGCCATTACCGCTATGGCGTGACCATGGCTCCCGCCAGCGCGCACCTCCTGGCTGACTTGATTTTGAAACGTGGTCCGGCCCTAGACTTAGCGCCTTATGCTTGGCCAGAAGGTGCGCCCTAAGAGGGCGGGGACGCTTGGTGTTTTAAATATTAGACAAAGTCCAAACTTTGGCTTAAGATTAGGGCATGAAAAAGCAAACTTACACCCGCGATAATATGGCTGACCTATTACGCCGCCATGACATTAATCCCACACATCAGCGCATAGAAATCGCCTACGCCTTATTTGCGCGGCAAGAACATTTGTCCGCCGATCAAATCATGGCCATCGTGAATGATAGACACAGCGAAACCTCCAAGGCCACGGTGTACAACACGCTCAATTTGTTTAAGCAACACAAATTGATTCGCGAAGTCATCGTCGACCCGACCAAAGTTTTTTACGATCCCAATACCGATGCCCATCATCACTTTTTTAATTCGCAAACCGGCGAGTTAATTGATTTCGATGCGGACGCTGTACACATCCAAGGTTTGCCACCACTGCCTGCTGGAACGGAAACGGAAGGCGTGGATGTCATCGTGCGCATACGTCCCGCTAACGCCTAGTCCGCGCGTTGCCCGGTATAGCGCAAAGCTCTATAATCTCCCCCCTTGCCGGTGTAGCTCAGTTGGTAGAGCAGCGCATTCGTAATGCGAAGGTCGGGAGTTCGACTCTTCTCACCGGCACCACTCTCATAATAAGCAGCCGCACCTAAAAAATAACCGCGCGCGAGGAGTACAGCATGCTGATCAGTGAAATTCTCTCAGTCAAAGCCGACAGTCAAATATTTAGCATCGCCCCCGAGCAAGCCTTGACCGACGCTGTCACCAAAATGGTGGCGCATGACGTCGGCTCTCTGGTTGTCATGAAAGACGGCGTGATGGTGGGCCTGATCACCGAGCGCGATATGCTGAAAACCATTGCCCAACGCGGCTGCGACTTTCAAGCGATGAAAGTCAGCGAAGTCATGAGCGTGGAGCCTATCATCGGTAGCCCCAGCGATACAGTGGACTATGTGCGCGGTGTCATCACCGAAAATCGCATCAGCCACTTAGTCGTGATGGATGGCGATAAATTGGCCGGCGTGATTTCCTTTCACGACGTCGCCAAAGCTTGTTTGTCCGAAGCCAAACTCGAAAACCGTCTCCTCAAGCGCTATATCCGCCACTGGCCGGAATAATCATCCGGAACGCGTACAACTTTTTTGCTTGACAAACGTATCGATAAACTTAAATATGTCGATATGAAACTCAATTACGCGCGCGCTCTGCCCAAGGCCTGGATGGGTTTGTCCAAGGTCTTTACCGCCTTAGGCGACGAATCGCGGCAACGCATCCTATTGCTATTTTCCGGTAACCAGCCACTGAACGCGGGTCAAATCGTCGCTGCCTGCCCACTGGCGCAATCCACGGTGTCGCATCACTTAAAAATCTTAAGCGATGCCGGATTATTGCGCCGCGAGAAAGTGGGTAAAGAAGTCTATTTCACCGTTGATAGGCAGCGTCTGCGCATGGCGCTGAGCGCAGTCCTGGAATTTTTGGAGGAGGGGGAATGATCAAAGCCATCTTAAAATTCATTTTGCGCGGGCTATGCCGGCTCGCGTTTCGTATTGAAGCCACGGGCAACGCCCCCGCCGAGCCGCCCTCGCGCTTACTCATTGTTGCCAACCACCAATCTTTCTTGGATGGCTTGTTACTCGGTTTGTTTTTACCGCTCAATCCTGTATTCGTCGTGCACACCTCGGTTGCTAAAAACCGCGGCTTTCGACTTCTATTGTCGCTCGCGGATTATCTCGCCCTGGATACCGCCAATCCCTTGGCGATTAAACGGGTGATAAAAATAATCGAGTCCGGCAGACCGGTGGTGATTTTCCCGGAAGGCCGTATCACGGTGACCGGCAGTCTGATGAAAGTTTACGAAGGCCCGGCCTTTATCGCAGCGCGCACCGGCGCCGCGATTTTGCCGGTGCGGCTGGATGGCGCGGCGCGCTCTTATTTCAGTCGCGTCTCGGGCGATTTGCCACAGCAATGGTTTCCCCGTATTACGCTGAGTTTTTTACCCATGACGCGGCTCGCGATGCCTCAGGCGGAATCGGCAAAACAGCGCAGGCAGCGGGCGGGGGAAGAGATGCGCAAGCTCATGCAGCACATGCTGTTCGAATCCACGCCACGGCGCACTTTATTCGACGCCCTGGTCGAGGCGGTGCAATTGCATGGCCGCAGCACCAAGCTCATGGAGGACATGCGTCAAGTGGAGATGAGTTACGCCCAAATCCTACGCATGAGTCTGGCGCTGGGGCGCATGAGCAAACGACTCGCCGCCGAGGGAGAACGCATAGGCGTTTTGTTACCTAATCTAGGCACCACGGTATGCCTCTTGTTTGGAATGAGTGGCGTGAACCGCGTCCCCGCGATGTTGAATTACACCTCGGGCGCGCAAGCCATGGCCGATGCTTGCGCCGCCGCGCAAATCCAAACCGTTATCACCTCGCGTAAATTTATCGAGAGTGCCGGTCTATCGGAATTAATCGCCACGCTACCCGACTTGCGCTGGGTTTATCTCGAAGACTTGCAAGCCCGTTTCTCCTTGTTCGATAAGCTCTGGCTCATCGCTTACGCCCAATGGCTGCCGCGTCGGACGCAAGTGCGTGTTTCTCCGCAAGCACCCGCCTTGGTGCTGTTCACGTCCGGCTCGGAAGGCAAACCCAAGGGCGTGGTCCTCTCGCACGCCGCGGTACTCGCGAATGTAGCCCAGATTTGCGCCGTCATTGATTTCTCGCCCAACGATAAATTCATGTCGGTGCTGCCGATATTTCACGCCTTCGGACTGACCGCCGGCGCGATTTTGCCCGTGGTGACCGGTACTAAATTATTTTTGTATCCCACGCCCTTACACTACAAGGTCATTCCCGAAATTATTTACGACAGAAATTGCACCGTGCTTTTTGGCACCAGTTCCTTTCTCGGTCACTACGCAAAGCACGCCAATCCTTATGATTTTTACCGCATGCGCTATGTGGTCGCTGGCGCCGAAAAATTAAATGAAGAAGTGCGGAAAGTTTGGGCGGAGAAATTCGGCATACGAATTTTAGAAGGCTATGGCGCGACCGAATGCGCGCCGGTCCTGGCGGTGAACACGCCCATGGCGCATCATCCTGGCAGTGTAGGCTTGTTATTGCCGGGCATAGAACACGCCTTGGAACCCGTGCCGGGCATAGATCAAGGCGGCATCTTACATGTGCGCGGTCCCAACCTCCTATCCGGCTATTTTTTGCACGCGCAACCCGGCGAACTCATTCCATCCCAATCTTGCATGGGTGATGGCTGGTATAACACCGGCGATGTCGTCGAAATCAATGAAGCCGGCTTTGTGATAATTAAAGGCCGCGTCAAACGCTTCGCAAAAATCGCGGGCGAAATGGTTTCTTTGGAACGCGCCGAAGCAATCGCAATCCATGCCGCGCCGCAACATCAGCACGCGGTGATTGCCCTCGCGGATGCGCAACGCGGTGAAGCTTTATTGCTTTACACCACCGACGCCAGTTTGACGCGCGATAAATTACTGGCGGGCGCGCGCGCTCTAGGCAGCCCCGAACTGGCGGTGCCGAAAAAAATCACTGTGCTGGAGACTTTGCCCTTGCTAGGCACGGGTAAGACCGATTATGTGACCCTAAAAAATATCGCGAGCGCAGCATGAAGCGCCGACAATTCTTGTGGCTAGGCGGGCCCGGGGCGCTGGGCTTAGGTGCGCTGGGCTTAGCCGCTTTGCACTATTGGCCAAGTAATGGTTTTTTGAACGCTTGTTTACCAGGCCTTCCTCCAGATTTAGCCCAACACGAATTAGTGCGCGCCGCATGGGCCGGCGTGAACCCCTCGACCATGTGGGACTGCCATGTGCATTTAATCGGCATGGGCGACGCCGGCAGCGGCGCATGGTCCAACCCTAAGCTGGATAGCCTGGCCCACCCCCTACAATACTTGCAGAAGCAGTTTTATTTGAATGCCGGCTGCGTTCGTAAACAGGCAGGTCAATTCGATGCGAGTTACGTCGCGCGCTTAGTCGAATTGGCGAGCGGTTTACAGCCCGGTGGTAAATTGATGTTGCTGGCCTTCGACGCCTACCATGGCGAGGACGGTAAACCGCGTTTTGAAAATAGCACCCTGTATACGCCCGATGCTTACGCCTATGCGGTGGCGCAAGCGCATCCCAATTATTTTGAATGGATCGCTTCTATCCATCCCTATCGACACGATGCCGTGCCGGCGTTAGCACATGCGGCACGGGCCG
>CAZKHT010000206.1:0-5094 GCA_964552595.1 uncultured Burkholderiales bacterium
GTCGCATTTTGCTCCTCGCGGGAATTGAAGAACGCGCAAATATGGCGCGTATGCTTTAGGACCCGCCCGGCTAAGCGAATGGGGGCCGCGTTTGCACTATTCATGGCAATCTCCTCTCAGTGATTCGGTATAGATCTATGGGTAATGCGTTTATTTTGTGCCCGCCCGCATTGTCATCAGCGAGGATATATGCGGGGCGCCGCGGCTTCCGAATGTTCTTTTTATCATATCATGAACATGAAAGCTAAAAAGCGAATAGGCCCTTGTAGAATACGCCTCGTCCCATGCTCAGTGCATCTCCGCAGGAATGATCCAGCCATTCGCCGCTATCTTCTGCACCACCGTTTTATGCAGCCACATATTCATTTGCTCGGAGTCGTCCATTTTTCCGGAGGGCCGTTGAGTTCTTTCGCTAATTCTTTCCGCGCTTCGTAGCCACTTATCTAGATCCAACACTTTCAATAAATCGACGATGGAGGTTTTCCAGTAATTTTTTTGCATGGGCTTGTGCCATCGCGTCCGGCTTGGCGCTGACGTCGACTTCACTCATAGGCACCGCGCGCACCGGTTCAGCGGTGGTGCAGGCTGTGGTGGTGCCAGTGGGTGAGGTGGCGATGGGAGTGGGTGTTAATTCTTGAGCCAAATTACTAAATATATTCATAACTTATTGTGGAACGGCTATTTAGGCGGCTATAACACGCCCCGCGCTTTCTGGCTTCCCAGGCGTATTTAATTTCCCGTCTTTTCAGCCGTTAAGAAGCCATGTCAATCAATAAGATCCCGTGCTCTAACAGATGAAACTCATCCAACTCCGCCGCATCGACCTCGCTTTGGGCAAACCCGCGCCTTGGCCGGTGTACGACAAAAATAACAATATGGTGTTACGGCCCGGCCAGGCCATAGACAATCACAGCCAGCTGGAAAATTTATTCAAGCAAGGTTTGTATCGCGCGCCCAAGAGCGCTCCGCCGATTAATCAAACCGCGGCGCGCATCGTGGAGGCAAAGCCGGCTGAGAATGGCGAAGCCGAAACCCAATATGATTTAGAGGAAATGCAATTGCCGGTGGGCAACCGTTTGCAACTGCAAGCCGCGCTCGACAATGCGGCGCCGCGTTATGCGGCACGCTATCTCGGCCATATTAAAGGCGTGAGCGTGATAGTGTCCACGCCATTGGAAGATGAGAAAGTGCTATTCATACGCGAAGGCCAAACCTTTATCGTGCGCGCCTTCACCGGCAAGACCGCTTTCGGATTTACCAGCACCGTGATGCGCGCCTGCAACGCGCCCTACCCGTATTTGCATTTGGCCTACCCTAAACAATTGCAGGGCGTGGAAATTCGCCGCTCCAAACGGATGTCGGTAAAAATCATCGGCTCTTTGCAATCGCAAACGACGGAAAATGCGCCGGCGCAACCTTGTCTTATCGTCAACCTCAGTCCCACCGGCGCCTTAGTCACCGCGGCGCAACAACTAGGCAATATGGATGAAAAAATCCAACTCTCGTTTCGGATTAAAAGCGGGCCGGTAGACGATTATATTGAGGCCCTAGGCACCATACGTTCGGTGACTTTGGGCGAAGAATCCAATGACGGGCCGCAATTCAATCACGGCATACAATTCCACGAGCTACAGCAGCGCGATATTTTGTTGTTGCATAGCCTGGCCTACCAAAAATACGTGGAAGGCGGCGCGGAACTCTAATTCGCGACCGTCCTTTCCGAGCAAGAAAACCGATCCTCAAACGCTAAGAACGGAACCGACTATTCAGTTGCGGCCTTAGCGATTACACGCAACAAACCATCCAGTTTTTTTGCTAAAGCATCCTCTGCTGAAATATTGTGGCGATGCACTATGTAGGCCACGGTGTTATAGCTCAAGAACACTTTCCCTTCGCTGTTTTCCCACACCAATGCTTTGAGCGGAAAATCGATAGCGGATTTTGGCGCAGCCACCATGAATGGCGTTCCGCCTTTAGGACTGCCGAAAATAGTGACTGTGGCTGGCCGCATGCTTAGGCCAACCTTCTGCGCGCCCTCTGCGTGGTCAATCTTGGCGAATAAGGTCAAGCCCTTTTCTTTTATTGCGGCTTCCAGACGCGCTTGTGTCTCCTGAAAACCAAAGTTACTTGCCTTGTCTTCCAGGCCGTCGTCACCGGCATTAGCGTTCCACGATATAGCCATCGCGAGCAATCCCCACGCAAATAATTTCATTTCGCCCTCCTTTGGTTAACTTGAAAATCGGATGTCTTCTCTTGCGACTGTCGACTTAGTCGAGTAATCACTCAAAAACTTACACTATTCGGTCTTGATCGAATGAAGTTCGGCACGCGCGAAGTGAGCTCCTTGATTACAACGCGTATCTCTGGGCAGAAATCCCATGGCGGAAGTCGTGATCGGGTAAAATAGCGTTTTTATTTTACAGAAATCTCATGGCTCAATACGTATTCACGATGAACCGCGTGGGCAAGATCGTGCCGCCCAAGCGCCAAATTCTCAAAGATATTTCCCTGTCGTTCTTTCCTGGCGCCAAAATCGGCGTGCTAGGTTTGAATGGCTCGGGCAAATCCACCGTGCTCAAAATCATGGCTGGGCTGGACACCGACATCATAGGCGAGGCTAAGCCTATGCCGAATCTCAACATCGGTTATCTGCCGCAAGAGCCACAACTCGATCCCGAGCAAACCGTGCGCCAAATCGTAGAAGGCGGCTTGGGTGAAGTCTTCGAAGCGCAAGCCAAGCTGGATGCGGTGTACGCCGCTTACGCCGAACCCGATGCGGATTTCGACAAGCTGGCCGAGGAGCAAGCTAAGTACGAAGCCATACTCGCGACCGCCGGCAGCGACGTCGCGCATCAATTAGAAATCGCCGCCGATGCGCTGCGCCTGCCACCCTGGGATGCAAAAATCGGCAACCTTTCCGGTGGTGAAAAACGCCGCGTCGCGCTCTGTCGTTTGCTACTTTCCAAACCCGATATGTTGTTACTCGACGAGCCGACCAATCATCTCGATGCGGAATCGGTGGATTGGCTGGAGCAATTCCTCACCCGCTTTCCCGGCACTGTCGTCGCCGTCACCCACGATAGGTATTTTTTAGACAACGCTGCGGAATGGATTTTGGAATTGGATAGAGGCCACGGCATACCTTGGAAGGGTAATTACTCATCTTGGTTGGAACAAAAAGAACAGCGTTTGCATACCGAAGCCAAGCAAGAAGACGCGCACATGAAAGCCATGAAACAAGAGTTGGAGTGGGTGCGGCAAAATCCTAAAGCGCGGCAGGCCAAAAGCAAGGCGCGACTCGCGCGCTTTAATGAACTCAGCAGTCAAGAATATCAAAAACGCAACGAGACCCAAGAGATCTTTATTCCCGTCGGCGAACGCCTGGGCGATAAGGTCATAGAGTTTCACGAAGTCAGCAAAGGCTTTGGCGAGCGCTTGCTGATGGATAAACTCAGTTTCCAAATTCCGCCCGGCGCCATCGTCGGCATCATAGGCCCCAACGGCGCCGGTAAATCGACCTTGTTCCGCATGCTCACCGGCCAAGAAAAACCCGACAGCGGCGAAGTGGTCTTAGGCCCTACCGTTAAGCTCGCGTATGTAGATCAATCGCGCGACGCCTTGGACGGCAAAAAAACCGTGTTCGAAGAAATCGCCAACGGCGCCGACATCCTCACCGTAGGCAAATACGAAACCCCCTCGCGCGCTTACCTGGGCCGCTTTAATTTCAAAGGCGCCGACCAACAAAAAGTCGTGGGCAATCTCTCCGGCGGCGAACGCGGCCGCCTGCATTTAGCCAAAACCTTAATTGCAGGTGGCAATGTCTTGCTCCTCGATGAACCCTCCAACGACCTCGACGTAGAAACCCTACGTGCCCTAGAAGACGCGCTATTAGAATTCGCCGGCTGCGTGCTCGTGATCTCGCACGATAGATGGTTCCTCGACCGCATCGCGACGCACATCCTTGCCTGCGAAGGCGAATCGGCTTGGAATTTCTTTAGTGGCAATTATCAAGAGTACGAAGCGGATAAAAGAATACGCCTAGGCGAAGAAGGCGCTAAGCCTAAGCGAATTCGGTATAAGCCGATTAGTCATTAGCTCCTTCGGGGGGACGGCCCTTTATTAGGCTGCATATAGACATGGGGCGTTACACTCGACTGGCCGCAGTGTTGTTTTTCCTGAGTGTCTTGTTCGCGGTCTTCGAGCTATCCGGCTTAAGGCAGCACTTCAACCTTGCGTTTCTGCGCCAGCAAATGCTTGATCATGAGCTCGGTGGGGTGCTCATTTTTATCCTACTGTTCGCGCTGGGTAATCTCATCCAAGTTCCAGGCTGGATCTTTCTTGCGGCAGCGGTACTCACCTTGGGCCGAACCACAGGTGGACTCGTCACCTATGTTGCCGCCAGCATTTCGTGCACGCTGACCTTTTTCACTATCCGAATTGTTAGTGGCGATGCGCTGCGGCAACTGAACAATCGAACTGTCACCCGCATTCTTCAACAGCTTGATGCCCATCCCATACGCAGTATTACGGTGGCGCGGATTCTCTTCCAAACCTTGCCCGCCCTTAATTATGCCCTCGCGATGTCCGGCGTTAAATTTCGAAAATATTTGATCGGTACAGTGCTCGGATTGCCCTTACCCATTTTTATGTATTGCCTGTTTTTTGATTATTTAGAGATGATGCTAAATATACGGTGACGAACATAAATTACAAGCCTGCCTCTTATCCTTGGTTGCTACCTGTCGATTGCGGCGACAAAAGGCAACGCCATGTGCGAACTTATCCCCGAATTTCGAGACCAATTCATTTCTTTGGTATAGACACAAATATCTTCGCCCCAAATTCATCCACCTTTCTATAATCGCTAAAGCCCTTCAGGATAAAAAAACCCGCACTCTATGTTCAATCTCCCCCCTGTCACCCTAAACATTATCATCATCAACGTCGTCGCCTTTCTCCTGGAAACCGCGTTTGCGGGCCCCTGGATGTCATCGCTGGCGCTGTGGCCGCTGGGTCCGCAATTCGTTCCTTGGCAATTGCTCACCTATGCCTTTTTACATGGCGGCTTCACGCATATTTTGTTCAATATGCTCG
>CAZKHT010000207.1:0-1210 GCA_964552595.1 uncultured Burkholderiales bacterium
AGTGCAGACGGTGTGGTCGAGCTTCTTCGTGAGCATCCTCGGGATGAAACGCCGCCAAATCTTGAATTAAAGTTTGCGCTTGTTCTCGCGCCTGCGGACTCAGCGCGTGCCCGCTCTCTATGTCTTCCAGCCAGCGTTTCAAGCTATCCAAGACTTGGAACAGTATCGTGATTAACTCCGTGCTGAGGCGCTGCGCCTGCTTGCGTACTTGACCTAGGACGCTTTCGGCAGCATGAGTGAGTTTTACCACCGGGGCTAAATCGAATAAGCCGGCGCCGCCTTTCACCGTATGCAGCGCGCGAAACAAAGCATCTAATAAAGCGCTGTCATCGGGCGCGCGTTCCAAGGCCAGCAGCGATTTATCCGCTTCTTCCAGGCATTCGCGGGACTCGAGTAAATACTGCGCGAGCAGCGGATCGTTCACGCAGCACCGCCGGTCAGCAGATGGATATGGGTGAGTAAAGCCTGAGGGTCCACGGGCTTCACAATAAACAAGCTGGCCCCCGCGGCATAGGCTCGCTGCGCATCCTCCGGCGCCGCTTCATTGCTAATCATGATGGCCGGCGCCTGCGTGAATTCGCGCAGCTTCTGCAGAAAAACATAACCGTCCATCATGGGCATATTGATATCGACAATGAAGAGATCGAAATTTTTGTTCAGGATTTTTTCCAGCGCTTCGTAACCGTTGGCGGCTTGCGTGACTTGCATGCCGGCCGACTCCAAGATTTGTTGATGATAGAGTCGTATGGTGAGGGAATCGTCTACCACTAAGGCCTGTTTAACGCTCATTTCGACTGCCTCGGTTTCTGATACACAATACCTTCGGGAAAGCGCCGCGCCTCGAATAAAGATGAAATGCGGCTCATGGATTCGGAATGCCCCAAACAAATAAACCCGCCGGGGCGCAGGGCTTCGTAAAACATTTCCGCGGCCTCGCGCCGCGATACATCGTCAAAATAAATGAGTAGATTGCGGCAAAATATCACGTCCATATCGCGATAGGCGTCGGTCTGCGCGAGGTCATTGATATTCACCGTGGTGAAGTTCACCGAGCCGCGTAAATCTTGGCAAATTTGAAAATCGCCATTCGGCAAGCGCCGGAAATATTTTTCTAAATAATGCGCGGGCACATATTGCACGGCACGCGGCGGATAAATGCCAGTTTGGGCTTGTTTCAGCATTTTGGGTGCAAATTCGGAACCTAATGAGA
>CAZKHT010000207.1:1220-5077 GCA_964552595.1 uncultured Burkholderiales bacterium
ATCGAGCCAGGCGACAAAGAACGGCGCGAAGCCGCCGAAGATCAGCACCGCAGCGCTGTAGCCGAGTGAAAGTCCGGTCGATCTGACTCGCGCCGGAAACAGCGTTCCGATCAGCGCCGCCGACGGCCCCATATAAAACGCCAACAGAACCGCAAGAAAACACTGAACCGCGAGCAGCATAGGCAAAACCGGATGCCCCCGAAGCAGCAGGAACAGACCAAATTCGTAAAGGTTCCGTGGGACGCCCTAGCATCAGTTCCGGCAACAGCGACTCCACTAAACATTTGAACTGATACTCTTCCCGGAAAAAATAACTTTCGTTGGTGGTCATTAAATTAATTAAAGTCTGCAACTCCTCGCCGCTGCCCTGGAACCGTAGCAGAGAAAAATAATCGTTGAAGTCTTGAGCGCCGGTGGCATGCATGCGCTCCAGTAGGCGTCTATCGACGAAATAACGCTTGCCGTCGTCAAAGAAAATTCCGGTCTTCGCGTAAAAGAAATCGCGAAACTTACGAAAACCGTCCAGCGTAATGACGGTGCTGCCGTTCGTGGTATCGAGCTCGTGCGTCATCTTGGTATGGGCGTCCATTCCTATGCCCTGATGCGCCGTATGGCGACGTCGACCGCGAAACGGATGTAGTCGTTATTGAACCGCGTGGCCAGCTCTTGCAGCGCGGGTATCATAGCCGGCGTCCCGATTTCGGCTAAAGCATCAAGCGCAGTTGCACACACATTCATATGCGGATCGCGGGCGATGACTTCAAGTATCCAATCCCTGGCCTGGCTATCGCGCGTGCCGGCCAAGATATTCAAAGAAAAAATCCGCACATCGGGGTCTGGATCACGCAATAAATCGTGCATGAAAGGCGCGATACTTTGCGGCATTTGCTGCAGGGCGATAATGACTTCATTGCGCAAGGCGACGTCGTCGCTGCGCAAATAAGCGAGCAAACACTGGGCGATGGCAAGGCTTTGAATTTTAATTAAGGTGGTCAGGATATGCGCCCGTACCGCACGATCGCGCTCATTTTCCAAATGTGCGCACAAGGCCAAGCCGCAGTCGGGGAATTGTTGCGCCGCGCGCGCCGCCCGGCTGCGTTGCTCCGCCTCGGGATCGCGCAGGGCAGAAAGGACAGCGTCCGCGCTGGCCGGTAAATTCGGCGGCTCTACGGGCGGTGTTTGTTTAATAAAGCCCACGTCTATTTCCTTAAGAATTCAACCAATCCGTCAGCTGCCGCGGAATGCGCTCCGCCGGTAAAACCACTTCGGCGCCCTCTCGCCGTATCAACTCGCAAGGCATGCCGAAGACCACGGCGGATTCCTCGGATTCGGCGATGGTGTGGCCGCCGCTTTGGCGCAACAAAGTCATTTCCGCCGCGCCGTCATGTCCCATGCCGGTGAGCAACACGCCTATGACGCGCTGCGCAGGAAAAACCCGGTGCGCGCTTTTCACCAAGGCATCCACGCTGGGATGCCACAAATAATCTTCGCTGGGCGGCGCCGGCATCACCACTACGCCTTGGCTGCGGCGTCCGACCAAGATATCGCTATCGCCCATGGCGATATAAATCTGCCCTGCTTGCAACGGCATGGGTCGCGTGACTTCGACCACACTCAGCTTGCATAAGCTGTCCATGCGTTTGGTTAAAGCCGCGGTAAAACTGGACGGCATATGCTGGGCCACGATCACCGGCCAAGGAAAATTCGTCGGCAAATCGGGCAAGACTTCTTCCAAGGTACGCGGTCCGCCCGTGGAAACGCCTACGATCACCACCCCCGGGCACCGGGCACTGTCTAGCTTGGGCGCCGTTGGAGCTACAACATCGAGCTGGTTCTGCTCCCGCATGCGTTGATGTAAACCGCGCGAGCGTCGCACTTTGGCTTGGGCGGCGCCGCGAATTTTGCGCACTAATTCGCGCGACAATTTTTCTATGGTCGCGGAAGTCGCGCCAGCCGGCTTGGCTAAAAAATCCACCGCGCCTAGGGCCATGGCTTCGGCGGTCGAGGCCGCGCCTTTTTCGGTCAAGGCGGAAAACATCACCACCGGCGTCGGCCTTTCCACCATGATGCGATTTAAACATTCCAGGCCATCTTGGCCCGGCAAGTTCACATCCAGCGATATCACATCGGGTTGGAAGCGATGTAGTTGTTGCATGGCGTCTATGCCATCGCGCGCGGTCGACACTTCGAAATCGGGCTGCCGCGAAAACAAATTGCTGAGTAATTTTCGAATCAAGGCCGAGTCATCCACGATCAGCAAGCGCGTCTGGCGCGGCGGCGTCGAGCCGGGCGTAGTGGACATGGGCTTACTCTTGATCTTTTCCGGTTCGTCCCTGGCGCGGCTTTTGTGCAGGGCGCGGGGCCGGTGCTTGGAGCTTCGCTAAGCGCTGCATGGTTTCGGCATCGAGCAGGCGCTCTAAATCCAACATCAGCAGCATGCGGCCGTCGGCCAGATGCGCAACCCGTTGTACCAGGTGCGCATGCTGGTGCATAAACTCAGGCGTGGCTTCGAACCGCTGTTCGTCCACAGGCAAGATCGCCGATACGCCATCGACTAAGATGCCGGTGCGCTCGCCTTGAACCGAGACCACGACTATTCTTTGGCTGGCGTGCGCGGCATTCTCCGGCATATGCAAACGCCGCCTGGGGTCCATGACCGGTATCACCGCGCCGCGCAAATTCATCATCCCCAGCACGAAATCCGGTGCTTTCGGCACCGCCGCCAGGCTAGGCACACGCAGAATTTCTTCCACTTGCATTATGGGCAGCGCAAATTCTTCATCGAGTAAGCGCAATACGGCGATGCGCGTTTCCGCAATTTCCTCATCCGCTGCGGCATCGCCTTCATCGACGGAGGGCGTGGTCTCATACACTTCGCGCAATAAATTTTGCGCTTGCTCACCCGCGAATAAAGCTTCCGGCGACAAAATTCCGAACAGGCGCTCATCGTCCTCTAAACTGCAAATCGCGCTCACTTCCGATGCCGCATCGGCGGCGCCTAGCAAACCGGGGACCGAGCGCACGGTGTCGGGCGCGACTTGCATGACTTCACTGACCTTGTCCACGATTAAGCCCGCCTTGAGCTTATGCGTGCCGGTTTGGATTTCCGCGACCACGATGCGCTGCTGAGGCGTGGCGGGACGCGTGGGTAAGCCCAACAACCCACTTAAATAAAATACCGGCAGCAAATCGCGCTCCAGCCGTATGACACCAAAAACATGGGCGTGCGCCTTGGGCATGAGCACGACTTTTTCCGGCATGGCGAGGATGGCCGGAATACGCGTAATAGGCAAGGCATAATCTTGATCCGCCACCGTAAAACACACCAGCCTAAGATCCGCGCTGGCACTGTCCGCCATGGGTTGTGCTTGTGTATTCAGTGCGGCATCGAACGGCGCGGCCTGCGCTGGAAGAGAGACATCGGGAAATTCACGCGCCAATAAGGCGTCGAAGTTCAGCGTGAAGGCCAAGTCCGTGGCGGATTTAATCACCTTGGACAATAAAGCCTTATCGAGGGGGGTCGCTTCTTCCGCGCCTATGTCCGCTTCACTCTGCGCTTCCATCACATGGGCGAGGCGGTCGACTAAACAGCCTATGGGCCGCCCTAAATCCAGTACCAAAACGCGGGCCTGAGCCTGGGGGACGATGGATAAATCCAAACTGGGACGCAAATCCAATATCGGCAACACGCTGCCGCGCAAATTCGCCACGCCCAGCAAAGACGGTGGTGCCATAGGCACTTTTGAGATCGGCGGCAGACGCAAAATTTTCAACAACATCGTAAGCGGCAGCGCGAAGGCATGCCCACCGAGAAAAAACTTTAAATACCGAATTTGATCTTCAGCCTCCTCCTCCCC
>CAZKHT010000208.1:0-5065 GCA_964552595.1 uncultured Burkholderiales bacterium
GCCTTGCTGAGGTCTAGATGATCCATGATGGCAAAGGTCAGTGCTGGGCAACCTTCTCCGGTCAGCGCGGAAATCGGGAATACGGGTCCGGTCCAAGCATAGCGCTCGATAAAGTCTAGCACCCACTGCGCGCGCTCGGCTTCCGGCAAAACATCGATTTTATTTAAAACCAGCCAACGCGGTTTTTCGTACAGGGCGGTGTCGTACTTACGCAATTCTTCGACGATGGCCTGGGCCTCATGCACGGGGTCGACGGCGGTATCAAAGGGGGCTAAGTCGACAATGTGCAAAAGCAAACGAGTGCGCTGTAAATGCCGTAAAAATTGATGCCCCAGTCCCGCGCCTTCGGCCGCGCCTTCTATTAGGCCGGGAATGTCGGCGATGACGAAACTACGCTGATGGTCCACCCGCACCACACCTAAATTAGGATGCAGGGTCGTAAAAGGATAATCCGCCACCTTGGGCTTAGCCGCCGAGACCGCGCGGATGAAAGTGGATTTGCCGGCATTCGGCTGGCCCAGCAAGCCCACATCCGCTAACACTTTGAGTTCCAGACGCAGCGCACGTTCTTCACCCGGCTCACCCGGCGTGAACTGTCTAGGCGCGCGATTAGTGCTGGACTTGAAATGCAAATTCCCTAGCCCGCCTTGTCCGCCTTTGGCGATTAAGGCGCGCTGGCCGTCGACCGCTAAGTCGGCCAATATGGCGCCGGTTTCCGCGTCACTGATCACCGTGCCGACCGGCATATGCAAAGTAATATCCGCGCCACCGGCGCCATATTGATCCGAACCGCGGCCGCTTTCGCCGCTCTTGGCGCGATGCGTACGCTGGTAACGAAAATCGATCAAGGTATTCAGATTGCGATCCGCCACGGCATACACGCTGCCGCCGCGGCCGCCGTCGCCGCCATCGGGACCGCCCTTGGGGATAAATTTTTCACGGCGAAACGACGCACAGCCATTCCCGCCGTTGCCGGCGTGCACGTGTATTAAAGCTTCGTCTATAAATTTCATGCTGGGAATTTCATACTGGCGGTTCATCCTCATTCCAAGCACCGCGCAAATCCATCATTCACGGGCTCAAAACAAAAGGCCCTATCGCGAGATAGGGCCTCCATTTCATCGCGAGCGCTGAGGTTAAGCCGTCGCGGGGACTATCGTCACGATATGCCGTTGCAAAGCGCCCTTGGTCAAAAAGCTCACGCGGCCGTCGACTTTCGCGAACAGCGTGTGATCTTTGCCCATGCCGACGTTGTCCCCGGCGTGAAACTGGGTGCCGCGCTGACGCACGATAATTTCACCGGCGTTAACCAATTGACCGCCATAGCGCTTCACACCTAAACGCTTGGATTGCGAGTCGCGGCCATTGCGCGAACTACCACCTGCTTTTTTATGTGCCATAGCTTAGCTCCTTAAATCCCTATGCTCTGAATTTCGAGTTCGGTGAAGTTTTGGCGATGCCCTTGATGTTTTTGATAGTGCTTACGCCGGCGCATCTTGAAAATTTCGACCTTCTTGCCCCGTCCATGGGACAAGACTTTCGCTTTCACACTGGCTCTGGCGACCATGGGCGTACCCACGGTGATTGCATCGCCATCACCCAGCATCAAAACCTGGTCCAAAACGATCTCGCTGCCCACGTCTGCCGGTATCTGTTCTACTTTCAATTTTTCGCCGGGGACAACGCGGTACTGCTTGCCGCCGGTTTTTATGACCGCATACATGTTCGCTCTCCGTTAGTTCATTGCGGAAAACCGCGCATTATAGGGGAAACCCGCCTTTCCGTCAAAAACTAGCACGAGGCCGGAAATCCCGAGGGAAAGCGGCTTTTTCGCTTGACCGATGTAAGCGCTATTCCTACCATTAGCCCTTTTCATTTTCGGCCACTGCCTTGGATCTTGAAGCACTACGCACGATTATCGCGGCCGACATGGAAGTGGTCGACAGCGTCATACGCGAACGCCTGCATTCCGACGTCGTCTTAATTCGGCAGGTCTCCGAATACATCATCGCCGGCGGGGGTAAACGCTTACGTCCGGCTTTGGTACTGCTTTCGGCCGGCGCCTTTGGCTATCAAGGCAAGCATCAGCATGAGCTCGCGGCAGTGGTGGAATTTATCCACACCGCGACTTTGCTCCACGACGACGTGGTGGATGAATCGAATTTACGTCGCGGCCGGCAAACGGCACACGCCTTATTCGGCAATGCCGCCAGTGTCTTGGTCGGCGATTTTCTGTATTCGCGCGCCTTTCAAATGATGGTGGGCGTGGACAATATGCGGGTGATGCGGGTTTTGGCGGATGCCACGAATATCATCGCCGAGGGTGAAGTTTTGCAGCTGCTCAACTGTAATGACCCGGATACCGATGAGCAACGGTATTTGCAGGTCATACGCTATAAAACCGCCAAGCTGTTTGAAGCCGCCACCCGCTTAGGCGCCATATTGGGCAACGCCAGTCCCGCCGACGAAGCCGCCATGGCCAATTACGGCATGCATTTGGGCACGGCCTTTCAATTAATCGACGATGTCTTGGATTATTCCGGCCAGCACGATGAAACCGGAAAAAATCTCGGGGATGATTTGGCCGAGGGGAAGCCGACACTGCCGCTCTTATACGCGATGAAATACGGCACGCCTGCGCAAGCGGCGCTGATACGCAGCGCGATTGAACAAGGCGGTTTGGATGATTTCACCTTGGTGCTGGAGGCCATACAGGCAACCGGCGCCCTGCGCTATGCCGCGGAGCAAGCGCAGCGGGAAGTCGATATTGCCTGCGCTGCCCTGCGTCCGCTGGCCGATTCAAATTACAAACAAACGCTGTTAGAATTGGGGGCCTTCTCGGTCACGCGTACGCATTAGCGCGTGGTGTGGTTTTCGGGGTGTAGCTCAGCCTGGTAGAGTACTGCGTTCGGGACGCAGGAGTCGGAGGTTCGAATCCTCTCACCCCGACCAGTTTTTCTCGATGTTTTTACCGCAGCTTCGCCAGCGTATATCCGGCGTGCGCAGGGTCTCGCGTGCTATCATGCGCCGGTCTTTTCCCAGCTAAAGGCCTTTCATGCGCCTATTATTCTTAATCATCGGCGTCTTCATTATTTATCTGCTCTTGAAAAATTATTTCAGGAGTGTGCAGCGCTCCGCCGATACGCCGCCGCGCATGCCGCCGCCCGAGAATATGGTGGCTTGCGCGCAATGCGGCGTGAATGTTCCCCAAACCGAGGCCATATTCAGTCGTGGAGAATTTTTCTGCACCGACGAACATCGGCGACTTCGCCAGCAATAAAGCCCGCCCCGCCTTGAGCGCTCTACGCGAAGCCTGGCCGGACACTTTATCGCAGGCCCCACAGCTCGCCAAAACCTATTGGCGCTTGCTGCATTATTTCAATTTGTACCGTATGACCGCGGCCAGCATACTTTTGTTGGCCCATTTGCTGCTCTCTACCCGCAATCCGCTGGGCAGCTTATTGCCGCATCTATTTATTTCCACCTGCGTTGTGTATTTGATTTTAAGTGGACTGTTCGTGGCGGCCATACGCGCGCGCTGGCCGCGTTTTGAGATTCAAGTATCGGTACACGCGATTACCGACATCCTGATGCTGACGGTGTTGATGTTCAGCAGCGCCGGCCTGTCTAGCGGCTTGGGCCTCCTGGTTTTAGTTACCTTAGCGGCGTCTAGCCTGATCGCACGCGGCAAGTTAGCCATGTTTCATGCCGCCGTGGCCACCATCGCGTTGCTCTTGGAAGAAATTTATCTTTCTTACACCTATCCGGGGCCTAGCAACAATTTGCAAGCCGCCATGCTCTCGACGACTTATTTTGCGATTGCGGGTCTCGCGTATTACTTGGCAAAACGCCTGTCGGTCAGCGAAGCCATCGCGCATAAGCAAAGCTTAGATCTGGCCAATTTGGATGCGGTGAATCGTCTGGTCATTCAAGACATGCAAGACGGGGTGATCGTGGTCGACGGCGATAATCGCGTGCGCCAGATTAATACGCAAGCCGAGCGCCTCCTGGGACCGCTCCTCGGTAAGCGGGGCGAAATCACCATGGATAATTATTCGGCGAATCTCGCCAGCCATATCGCGCAATGGCGGGATAATGGCGACATCAGCGTTTTGCCTTTGCGCACCCCGGGGAATAATCGCAGTTTTCGCGCTCGCATCATGCCTATAGGCTCCAAACGCGCCTTAGGTGCGGTGATTTTTTTGGAGGATATGAGCCGCTTGCAAGCGCAAGCTCAGCAATTAAAGCTCGCCGCGCTGGGCCGCTTGACCGCCAACATCGCCCACGAAATCCGTAATCCGCTGAGCTCCATAGGCCACGCGACCCAGCTTTTGCAAGAGGATGAGCGCTTCGATACGACGCAAAAACGTCTTTTAGAAATTATTCGCGACAACACCTTTCGCCTGGACCGCATGGTGCAAGATATCCTGCAGCTGAATCGCAAGGACAGAGGCCAGCCGGAGCGGATTATGTTGGCGAATTACTTGCATACTTTTCGCCAGGAATTTTGTTCAGCGGAGCAAGTGCCACAGGAAATGATAGACATCGACGCCGATGCCGCGCTGGTGACGCATTTTGATCGCTATCACTTGCATCAGGTGTTATGGAATCTATGCCGCAATGCCTGGCGCCATTGCCAGAAAAAACCCGGCAGCTTACGCTTGGTCGTGAGCTTGGCGCACACCGAGAATATAATCCAACTGGATGTGATCGATGATGGACCGGGCGTACCGGTGGCGATACAAGCGCAGTTATTCGAGCCATTTTTCACCACCGAAAGCACGGGCACCGGTTTAGGTTTATACATCGCGCGGCAATTGGCGGAAGCCAATGGCGCGACCTTGGACTACATCGACGTTGCCCCCGGGGGTCAATTCAGATTGTGCAATAGAGGAGCGACGCAGTGAAACGTGCAGTGGCGCAACAAACACGCAAAGTGCTTATCGTTGACGACGAAGCGGATATTTTGGAATTGCTGGAGCTGACCCTATTACGCATGGGCTTGGAAAGCCAGCGCGCCATGAAAGTCGCGGACGCCATCGCTTGCTTAAAAGCCAACACCTAT
>CAZKHT010000209.1:0-5001 GCA_964552595.1 uncultured Burkholderiales bacterium
TATCGTAAATCACCACCCCATCCGGCCACACTTTATGTCGCAATTCCCGGTCTGAGCACCAGCGGGGTGTGTGGTCCACTTGAGCTGAGGCGGCGCTTACGACTTAGCAGGTGTAAGGCGTGTTAGTCTCGTCGCCATTGGAATCGATCAACTTGCAGAAAACCGCGCCGCTTTCGGCTTGGTAATAGTTGTCGTTGGAATTGGGCAGGGGGCAACTGTGCAAGCTGCCTTCCCAAGTACTGGCGAAAGTAGTATTAGGCGCGCCGTTGATGTACATGGATTTGATTTCCGAAATATTGTAAGCACTGGATAAGCCCATGGCTAATGCTTTTGCCGCGTTAAGCAAAGCGCCTATGGCGTGCCATTCGCGAGAACCGCTTTGCGTCTGCAATATCGACATCATCGTAGACGTAGGCCCGCTGCCAAAAGCATCCGAAAATTTAGTCGGCTGATGTAAGGTCGTGCCCTTGCAGTTACATACCCGATACGGGTAATACGGCGTGGGCCAAGTACCCGGGCTCGCCCGCCAATAGCCAGGACTACAAGCCAAGCAAGAAACGCCAGGCCCATGGCTAGAGGTATTGCCTGACATGCCACCCGAGCCGGTGCAAGCATAAGTAGAACCCATCACCGGCTTACTGGCTAAGGTGAGGATAACTGCCGAACCTACGGCTGTTTTAGTGAATTGGCGCCGTGATTCTTGGATCTCGGCTGGTTTATTTTGGTCGTCGTTGGTCCCAGTGGGGGTAACGCTCATTTTTTTCTCCACTATTTATTGTCCGTGATCATAAGCGCCTCGCAGCACCGCAGAATCAGGCTAATTTTATTCCCTATGATGAGGGCTTCAATAAGCAAGTATTACGCCATTTTTCCAACGCATGCGTTGTTATATAAATATCAATAGCTTAATTCATTCTCTCGGACCTCTTTACAAACCCGTGCCTCGCAACTGGAAAGTTTACTGACAAATTGATTTATAAGGGGATTTTAAAGATAAACATAAGACCGTGCTAAAGCACCGTCATGTCGCGCTGATGTGGGCGTTTCGCCTATCGGTCCGATTTCTTGCCTACAATGCAGCGCGGCTGGCCTGCCAAATCGTCAAAAGCTTGAATTTCAAGAAAACCAGACGCTTCGAATAAATCCAAAACAAGCTGTCTTTGGTCATAGCCATGCTCTACCAGTAAATATCCGCCCCCGTTCAGAAAACTAGGCGCCGACCGCACTATGCTGCGCAAAGCAGTGAGTCCCTGCTTCCCGGAAAGTAAGGCAGCTTTGGGCTCAAACCGCAAATCGCCCTGTTGCGCATGCCTATCTTGCTCGTCCAGGTAGGGAGGATTAGCGACAATGAAGTCATGGGGCGATTCGCGATCAAGTGCGGAAAACCAGTCGCTTTTAATAAACTGGATATTTTCCACCGCATGCCTTGCGGCATTGCTCGCCGCAATCTTCAGCGCGGCGCCTGAGACATCAATGGCAGTCAATTGCGACTGCGGCCTGGCCTTGGCTAAAGTAACGGCGATAACGCCGCTGCCCGTGCCCATGTCCAAAATCCGAAAAGAGCCGGCAGGCGGGATATGGGCTAATGCAAGGTCCAGCAACAGCTCAGTCTCGGGCCGTGGAATCAATACCCCCGGCGTGACGATAAAATTCAGACCATAAAACTCTCTCTGTCCCGTAAGGTAAGCGATGGGAACACCCTCGCAGCGTCGCTGTATCAAGTCCCGAAATCGCCTATGCTCAGCTTCTGTGAGCAGCGCATCGCCATAGGCTAGGAGGTAAGCCGTATTTTTATTTAAGCTATAGCTTAAGAGCACCCGTGCCTCCAAGATGGCATCCGCCGAACTCAGCGCCAGAGATTCCTGCAAAGCCATGCGTGCGTCTTGTAGCGCCGTGGCCAGGTTAGGAATGCAGTGGGCGGTATTGTTCACGCCGCTTGCTCGCCCATGGCCGCCAGCAAATCGGCTTGGTGCTGGCTGGATAAAGCCTGCACCAACTCATCCAAATCGCCATCCATGATCGCGTCGATTTTATACAGCGTGAGATTAATGCGGTGATCGGTGATCCGACCCTGCGGAAAATTATAAGTCCGTATGCGCTCAGAGCGATCGCCGCTGCCTATCAGGGATTTACGCGTTGCCGCCTGCTGCGCATGCTGTTCGCGCATTTGCTGATCTTTGATGCGCGCCGCCAGCACCGACAAAGCCTGGGCTTTATTTCTATGCTGCGATCTATCGTCCTGGCACTCGACCACAATGCCCGTGGGCAGGTGCGTAATGCGCACGGCGGAATCGGTTTTATTAATATGCTGACCGCCGGCGCCGGAAGCGCGATAAGTATCAATGCGCAATTCGGCCGGATTCAATTCGACATCACTGACTTCATCGACCTCGGGCAAAATCGCCACCGTACACGCGGAAGTATGTATGCGTCCTTGGGCTTCGGTGTCCGGCACGCGCTGCACGCGATGGCCGCCGGATTCGAATTTCATTTTTGAATACGCGCCATCGCCGATGATTTTCGCGATGATTTCTTTGTAGCCGCCCACTTCGCCTTCGCTATGCGAAACCACTTCGACTTTCCAGCCTTGGCGCTCGGCATAGCGGTGATACATACGAAATAAATCACCGGCGAATAAGGCCGATTCATCGCCTCCGGTACCGGCGCGGATTTCCAGAAAAATATTGCGCTCATCGTTGGGGTCTTTGGGCAGCAATTGTTTTTGCAATTCGCGATCCAGCGCTTCCAGTTTGGTTTGGCCTTCGCGTATTTCGATCTCGGCGAATTCTTTCATATCCGGATCGCTCAACATCTCACGCGCGGTCTGCATGTCGGATTCTATGCCGCGGTATTCCGCATACAGACTGACCACGGGGCCAATGTCCGCGTGCTCTCGGGTCAACTTGCGATAGTGATCCAAATCGCGGGTGATATCTTCCGAACTCAGAAGGCGATTCAGCTCTTCCAACCGTTCGCTCAGTTGAATCAATTTGACGTTCAGGGAGGGCTTCATTCTTGATGCAAACGGTAAAGCCGGCGTAACCAGCTTTCCAATTCCTCGCGTTCGCTTTGTTCGGCATTACTCAGCGCTTGGGTGGGGCCGTGCATGAGTTTATTAGTTAAAGCGTGAGACAAATAATCCATTACTTTTTCGGGGTTCTCGCCACGCGCGAGTTGCTTCAACGCCCGCTCCATTTCTTGCCGGCGTTGCCGCTCGGCGTGGTCGCGTAAAGCGCGTATCGTAGGCACGGTCTCGCGCGCATGTATCCATTCCATGAAATTTTGCACCCGCGTTTCTATGATGCTTTCCGCTTGCGTCGCCGCCGCCTGGCGGCTATCCATGCCTTGTTGCACCAGTTCCGCGAGGTCGTCGACCGCGTATAAAAACACATCATTGAGCTGACCGACTTCCGGTTCGATGTCGCGTGGCACGGCTAAGTCCACCATAAACATAGGCCGGTGTTTACGAGTTTTAATTGCGCGTTCCACCATACCTTTACCCAAGATAGGCAAGGGCGAAGCTGTGGAACTCACAATAATGTCGTGCCGCGCCAAGACCTCGGGGAGTTCATTTAAAGTCACCGAATTCGCATTCACTCGCCGCGCCAAACTATGCGCCCGCTCTAGCGTCCGGTTCGCGATCGTGATGTGCCGAGGATGTTGCGCGGCGAAATGATCCAAGCACAGCTCTATCATCTCGCCCGCGCCTATGAACAACACCGATTGCTCTTGTATGCTGGGAAAAATCCGCTGCGCCAAGCGTACTGCCGCCGCCGCCATGGATACGGAGCTGGTCCCGATGTCGGTGCTGCTGCGCACTTCCTTGGCGACGGAAAAAGTGCGCTGAAATAATTTAAACAGCAGCGTACCTAGCGTGCCCGCGGACTCTGCGGTTTTCACCGCTTGTTTCATTTGCCCCAGAATTTGCGGCTCGCCCAAGACCATGGAATCCAAGCCGCTGGCGACACGGAAAGCATGCTTCACCGCCTGCTCTTGCGGCAGCGTGTAGAGATAGGGGGCGATGGTTTCACGCTGCAAATGATGGAACTGCGCTAGCCAATCCACCGCCAAGGCCGGCTCATCGGTATTGCAATACACCTCGGTGCGATTACAAGTCGAGAGTATGGCGGCTTCCTTTACCGCTCTATGCGCGGCCAGGTCGTGCAAAGCCGGCTCCAAGCGCTCGGCCGGAAAAGCGACTTGCTCGCGGATATCCAGCGGAGCGGTTTGATGATTAATACCGAAGGCAAAAAGCTGCATGCTTAAACGGCGCGCGCGCCAACCGCTGAGGAAATACCGCAATTTTACAGGTTTTTAGCATGGGGCCTAAATCTTCCTAAGCCTGGCGGTAGGCTAGAGTCAGGGTAGGCCCGTCTGCATTGCTTAGAGTCGGCAAGGGTTTCCGCATAGATATCGGCTGAGCGATTTAGGCGCTCTTAAAAGAACTTCCGTATGCGCCAACGGGCGCGCCGCTCCTGGGGCGTAGCTAAAGCTATCGGAATAGGGGGCATTTCTTTCAAGGTGAGGACAGTATTGGTCGATAGAGTCCTACAGGCTAACGCTTTAGAGGTTAAAAATATGATATCGGCACCCCTACCCGCGAATGAAGAAGATCGCTTGCGTTGCCTAGACGAATTGCAAATCTTGGATACCTTGGAAGAAGCCGCTTATGACGATCTTACATTCTTAGCGGCACAAATTTGCGACACACCTATCGCGCTAGTCAGTCTGGTGGATCGCGAGCGCCAATGGTTTAAGTCACATTACGGACTAGACGCACATGAGACACCGCGAAATTTAGCTTTTTGTGCCCACGCCATACTCACTGACCAAACCCTGGTGATCGAAGACTCGCTCAGGGATAAACGATTTTTCGATAACCCTTTAGTCACTGGCGCGCCCGAGGTCAAATTCTATGCCGGCGCGCCTTTAATCCTGCGCACCAATCTTGAGTTTGGCACTCTGTTGGTACAAGTTACACACTGAGTCCTGTTGACCTTC
>CAZKHT010000210.1:0-2676 GCA_964552595.1 uncultured Burkholderiales bacterium
ATAGAAAAACAAACTCTACTCTTTATCGTTTAGGTCGCCGCGCTCGCGGGCATGGGGCTTTTTTGCCCGTAATATCTCATAGGTAATGTTATCGCCATGCTGCTGCGTGTAAAAAGCGCGCCAGCCATCACGGAAAAGGTGGGGAGATTTCGCGCCCAGTAAGCCGTCCACACTGGCATCACCATCCGAAACGTGAAAACCTGTAATTTCGTTGTCGCCATCATTTTGAAAGCCATTGCTGCTAGAAGCCGATAAATCCGAGTCCACCGTCGCCGAGGCGTCGCGGCCTTGAGCCAAAAAGCGCAAGGGCTGATTTGTGGGCTCGGCGTAATTTTTACGTACATCGAATAAATAACCCGAGTCTAGAGCGTTGCGCTGGCTATGCAACTTATCTCCCGCGTCCTCGACGAAGACGATTTCATCGCGGCTCCAAAACGTGACGTTATCAAACCCTGAATGCGCTGCGTCACCCAAATAAAATAAGCTTAATTTTCCGGTATCGGCGCTGGGTGAGCCCTGAGTCAGTTTTTGGACCGCGCCAAAGCCGCCGTATGCGCTACCCGCTTCAGTCAGCAAATTCGTATCCCCCGTTTCGTCAAAGTAATATTCCCGGAAATGGGATTCAGGGCGGAACACACCATTTTCAGGACGCTTAAACGGTGTAGCGAATTTTGCTTTCGCCAGTGCATTTGCATCGAAGGGTACGTCGCCGTCTGTCGCAGTGTCATGCAAGGTTACCCAGCGCGTATCGAAAACCTTACCGTAGGTATGCAAGTCGCGCATATCGGCGGACAAAATATCAGCGTCGGCTTGGCCGGCGTGAAACGCAATGGGCTGACCTGGCGTTGCTAAAGACATCACCTGCAAGGCCTGCAATTTTCCACCTTGCGTCAGGTCGTGCTTATCCTTGGGAACAAAGCGGTAAACAAAACTGTTGGCTTGCTTCGCGTTTTTGTTCACCTTTCCGGACGCGCCGCCCGCATCTTCGACTATCCATACATTGCCCGCGCTATCGGTTTGTATGCCTTCGTAGCCGCCGCGCCCCATGCTGCCCGACAAGTCTTTCACGACTGAGGGATAGTCGACTGTCGCTTCCCATACCCCACCCGCTTTACCATTTTCAGCGGTGAGCAGAAGGCGTTGCGCCTGCGGATTCCATGTGATGCCGTCGAACACTGGCAGCGACTTGCCTTGCATATCTTGGCTAGCAAGCAACGTCACACGATGTGCCCCATCAGCGTCTAAATTGATCCGGGTAACGTAGCCCATTTTTTGTCCCGTGCCAGGATCTTTGAAGCCCGACTCGTGACCTTGAAACAAAAATCGCTTGCCATAGTCGTAACGCGTATCACCGCCGTGCTGATTAGCCAAAATCAAATAAACATTTTTGTCCGGCTCGGTTTTTGTCGCCTCTACATTGGCACCAGGCGCTTGCACTGCGCCGGGTGCGGGGAGCATAGGACCGTCATTGTTATAGCCATAATAGGCAAAAACACCACTAGGGTTTTCCAAAGGCATCGCGCCGCGCGCATGTTCGATCTGTGTCAGTTCCGGCGATAGGAAGGTTGCCGCGGCGTGACCTGTCACCTTGGGATTCGCGGCAACCCCAGTTAGATCGGGGCCGTGTGCAAAAGCGGTGCAGGAAGCGGAAGCGAAAGCAAGGGCAATACCCAGATTTTGTGGCAGGGCCATGTTTTATCCTTTTTAAATGAGTATGAAAATTCAAATCGCCTGAGCGAGGGATGCAACATAGCAAGCGTGTATTGCAAGGAGATTGCAAGCACCTCGCGTTTTTTTAAAGCTAAGGGAGCGTGGTTAGAAAGAAGAAAGAAGTCGGAATTTCTGCGGAAGACTAAGCGCTACGTGTTTCACTTGATTCTCACGCGGCGGCGACTGAACGCGTTTTCGGATTTCATGCCGTCGTTTCCCATCATTGGCGACGACCTCCCTGCGGCGATTCGGGTTATACGGATTTAGACTCGACTATCGACCTCTGTCATTCATAGACCTTGACGGAACTAGAGCTCGCCAACTAAGCGTTTCTCTCCGCCTTGCGGCGCTTGGACCAATGCAATCCAACAAAACCTAAACCCAGCAAGGCGAGTGTGCCGGGTTCCGGTATCGCCGGCGGTATGGGATTTGAGCCGGCCCCAATCAAGGGTGCCAGGTCGTCGATATTGATAAACCCGCCTATGCTGGTGGTGAAGTCGGGTCGGGTGATATCGCGCGATAGGCTGTAGTCGACGAAGGTAATGGAATTGCCGCCGGCGATGAGTGCGTGTCCCTTGCCATCGACGGCACCTTGATCGAAATCATCCACCTTAAAAATATTTCCGCTGGTTTTAAGCCCGCTGCCGTCGCTGGCGTTTAAGGTGCCGGTGTTGCCCGCGCCGAACAAGGTAATCAATTCCGTAAACGGATCAAAAATCAGCCCATGCGCGGCTTGCACATGGCTGTAAAGGCGAGTGCTCATACCCGTGGCCAAATTCACCAGGCCCACGTTGCCATAACCATTAGGGGTACCGTTCACGTAAAAAACCGCGCCATTATTTCCAAACGCGATTTGCGTAAGCCCGGTATCGTCGCCCGAGATACCCGTGGTTGAAACACCCGACCCTAGGGGTAGGCTTAGCGTATGCAACCTGCGGCCGAAATCACTGGTGTGCTGCCGCGCCG
>CAZKHT010000210.1:2686-4973 GCA_964552595.1 uncultured Burkholderiales bacterium
GCATTTAGATCGTACACATTCCTTGTATTTTGGCCGCCGATGAGGAGATTGCAGCTGGGTGCAAAAACGACGCCATCCGCACCCGGTATGGAGGCAATATTGTTAGGCGTACCCAAGCTGAAAACGCGGCTGGAGTCATCGTAACTGTAGGAGACATTCCACACATTTTGGCCGCCGGAATAAACGGTGTAATACAAGGTTCCGGTAAATGCCGTGGCGTAAGCTGCGCCTACGCCGCTGGTCAACAACACACCGACTATGAACAATCGTGCAAAGGGTTTTGTTGACATATCGGATTCCTCACAACGCTTGAAATGAAAGCCCGCCAAGGCACTTAAGTCCTGACGCAAAATAACAAGAAACGGTTGTGAATTCAGTACGCCAGATCACACATCTAAGAGGCTAGGCCGAGATGATTTTGTAGTTTTGATCGGGCGATCATGGGCGTGGGAAAAAATCCTTGTAGCAAATAAGCGCTTTTTTCTTAACTAGGGATGGGCATGGGCGCGAGCCAGAGGCACTTCCGTTTGAATTTCAAAATCCAGCGCGCGATGCGCCGCGCGCAAAGCCTGTTCGACATCGGCGGTGCGTGCCGCGGCGGCAAAAATAAACCCTAAATAACTTGCCCCTTCGGGCACCGGTAAAATCAGCATCCCGGGTTCCACCGTTATTTGAATATCGGTAATGCAGGGAAGGCCACGCGCGGCATCCAAACCGCGCGCGCCTAAAAAAATACCGCGCTTGGGGATGGGTATCATCATCACGCCTACGGCCTCGCTGCTACGCGCTAGTGGCAGCGCCTCGCCCAATGCCTGACGCAAGATCAATTCCTCTAAGCTCGTGCCCAAGGCGTGACGCAAGATACGGCCGCATAAACCGCCTATGGCACGCGCGGCGATTTCCAACAACCAGATGCCTTGGTTGTTAATCCGCATCTCGGCGTGTATGGGACCGGTGTTTATTCCGGCAGCGGCACAGACTCTCGCAATTTGGCGGACGATTTCATTTTTCGTTTCCGTGGGTAAATGCGTGGGGGCGAGATAGAGGGTTTCCTCGAAATACGGTCCGTCCAAGGGATCGGGTTTATCGAATAAGGCCAAGACCCGCAATTCGCCCTGATTCAAGATGCCTTCCAAAGCATATTCGCGGCCTGGAATAAAGGCTTCTGCGATCAAGCCTAAGCGCTCGGAGTCTCTATCGGCGCGCGCTTGTATGCCACGCACCCAGCGCGCTGCCTTGATAAATTCTTGTGCACTATCGGCACGCACCACGCCACGGCTGGCGGACAAACGTCGCGGCTTCACTACCACGGGATAAATCAAGCGCCTGGCCCAGACGCTCAAATCGTCCTTCGCGCGCAGGTGGTGAAAAGCGGGGCAAAGAAAACCGTGCTCGCGCAATAAGTTTCGAAAAGCCAATTTATCGCGCGTAACTTGGATCGATGCCAGGGAATTTCCCGGCAAGCCATAATGCTCGCGCAGCAAGGCAGCCAGTTCCAGGCCGTGATCGTCCACCGCTAAAACCGCATCGGGCGCGGCGTTGAGGTGGGCACTGATGACCGCCAAAGCGGCCTGCGGTTGATCGAAATGCACCGCCGATAATCTATCCATCCCCCAGCCGGGCGCGAGCTGAGGACAATAATCGGCCACCGTGATGACTTCCACATCCAAGGCACGGGCGGCGGCTAAAAAATCCTCGTTGCGATAACTCGCCACCGGCAGTAACAAAAGCACGCGACGGCGCATTAAAAACTTTCGAGTTGCGCGTCCGTGGGTTCGGCGCAGCAATACCAAGGTTCGGACATATGCGGGATCGCCCTGCCCAAATCGCGCCGCGCCAAAGAGGGCGCGGCCCGCCCCACGGCCGCGTGGGCGAGGTCCCAAATATGGGTGAACATTTCGGCGCGGCTCTTGCTGCTTTCTTCGGTTTGCGCGAGATACGTTTGGATTTCTTGTTGCAAGGCATCAACCCGTGGGTCGGGATTGCGCCAGGGATAGCCCAGTAATTTTTCATCGAAGTCGCCGATTAAATCCGTGAAGCCGGGCAATTCGAGTAATTTTGAGCCGCTGGGTATCAATAGGCGTATCGCCAACTGGATCGGCGGCACCGCCAGCACCAGCTTTAAGTCCACCAAGCTCTTAAGCAAATCCAAATAGCTTTCCAGCGTGGACCATGGATGAAAAGCCACCCAGGTCGGGGCAAGGTCTATGCCCGCGGCACGAACTAACTCCACCGCGCGATAAAAATCCGCGCGGCTATGCTGTTTCGCCAAATAGCCCAACACTTG
>CAZKHT010000211.1:0-4943 GCA_964552595.1 uncultured Burkholderiales bacterium
GCCCCCCTGGAACACTTTGAAGCGCAGAAAGTCTTTCTGATTCCCGCTTAAAGCCTCCCCAACATTCAATAGCAGCCGTTGCCAAGAACCGTCGGTGTCAGCGCCTAAAGTTAAGCCGGCGCTCACCGTTAGAGAATAGGACGAGGCTCGCAACTTTGCGCGCGTCCAAACTAAGCGCTAGAACTGGAGAACAGCATGAAAGTAAAAGCCGTCACCATCAAACCTTCCACCGTCTTATCGGTTTTTTTAGTCGCAGCGGTGATCGTATTTTTCACCGCAAGCAGCGCGCGTGCCGCCGGTTTGGTGTAAACAAGTTTGATTTAACTAAGGCTACGCGGGCGATTCGTAAAGCTGCGCTTTCATACACGCGCGGCGAGCGCTTCGGTCCCGCATACGAGACAGCCCGGGTCCCGAGGTATACGCACGCTGCGCCATTCCATGCTCAAGGCGTTTAATAGCAGCAGTTTTCCGTCCAAGCTTGTTCCGCAACCCGCTAAAATTTTCAATGCTTCAGCAGCCTGGGTGCAACCTATGATGCCCACTAAAGGCGAGAACACCCCATTTTCCGCGCAGCGCATTTCGTCCGCCGCACCAGACTCGGCAAACAAGCAGTGATAGCAAGCGGCCTCCGGCTTGCGTTTATCGAATACCGTAATCTGGCCATCGAAGCGCACCGCAGCACCTGAAACCAAAGGCTTGCGCGCCTTCACGCAAGCGCGATTAATCGCATGCCGGGTCGCAAAATTATCCGTTGCATCTATGACCACATCGGCTTGCGCCACCCATTCCTGCAGCAGGTTTTCGCTGGCCCTTTGCGCCAAGGGCATGAACTGTATCGTCGGATTCAAAGCGGAGGCGGAGGCGACAGCCGACTCGGCTTTATTCTTGCCTAGGGCCTGCATGCCGTGCGCAATTTGCCTTTGCAGATTGCTTAATTCCACCACATCGCTATCGCAGATGTGTAATTCGCCCACGCCGGCCGCTGCGAGATAAAGGGCGATAGGCGAGCCCAAACCACCGGCGCCTATTAGTAGCGCCCGCGAGGCTAAGATTTTTTCTTGGCCTTCGATGCCGATTTCATCTAATAGCACATGCCGGCTATAGCGTAGGAGTTGATCGTCGTTCATCGCAGGGCCATGGGTAAGGGAAAACATTGTGCTATGGCGCACTCCGAGGTGCAAGCCAAGATGAAGCAGTAAGGCGCGCGCAAGCCATGCAAGGTGGATTTGCGCGCTGGCGGTCATGAGCGGTGGCGGCTAAAATAGCCTGCCCTTTTATCTGCCGCCAGGCGCTAAGCGAGACATGAGCCACGATACGAATTCCGATGCCGAACAAAAACGCCAAGCCGCGCTCGCTTATCATCAATTCCCCACGCCTGGAAAATTATCGGTAGAGGCGAGTAAGCCTTGCGCCAGCGCCGCCGATTTGAGCTTGGCCTACAGCCCCGGCGTGGCGGAACCGGTGCGCGAAATTGCGCGCGATGCGGAGAATGCCTATCGCTACACCAATAAAGGCAATCTGGTCGCGGTCATCACCGATGGCAGCGCGATTCTGGGCTTGGGTAATCTCGGCCCGCTGGCGTCCAAGCCGGTGATGGAAGGCAAGGCAGTTTTGTTTAAACGCTTCGCAGGCATCGATGTTTTCGATATCGAAGTCGCCGCCACCAGCCCCGCGCAATTCATAGAAACCGTGGTGGCGATTTCGCCTACATTCGGCGGCATTAATTTAGAAGATATCGCCGCGCCGCATTGTTTTGAAATCGAGCAAGCGCTCTCGGCCCGCCTGGATATTCCGGTGTTTCATGATGATCAGCATGGCACCGCGGTAATTATTTGTGCCGGGCTGTTGAACGCGTTGGAAGTGCAAGGCAAGCAATTAAGCCAGGCGAAATTAGTGTGTTTAGGCGCCGGCGCGGCGGGCTTGGCGTCCTTGGAATTGCTGATCGCCATGGGCGCGCGCCGCGACAATATCATCGTGGTGGACAGCAAAGGCGTGGTGCACAGCGAGCGTGCGGATCTTAATCGCTATAAGCAGCAGTTCGCACTCGCTACGCCATTACGCACCTTAAGCGAGGCCATGCGCGGTGCCGATGTGTTTATAGGTGTGTCGGGACCGAATTTAGTTACCCCCGCCATGCTGCAAAGCATGGCACTTAAGCCGGTCGTATTCGCGCTCGCCAATCCCGATCCGGAAATACGCCCGGATGCGGCGCATGCGGCGCGCGACGATTTAATTATGGCGACTGGCCGCAGCGATTATCCCAATCAAGTGAACAATGTCCTGGGCTTCCCTTATATTTTTCGCGGCGCCTTGGATGCGCGTGCTCAGCGCATTACGCGGCCGATGTTGCTCGCCGCGGTGCAAGCCATCGCCGCCTTGGCCAAGGAAGACGTGCCACACACGGTGCTGGGCGCCTATGGTTTGCAATCCTTGGTATTTGGCCGCGATTATATTTTGCCTAAACCCTTCGATCCGCGATTAATCGAGCGGGTGCCGGCAGCGGTGACGGCGGCCGCCGGCGTTTCTTGATGCGGCTTGCGCCTCTTACCGGGGTCTCGGCCGGCGAATCGGGACGCAAACTGGCCTTGTTATTCTTGCTCTGCGGAGCATGGCTGCTGCCGGGATTGATAGGTCACGATCCGTGGAAGCCGCAAGAAGGAATCACCTTCGGCATCATCGTGCACATGCTGCGCTCGGGTGACTGGCTGATCCCTACGCTCGCCGGCGAACCTTATCTAAGTTTTGGCCCTTTGTATTATTGGACCGCCGCCGTCTTGATCAAAGCCTTGGCTTGGGGCTTGTCCCCGTTTGACGCCGCGCGTCTTGCCAGCGGTTTATATATAGGCCTTGCTCTGCTCGGCGTGGCCAAGGCCGCGCGCGAGTTGTTCGGTCCTACCATGCCGCGCTTAGCCGTCGCGCTTTTCATCGGCTGTGTGGGATTGCTGGTGCACGCGCATGAGATGGTGACGGATAGCGCTTTGCTCGCGGGCTATGCCTGGGTGCTCTGGGGTTTGGCCTTGAGCTTACGGCGCGCTACCACGGGCGCTCTAGTGATAGGATTAGGCTGGGGCGTGGTGTTTCTAGCGCGTGGCTTAGTACCGGTCGTGGTGGTGTTGTTGACGGTGCTCTTGCTGCCCCTGTTTCCGCCTTGGCGTCGCTGGTCTTATCTGCGATCAGTGAGCCTAGGTTTACTGGTGGCGCTGCCCTTTTTTGTGATCTGGCCGTGGCTCTTGCATGCTTATGCCCGCGATAGTTTTTTCAGTTGGTGGCGGGTCGAAAATCTGCCCCTGGTCGCAAAATTTTCCACGACGTATGCACGCAGCGAGCTGAATTATTTTTTGCGCTTGTTGCCTTGGTTCGCCTGGCCGGTGCTGCCTATCGCGGTGTGGACGGTGTGGGGCTACCGAAAAAAATTATGGCAAGAAGCCGGTTTGCAATTGCCCTTGATATTTTTTCTCATCACTTTCGCCTTCACCAGCTTGAACGCCGAGACCCGCGATATCCACATGTTGCCGGTATTGCTACCACTTACTCTGCTTGCCGTGCCCGGGGCGGAAACGCTGCGCCGAGGCGCGGCCAATGCCTTGGGTTGGTTTGGCATCATGACTTTTGGTTTGGCATCGATATTTATTTGGTTGGTCTGGTTGACCTTAATGACCGGCCACCCGCAACGTTTCTACCAACACATCTTAAAATTCCAGCCGGGGTATGAGCCACGCTTTTTTGTGCTCGCGTTTTTAGTCGCGGTGTTATTAACGACCTTATGGTTCTTGCCCTTGCGCCGCTCTTTTCGTTCCGGTCGGCGCGCGGTATTTCATTGGGCTGCGGGGATCACGCTGATGTGGGGTTTGGCGGCCACGCTACTCTTGCCCTGGCTGAATCATGGGCGCAGTTACGCGGGTTTGGTTGCGGAAGTCAAACGGCAGTTGCCCGCGGAATACGATTGCATAGGCAGCGCGGGATTGGGAGAAGCACAGCGCGGTTTGCTGTATTACTACGGCGATATCCTCACCCAGCGCGCGGAGCGCGGCGAATTCGATGCTTACGGTTGTGATGTGTTTTTATTGCAGACCAATCCCCAGCATGCCGATGCGCGACCGGGGGCAGGCTGGCAAAAATATTGGCAAGGCAGTCGCCCCGGCGATAAATCCGAAGCTTTTGCCTTGTATCGGGTGCAGGAGAATGCGCAGTGAAGCGTAGCGCGCGCGACTATCTCTTACCGGTATTTATTTTTACGCTCGTCGTGAAGCTCATACTCGCGGCGGTGCTACCTTTCTCCGGGGACGAAGCCTATTTTTTTATTTGGGGCCAGCGCCTCGATTTTGGTTACTACGACCACCCGCCCATGGTGGGGTGGTTGTTGTGGTTCATGCTGCATCTCGGTCACACGGAGTGGATACTGCGGCTGCCGATAGTGTTGTTCACCAGTTTTATAGGCTGGGGTTTATATCGCTTGCTGCGCGAGAGCGATGCCGAAAAAGCGGCCTGGGTGGCTTTGCTGTATTGGTGCGCGCCCATCAATCTCATAGGCGTGCTGATCACCACCGACGCCGGTCTGATCATTTTTAGTTTTGTTTGCGTTTGGCTGTTAGCCCGCGCGCTGCAAACGGGCAAAACGCATCTCTTCCTTGCCGCTGGGGCCGCTTTTGGTCTGGCCTTTCTGTCGAAATATTTTGCCGCGCTTTTGGGCTTCGCCATTGTGTTGTACTGGTTAAGCACCACAAAAGCGCGTGCGCATAGCCGTGGCTTTTTCTGGTTTATGCTGGCGACGCTGCCGTTTATTGCGCTAAACCTGTATTGGAATTACACGCATTGCTGGGCGAATATTATGTTCAATGTGTATAACCGCCACGGTGATGCGCAACTGGATTGGCGCCGGCCGCTGACGTATTTACTCACCCAGCTTTATCTGGTGACCCCATGGGTCGCTTGGTGGCTATTCA
>CAZKHT010000212.1:0-4927 GCA_964552595.1 uncultured Burkholderiales bacterium
AGAAAATTGACGAGTATAAAAAGCAAGCGGCGGTATGGGCCGCCGACCCGGTAATCGTCGCCGCGGTGAAAGAAGCGAATATCGCGGGACCTATCCCCGGCATGGGCAATGCCAAATGGCGGGAAATCAAAGACAGCGATCCCAGCATACAGGCCTTCGAGCACAACGCCGCTGGAAAAAAACTCACCCAATGGCTGAATGCGGATAGCAAGGCCATTAACAAAATCGTGCTCTCCGGCAATAAGAGCCAGCGCGTGGCTTTTACTTCTATGCCGGCGATTTATATAGGCAAGGGCAAGCCGAATTTCGATGAGGCCTTCGAAGGTAAACTCTGGCAGCAGGGAGACACCAAAGCCGATCCAAGCACCAATATTGAAAGCGTGCAAATTGCAGCGCCGGTGAAAGACGGCTCACAGGTAATCGGGGTTTTACTCGTGAGTTTGACGGTAGCCGCGCTGTAATCATCCCGGAAGCGAGGAATTCATCATGGAAGATATAAGCCAAGGTTCAGTCGTGCGCCGCACCGGTTTTTTTGCACGCTTTCGCGACAATATAGAAAGCTCGGGACGCGCCCCGACCAAAGCACTCATCGGGTTTTTTCTCGCCTGGATTTTGTTTTTCTTTATCTTATGGGTCATGCCCACGCCCGAGGGTTTAACGCTCGCGGGTAAAGCGACGCTGGCGGTGGTGGTTTGGGCCTGCGTGATGTGGATCTTCGAGGCGATTCCGGTGGGCGTGACGGGATTGTTGATTCCCATGTTGCTGGTATTGGGCGGCGCGGTCGGAAAATTTCCCCAGGCCGCCAGTGGCTTCACCACGCCTGTCGTGTTTCTGTGCTTGGCCGCGTTTCTATTCGCCGCGATTATGCAAGCGGCGGGCTTAGACCGGCGTATCGCGCTCAGCCTGCTACATAAGGTCAAAGTTAAAACGGTGAATGGCGTGATCTGGGCGCTGTTCGGCGCCAATGTGCTTTTGTCTTTCATCATCCCCGCCGCGAATGCACGCGCCGCGACTTTATTGCCGGTGGTGAACGGCATCACCCATTTATTTGGCGACACACCGGAAGAGCGCAACGGCAAAAAAGCCATCGTGATCCAGACCCTGGTCTATGGCTCCATGATTAGCGGCATGTGCATCATGACCGCGCACTTGCCTAACTTGGTCTTAGTCGGCTTATTCGAGTCTGAGCTCGCGCTGAATTTGTCTTACTTCGACTGGTTTAAATTGCAATGGCCTTATCTGGGCATGTTCGTGCTGACACAATGGTGGGTGCAACGTTATTTCAAGACGCGGCATGTCGGCATACGCGGCGGCTTCGAAAGCGTGCAAACCCAATACCGTGAGCTGCCTAAGACCAGTCAAACGGAATGGCTGATACTGGCTGTGTTCGCTTTCATCGCGGTGATGTGGGTGACCGAAGATTGGCACAAAATTAAATCGCACAATTCCGCGCTCATCGGTTTATCGATTTTATTTTTACCGGGTTTGTTCGGCTTCAAATGGAAAGAAGTGCAAGACCGCACGATCTGGGGCACTTTTCTGCTGCTGGCTGGGTCGCGGTCCATGTCCGAAGCCATGGGTAAATCGGGCTTGGGGCAATGGTTATCGGATTTGATTCTTCCGCTGGCCGCCGGCCATCCGTGGTGGATGATATTGCTCATCCTCATGGCGGGTACCCATCTCATACGCTTGGGCATGTTGTCCAATGTCGCGGCCATTACCATGTTGGCGCCGATTTTGATCGCGCTTGCGCCTAAGCTGGGTTTGCATCCCGTGGCTTTCACCATGTTGGTGTCCGACACCGATACCTTCGCCTACATCTTACCCACGCAAATCACGGCCGCCGTCATCGCCTATAGCAGCGGCACTTTTAGCATGACGGATTACGCCAAAGTCGGCTGGGTCTCGGTGGTCATTGCCATTGCTTACGGCATTTTGATCATGGCGCCCTGGTATGCCTTCATGGGCATACCAGTGTGGGACCCCAGTGCGCCCTGGCCTTTTAAAACACTATAAAACGCGGCGCCAGCCTGTCCTCGGATGCGCGGGTGCCGGCTTTCCACTCCAGTAATTGAATAGGAATTTGCAATGAAGAAGATGAGTGCAGAAGAATTGAAAAAAACCTTGGGCGATTATATTGCGCCGCCGGGTTTATATGCCATCACCAAAGACATGCCGTTTTTAGGATCGGTGAGTTGCAATGTGGAAACCTTGATCGCCGGTTCCTGGCAGGAAATCGTGATCGATTACACGCTGGGCGCATCGGGCATGGCCGATGGTTCTTGGTTTAAAGCGACCTTTCGTTTTTATTCGGACTGGGCGCTGTTTCAAAATACCGATCCGTCGGGCGCGAATTTTATTTCGGCGGAGTATCACGCCAGCCCGACCTTGCCCGGGCAGAGTCCGGCCACGGTGCAAAAACTCAGCGTGCGTTTCGATCAGAAAGGCCATGAACGGCCTTTCCAAAAAGCCGTCATCGTCGATACCTTCGATGGCTATCTGAAAGCTGGCGATCACATCATTATTCGCTTGGGCGATAGGCGCTTTGGTGGCGCCGGCACCCGCGTGCAAACTTTCGCCGAAGAAAATTTCAAAACCCGCTGTCATGTCGATCCCCTGTGAACTTCGCGTTTCGCCGCAGTCGGTAAGGACTTGGTGATACAAATTGTGCCCGGCGTGCCGGCGCAATTGCAGTGGGCTGGGTCGCGCATCGTGCGCGGCGGCGAAAAATTTCCGCTGCGACTGCGCAGCGAAGACGAGTGGGGTAACACTTGCCGTGACAGGCCCGATACGGTGCTGATCCATGCCACTTTGAACGGCAAATTTGTCTACGAAAAAACCGCCCGACTGGCCGATAAAAGTTGGGCGGTGCTATTACTGGAAGACCTGCCCACGCAAGAAGAGGGCGAACTCGCCATCACGGGGCGCATGCCCGAACATCCCTGGGTGAAGCCGCAAACCTTTTACGTCACGATCGACAAAGCCCTGGGCGCGCCCCGCGTGTATTACTGCGATTTGCATGTGCATTCGGAAGACACCATAGGCACCAATTCCACCACTTATAACCTCACTTATGGCCGCGACGTCACCGGCCTGGATGTGCTGGCCTTCGCCCACAACGATTTCAATATCACCACCGAACGCTGGAATAAAACCGTGGAGTTGATACGCGAGATTACCGAGGAAGGCCGCTTCGTCGCCTATCCCGGCACCGAATGGTGCGGCAGCTCCTGCGCCGGCGGTGATCATAATGTGGTGTTCTTGCATGATCACGATCCCGAATTTCCGTTTCTGAAAACCGGCGAGCATGTGCGCTCCGTCGATTGGAATGAAGATACCAAAGGCGGTAGCGTGGAGCCCGGCGCATGGCCGCTGGAGGAGCTGTGGGCGGCGTATGCCAAGGACCCCGAGGGACATTTACTGATTCCACATGTGGGCGGACGGCGCTGCATTTTGGATTGGCATTATCCGAAGCTGGAGCGCTTAATCGAAATCGGTTCCAGCTGGGGCCACTTCGGTTGGCTATATCAAGAGGCCATGGAGCGCGGCTATAAAATCGGCGCTTCCATGGCGGGTGATGAACACAGAGGCCGTTGCGGCGGCGGCGTTCCGGGAACCGCCGTGTTCGGCACCAAGGGCGGCATGTGCGGGGTTATCTCGCCTAAGCTCACGCGCAAGGATATCGCGACGAGCTTGCGCGCGCGGCATACTTTTGCTTCCACCGGAGAGCGCACCTTCGTGTTCGCCCGCTGTGGCGAATACATCATGGGCGATGAATTCAATCACAGCGGCGCCGCCGAGATTCAGTATCGTTTCCTAGGCGAAGCAGGTTGGGATGAAATTGTCGCGCTGGATCACAGGGGCGAAATCTGGCGCCGCGATTTACAACAAGAGCTCGGTTATTCCGAGCGCAAAATTCGCTTTCGTTGGGGCGGCGCTCGGGTCAAAGACCGCTATCGTTGGGCCATTTGGAAAGGCACGATCACCATTACCAATGCGGTGATCAACGATTTTCAGGGCCTGGGGTTCGAGCATAGGGAAGAAACTTGCTGGCGCGAATCGGCGACGACTATAGGCTTTCGCAGCGATACTTACGGCGATGTGGACGCCATCGAGATCGATGTGTCGCATCTGCAGACTGCGAAAATACGCGTGCAAGGCACCATAGACGGTTATGTCAAAGTCGGTGATCCGCTCAAGGGTAATCCTTTCGTTCACTGCCCGACTTTCGAATGGGAAATGACGGGCGCGGAATTACTCGAGGCGGCACGTCTGCGCAAGGATTTGCCCGGGGTGGAAATGTTTTTAGGGATGGAGCGCATGAGCGATACGCCGGCGCCGCGCGAGGTCAGCGGCAGCCTGAAAATCGATCCCAGCAACGGCCCGCATGGCCATAGACCGGTTTATTTTTTCGGGCGGCAAGTGGATGATGCCAAGGTATGGACCTCGGCGCTTTTTATTACCTTCACTTAAATACGCAAGCATGGAATTAAATTGGCCAGATGAAGCCGCGCGTCCTGCTGTACGCAGCGAGCCGCGCTTCATACAAGCGCGCTCCAATGTGTGTTTGGATTTTCATGGCGATCCTTTGCGCGCGCCCTTGGTGGTGTTCTCGGATGGCAATCACCATATGGCTTTGCAAGACACCCTGCGGGCTTTCCTGGACCAGCATCCCGAATTGGACGATGTGTTCTATACCACTACGCCGCCGCGCGTTGCTTTGCAAATGTTGCGCGCGGGGTGTCTGGATATTGGGAATCTGAGGTTGACGCTGGCACCGCATGTCTTTATCGGCCCACCGCCGGTGCTGGACCAATTAGTCGGCGAACAACGCATGTTGCGGCATCAGCCTTTCATGCGCAGCCGCGGTGTGGTCTTGCTGGTCGCGAGGGACAATCCGAAACAAATTGCCGGCGTAGAAGATCTG
>CAZKHT010000213.1:0-4923 GCA_964552595.1 uncultured Burkholderiales bacterium
ATGCGTTGGTATCGCTTAGGTATCAACGCGGTGGTGCCCCGCGATCAATTTCAATACTTCTGGTTTGCGCTGGAAATCATTGCTGAGTTTCAAAAGGGGGAAGAGAAAGTGCCGAGCAATTGCCCTCACTGCAACTCCCACTTGTTCTGTGAATCTTGCGACACACACCCTGTGCACAAGCGCTATCAGAAACAGGCAATTCAAGCGTTGTTGACCACCGTGGACAAGGAATGCGATGACGCAATGTTCAGGCGTCTAGACAAAACGCGAAATGGACTCATGCACGGAAGGACGATGAAGGAAATCGAGGGTGACCAGCCCGAGGAGCAAAAGCACATTGTTGATATCTTGGGCAACCTCGTTTGGAAGGCCTTGATTTATCAGTTCCCGCACGAATGGTTCGATGGCAGCATTTCTATGGGTATGCCTTCAAAGTATGTCCATCACAAGCTCCACGGAATCGCGCACATACAGACCATCGTCCCGAAGGATGCCGAGGGAAATCTGGACCTAAGCTTCAGCGGTACCAAAATGGAGATGGTCACTAACAGGCCACCGCAGAGTGCAATGCCGAGCCTTATGGTCATGAACGACGATCAGTACGCACGCTTAACTAAGCTGAGTTATGAGAAAGGCGACCATCAAGACATGTGCCGCCGAATAATTGAAATGGTGGAAGGCAAGAAGGATGGGCGCGTAGCCTGCATTGTTCTAGCGACCGACTTGGCTCGGATAAAGAAAGCCGTCTATGGCGGCGAGACTGGCAATTGGCAGGATTTGTTTCGGGAAATCATCAGCGGCGGAAGTACGTGAACGGCTTTGTTGACACATCGAAGATTGAATAGGTGCCTAGATGGCGTCCGCACGGCTAGGCGAGCAGATCGAGGCTCGTGTAGCCCACCACGTTCTCACGCCCCCTCATCCAGCGCCCGGGGATCAACGACTGCTGTGCAGCGCATAGCAGACCTGGATTGCCCAGAACGCCAACGGCTGCAATGGCCGAGTAAGGGTCGGCCGCTCAACTTGGTTCGGAGTTCCCCAGCCAGCCCTAGTCGGAAACCGAGTATTAAATTGATACGCCCAACTCACCTATGTGGCGAGGTGATCGAGCGAGTGCCACTGAGCGAGCGTTGTGCGATAAAACTTGTATCGCCGCCTCTTCCAAAGCCTGAATCAAAACCAGTCCATTTTTCTCTATCACCCATTCCTCGCTCGGACTTAAAAAAATATCCCGGCTATCGCCTTCTTGCGTCAGCCATACGACACCTTGCGAGCAAAACACGCGCGCACCTTGGCCTCCACGCACACTGAGGGTTTGCGTTACCTTGAGTTGCAATGCAGCATTGGGGCTAGTAAAAATCATGCGCCCATTTTTATGGAGCGCGCGCGATGAGTACAGTGCCAGCTTCGAATTTTTGTACCCATAACAGTTTAGTTTTAATTAAACTGTACTGGTCGAAACCTCGCGGCGCTGTATCTGCTTTTTCGCGCCGCTTTTAGCGATGATGTGACATGCCTATTCAAACCAGCACAGCGTTATACGAAACTCTCGCGCAAGATCTCGCGGCCATGGTGCGTGAGGGCATTTTGCGTCCGGGTGAGCGCGTCCCCTCGGTGCGGCAATTGAGCGCGCAAAAGCGCGTGAGCATTTCTACGGTGTTGCAAGCTTATAGCGTCTTGGAAAACAACGGTGTGATTGAAGCGCGGCCGCAGTCGGGTTATTACGTGCGCGCCGTGCATACGCAGTTAGCCCCCGAGCCTAAGGTTTCTAAACCCTCGACCGCGCCTTGCTTGGTGGGTGTGAGTGCGATGGTGGCCACGACATTGGCGGCGCGCAAGCAGCCGGGTATGGTGCCTTTAGGGGAGGCTTGTCCCAGCCCTGATTTATTGCCCGCAGCGAAGTTGCGCCGGATTTTGTCTTCGCTCGCGGCGCGGCACCTCAACACCTTAACGACTTACAGTTTTCCACCCGGCAATGAAAAATTGCGGCGACAAATTGCGCGGCGCGCGGTGGCCAGCGGTTGTCGTTTGCGCAGCGACGATATCATCATCACCAATGGTTGTATGGAGGCTTTGAACATCTGTTTGCGCGCCGTCGCCAAAGCGGGCGACACCATCGCTTTGGAGTCGCCGACGTATTACGGGCTACTGCAAATCATAGAAAGCCTAGGCATGAAAGCGCTGGAGATTCCTACCCACCCGCGCGACGGCATCTCTTTGGAAGCCTTGGAACTCGCGACGCGCAAGCGCGCTGTCAAAGCCTGTGTGGTCATGGCGAATGTCAGCAATCCCCTCGGCAGCATCATGCCGGATGAAAACAAAGCGCGCTTGGTAGCGCTATTGAGCGAGCGCAATATTCCCTTGATAGAAGATGATGTCTACGGCGATTTGCATTACGCCACGGCGCGACCCAGTGCCGCCAAAGCCTACGATAAAGACGGCATCGTGATGCTGTGTTCGTCTTTCACCAAAGCCTTAGCGCCGGGTTTTCGTGTGGGCTGGGTAGCGCCGGGACGGTTTCGGGCGCAAGTGGAAATGGTGAAATTCATCAACAGCGTGGCCACGCCGGAGATCTTGCAAATGGTGATCGCGGAGTACTTAGAAAGCGGGGGTTATGAACGACATCTGCGCACCTTGCGTAAAACCTTCGCTCAGCAAGTGCAACGCATGAGTTCGGCGGTGGCGGAATATTTCCCCGCCGGCACTCGCCTCACACGACCGCAAGGCGGATTTATTTTGTGGGGGGAGTTGCCGGCGAAGTGTGACGCCTTGCGCCTGCATCGCGATGCCTTGGCGGCTAACATTGGTTTCCTGCCGGGGCCTATGTTTTCGGCGTCTAAGAATACGTATAAGAATTGCCTGCGCTTGAGCGCGGGCTATCCGTGGTCAGCCAAGATTGATCAGGCTTTGCTCACGCTGGGCCAACTCGCGGCGCGGCAGCTGTGAGAATTTCATAAAGGGCATGCTAAGCCTCGTCTAATTTTGCGCGACTGGAATGCGCGCGCCACGTGCAACTAATGATTAAAAGCCGATTGTGTAATTCACGTAAGCAGTGACGGAGCCTGTGCTTTGGAAAGGTAGTTGCTGGTAGTAAATTTCCGCCGCAATTCTTTGCGTCTTCACCGGGCTGTAATAAGCGCCGAGCGTGGCCACTACGCGTGTACGCTTGATGGTGTCGTTGAAGTTCTCGCTGCTGAGTCCTGACACGCCGCTCGCGCTTAAGCTATCCACATGGTGTGAGAGGTCGTGTTCTATGCCTGCACTACCGGTTAGATTCAATTTGTCTGTGAGTTTGTGGTTGACCTTCACACCTATGAGGGCAGTCGTTGAGCGGTCTTCGAGCGCGGCGTAGGTAAGCGGCGCGGCGATGGAGGCATCTTCGGAATAGCCTTCTTGCTTAATGCGGGTATAGCGCAATGCGGCGTAAGGTCGTACTAAGGTTTTATCTGTAATGGCAAGCATGGCGTAGCTTAACTCTGCAACATAGCTTTGCGTATTAAGCTTCGTACTTCCTGTGCCAGCTTCGGAAGTACCCACGATCTCACGCGTCGTTTTTACGTGTTTATCTTGATAGGCATTGGCGATCTTTACTTGGTAGCCCAGGTGATTTGCATTCTGATTCCATACCGCGAATAACCCCATTAGAGGCGTTGCATCGGAAACGCGCACACTGGGTACAGTACTGTTTCTTGTGCTTTGGTTTAAAAAGCCTCCTACGCGTAATGTCGGTGAGATTTTGTAACCGCCCACCAATACCGCGGAAGTAAGCGTAGCGCTAGGGGTATCCACCTGAGTCTGCTGACCACCCAGCGATACGCAGCCGCCCTTAGCATCAAACAAATTACAGTCGTATGTGTTCATATTTGCGAAGTTCGTCGCCAGCGCTTGCCCGGTGAAAGCAGCGCGTAAACTGGGCGCCAGAGCATGCAGCGAGGCTTGAGTATCGATGGCGGATGGCCCCGCCAAGACGAAAAGTAAATCCCAGGCGTCGGCGAGGCTGGCATTAGGCACTAGGCTATAGTTGTAACCGCCGTAGGAGCCTGTGGTGCTGGTGACGCTGGATAGGGTGGTAAAGCCTTGCAGCACGTTGGTGTATCTTCCCGCTGACACCACCGACGCGCTCACCCCTGTAACCGGCGCAGTGCCGGTATTACCGTAGACGTTGAAAGCCATACTGCCTGAAGCGCCCGCGCCTAATAGCTGACCATATTGCGTGGGGCTGTTGATAATGATGTTGTAGCTGAGGGGTAAGTTAATTACGACTTTAACTGGCGTGCTCGACGAGCCTTGTAAATTATTAAACACATTGATACTGCCCGAATTAGCGATGCTGCCAAAGCCGCCAGTGATGCTCCCAACGTTTGTTAAGGTGGTAATAGTTCCGGCGTTGCTTATGCCATATCTGACAACACCTGATATTTGCCCATTGTTAACCACGCCCACGCTGCCGGCGGCTTGGACCCACAACCCCCATTGATTAAACGTGTAAATGGAACCGTTATTGACCAATGCGGAAGAAGTCGCGCTACCTAACACCACAACCGCCCGGCCATTGACACCGAAAGGCGCATCGTTGGAAACCGTCACGCCGGAATCAATCAGGACATCGGCGCCGGTATCCAGCGTTAAACCTTTTGTGTTTGCACCGTCACAGCTGACAGAAACTTCTAAGAAAGACGTAACCGTCACACCGCCATTACATAAGGCAGCAGCGGCTTGCTCTGCGAATAGAAGCAGAATCAGGGAAAGAACTATCCCCAAGTCCTTATTGGGCCGAGTCAGCATAGGCACAAAAAATTTAGTCACTTGCGCTTCCTCTGGAATTCTTTTTTCCGATGATTAATACAACAGCGCCAGGGTCTACTTAAGCGGCGCAGTCTGTGATGGAGCGGTGAGAAGGTTAGTCATGCCAGGAGGCCAATC
>CAZKHT010000214.1:0-4861 GCA_964552595.1 uncultured Burkholderiales bacterium
AACCTCAGGTTTTTCCCGCCATTGTGCAATAAAGTGCGACTTTCCAACCCCGGGCGGCACCAATAACATGACGTGGTGGTGATGTCCGGTGAGTGGTCTATTGAATTCGCGATCGAGTATGGCTGCGATATGAGACGGGCGCATCGGTATTCCAGTCGAGGTTAAGCACGTATGAAACCTCGTAGACGGAGGCAAAGACGTGAAAAACTCTAATTTTAAACGCAATCCCGGCATGGACACTACCCTGGCGCAGGGAATTTTGTTAACGTGCGGAAAACCTTGATTGCAATCGAATGAAATTTTGTAGCCACTGCGGCCATGCGGTCGTGCGTATCGTTCCGCTGGGGGACACCCTGCCGCGTTATGTGTGCCCCGGCTGCGACACTATCCATTATCAAAACCCGAAAATGGTGGTGGGCACTATCCCGGAATGGGAAGACAAAATCTTACTCTGCCGCCGCGCCATCGCCCCTAAGCAGGGCCTGTGGACCTTGCCGGCGGGTTTTATGGAAAACGGCGAGACCACCGCGCAGGGGGCCATGCGCGAAACCTGGGAGGAGGCATGCGCGCGAGTGGAAATCCACTCTTTGTACACCCTCTACAATTTGCCGCATATCGATCAAGTGTATTTATTGTTTCGTGCGCGCTTATTGGACTTGGATTTCAAACCCGGACCGGAAAGCTTAGAAGTCGCTTTATTCACCGAAGCCGACATTCCCTGGGAGGCTTTGGCTTTTCGCACGGTGGAAGCCACGCTGAAAGCCTATTTCAGCGATAGACGCGCTGGCGCTTTCACTTTTCACATGGGCGACGTCGGTCCGGCGCTGCCCTCTACTTAGCGAATAAGCCTATCAATTTCAAACCCTGGGCCGCACCCTCTTCCATCAAACGCGCAATCGGCGGCAGAAGATAAGGCAGCGCCATCAACATCACGGCGAAACCTGCGGCGATGGTTATGGGAAATCCAACCGCGAATAAGTTCAGCTGTGGCGCCGCCCGGGTTAAAACACCGAGCGCGATATTGGCAACCAAAATCGCGGCGATTAAAGGCAAGGACAGCATCAAGCCTACCAGGAACATCTGCGCACCGGCTTGCGCGACCCCGGCAAACCCGGCGGCGTTCAAGGGCGCCGTGGAAATCGGCAAAATTTGAAAGCTATCGAAGAGCGCGGAAATGACGATCAAATGCCCATTCAAAGCGAAGAATACCAGCATCGCAAAAATGCCCAGAAATTGCGCCAGCACTGGCGACTGCGCGCCGTTTTGCGGATCAAAAAAAGTGGCGAACCCTAAGCCCATGCTGAGGCCGGCGATATGCCCTGCCATTTCTATGCCATTCAGCACCATGCGCATGCTTAAACCCAATACCAAGCCAATCATTAATTGCTGCGCCGCCATGACGATGCCTTGCGCGGAGAGCACATTCACCGTGGGCGGCGTGGGCAACATGGGCGCGAGGGTAACGGTCAGTATCACCGCGATGCCCAGGCGTATACGCGTGGGTACGCCACGATTGCCCAGCATGGGCTCGGATAACAGCAAAGCCGTGATACGCAGAAAAGGCCAAATGAATAAACCGAACCAAGCATCCAGCTGACTTGAACTGATGCTAATCATGACGGCTTAACGGATGATTTGGGGAATGCTGCTGAACAATCGAATCATGTAGTCGGTCATGGTTTCTATCATCCACGGGCCGGCAATAATCATCACAATAAACATCACGATTAATTTCGGAATAAAGGTGAGGGTCATTTCATTGATGGAAGTTGCGGCTTGGAAAATACTCACCAGCAAGCCCGTGACCAAGGCTGCCAGCAGCAAAGGCGCCGCGACCAAGATGGCCATTTGCAAGGCTTGTTGACCCAGATTCACCACCACTTCGGGGGTCATCGCTTACACCCCGAAACTTCGCACCAATGATGCGAGTAGCAGATTCCAGCCATCGACCAAGACGAATAACATCAGCTTGAAAGGCAGGGAAATCAAAACCGGCGACAACATCATCATCCCCATGGACATCAAGACACTCGCCACCACCATATCGATAATCAAAAACGGAATAAAAATAATAAAGCCAATTTGAAAAGCAGTTTTTAATTCGCTGGTGACATATGCCGGAATCAAAATCTGCATAGGCACGGCTTCCGGGCCGGGCAAGGGCGCATGGTTAGAGAGCTTCACGAAGAGCGCCAAATCTTCTTGCCGGGTTTGACGTAGCATGAATTGTTTTAAGGGCTCGCTGCCGCGCGCTAAGGCGTCGTTAAAGCTCAGCTTATCTTCGGAGAAGGGTTGATAGGCGTCGACATAAATTTTATCTAAGGTCGGCGACATCACGAAAAAAGTGAGGAATAAAGATATGCCGACCAAGACTTGATTCGGCGGCGTTTGTACCGTGCCCAAGGCTTGGCGCAACAAGGACAGCACGATCACAATACGCAAAAACGCCGTCATCATGAGCAAAATAATCGGGATAAAAGTCAGCGTGGTAATCAGTATCAGGGTTTGCATACTGAAGGTATAAGTGGTGGCGCCATTGGCCGCTGGCGTACTGGTAAACGCCGGCAAGCCGGCGGCGTTCGCCAGCATGGGCAAACCCAGCACGAGACAGAAAATGAGCGCGCGCATCAGCTGCCGCTCCGCTTGCGCCAAGCTTCTTTTAAGCGCTCGCCAAAGCCGATTGCGGCCGGACTATTACTTGCGTCGATTTCGGATTGCGGCGGGCGCGGCATGCTATGCACCGCGCGCACCTGACCGGGAGCAACCCCTATTACCAACCAGGTATCGCCGACTTCTACCAAGACCAGACGTTCGCGTTGGCTAAGCATGACACCGCCGACGATACGCATCGCGCCCCCGCCCGCAATGTGCGCCGGACCGAAACGACGCAGTAACCACGCCGTGGCGGCGATGGCGCCTATGACAAATACCAAAGCCAGGCTTACTTGGAGGAGACCGCCCAAGACGGGTGCGGAGCTGGTCGCGGTGGCGGCGTCTTTAGCAAAAATGAATTGAGGAAATACAGCGAAAAAAACGAATAAGACTAGGCGCACCCAAATCACCGTTGCAGTTTGCGGATGCGCTCCGACGGAGTGATGATATCGGTTAAGCGTATGCCAAATTTGTCATTGACCACGACCACTTCGCCTTGCGCGACTAAGGTGCCATTTACCAGGACATTCATCGGCTCGCCCGCGAGGCCGTCTAATTCCACTACCGAGCCTTGCGCCAATTGCAATAAATTACGGATAGCGATTTTAGTTCGTCCCAGCTCCACAGTGAGATTCACCGGGATGTCTAAAATCATATCGAGGTTGTTGGCAGCGGGTGGGACAACACCCTCTGCCGAGCTATTGAATGAGGGCATGGGCGCGGGTTGCGCCGCGGCTTGTTCCGCTAGCGCCGCGCCCCAATCGGCATCAGCCCCGGTGGCAGGCTCTTGTTCGGCCATGGCAGCGGCCCAGTCGTCCGCGGATATTTGATCTTTGTCTTCCGCCATTGCCGTCTCCAGTGGTGCCGGCTAGCCTTCGGCCGTATTTATGAAGCGTTTCACCTTCACCGCGTACTGGCCGTTACGCTCGCCATACTGACATTCCAAGACGGGCACGCCGCTGATTTCCGCAGTCACCGTGCCGGGGATCTGCAAGGGGATGATGTCCCCCACTTTCATTTCCATCACTTCACGCAAGGTAACCGAGGCTTCGCCCAGCCCCGCGACCAAATCCACTTCAGCGATTTGAACTTGCTGCGCCATCAATCGCAACCAGCGGTCATCGACTTCTAAACGCTCGCCTTGCATGCTGCTGGTGAGCAAGTCACGAATCGGTTCGATCATAGCATAGGGGGTACAGACGTGAAAGTCGCCGCCGCCTTCGCCCAGCTCGATATTGAAAGTGGTGACTACCACGACTTCGCTGGGAGTGGCGATGTTGGCGAATTGCGGGTTCATTTCCGAGCGTATGTATTCAAACTCGATGGGATACACGGGGTCCCAAGATTTTTTATATTCGCCGAGGACGACTTCCAACAGTCGCTGAATCACCCGCTGCTCAGTCGGGGTGAAATCCCGGCCTTCGACCCGCATATGGAAACGGCCATCGCCGCCAAACAAATTATCGACGATTAAGAAAACCAGGTTGGGATCAAAAATCATCAGCGCGGTGCCGCGCAAAGGTTTGAAGCGCACCAAATTCAAATTGGTGGGCACCACTAAATTACGCACAAACTCGCTGTATTTGACGATCTTGACCGGGCTGACTGAAATTTCCGCGCTGCGCCGCATGAAGTTGAATAAACCAATGCGAAACATACGCGCAAACCGCTCGTTGATAATTTCCAAAGTCGGCATGCGCCCGCGCACGATGCGTTCTTGCTTGCCGATATCATAAGTGCGTACACCGGCGGTATCTTCTTGCGGGCTTTCATCCTCGGATTCGCCCAATACGCCCTTAAGCAGCGCATCGACTTCATCTTGTGAGAGGATCTCATCAGCCATGGTTTATTGGATCACAAAGGACGTGAAATACACACCGGTGACGCCGTCTTTTTTTGCGTCTTTGCTGTGTATGATTTTATTGATCTGGTCGGCAATTTGCGTCGCCAGTTGCTGTTTGCCTTCTACCGTCACCAGATCGTCTTGGGTCTTGCTAGACATCAGGAGCAACAATGCATTTCGGATCTCGGGGCTGCGCAACTTCAGGGCTTCATTGACCTTGTCGTCGGCGATTTTTAGATGAACCTCTACTTGCAGATAATGATCTTCGGGATCAGTTTTTTGTAAATTGACGGTGAAGGTTTCTAAGCGGGCAAACACGGGTGGGGTTTCGTGTTCTTCTTTCTTAGTCGCGGCTTCTCCCTTGCC
>CAZKHT010000215.1:0-4733 GCA_964552595.1 uncultured Burkholderiales bacterium
GCTTTTTCCAAATTCAAATGCCCGATGGCACGACGGCCTACAGCCGTGATGGTTCGTTTCAATTAGATAGCCAAGGCCAGATCGTCACCTCGAGCGGCTATGTGGTCGCCCCCGGCATTACCATTCCCAGTACCGCCGTCAGTGTCACCATCAGCCGCGACGGCATCGTTTCGGTATTGACCAGTGGCGCGGCCGCACCCACTCAAGTGGGCCAGTTCCAATTGGCCAGCTTTATCAATCCGGGCGGCCTGCAAAGCCAAGGCGAGAATTGATATATAGAAACCGCCGCGTCGGGCTCCCCCACGACGGGCAATCCCAGCAGCAATGGCCTGGGCGTGCTCAATCAGGGCTTTACCGAGACTTCCAACGTCAACGTCGCGGAAGAACTAGTGAATATGATACAGACGCAGCGCGCCTTCGAAATCAATTCACGCTCTATACAAGCCTCGGATCAAATGCTGCAAAAACTGGCGCAGCTGTAAGCACACGAAGGATAGGATGATGCGTTTATTCTCTCTTAGCTCTTTTAAATGGATGGCGCTGGTTTTGAGCGCTGCGCTGGCGGGTTGCGCCACGCCGCCCACCAATGTGCATCAACCCATGAGCGCCCGTCCCGCGCCGGTGGCGCCCATCGTCACCACGCCAGGCTCGATTTACGCGTCGGCGAATAACACCACGCTATTCGAATTAAAACGCGCGCGCAATGTGGGGGATGTGTTAACCATCTTGATCAGCGAAAAAACCAACGCCACCAAGAAAGCCAATAGCAGCGCCAACCGCGCGCAAACCAATGATTTCGGTGTGACCTCGCTGTTCGGTTTGCCCGGCAAAAGTTTTCTAGGTTCTTCCTTAAGCGATTCGTCCACGCATAAATTCGAAGGCAAGGGCGAAAGCAACGCCGACAATACTTTTACCGGCACCATTACGGTCACGGTGATAGAGGTCTTGCCCAATGGCAATCTCTTGGTCAGCGGTGAAAAACAAATCGGCTTAAACCAAGACACACAATTCATACGTTTGTCCGGCGTGGTGGATCCCAGCCACATCGGCTTCGGTAATACGCTGGCGTCTGCCGAAGTGGCCGACGCGCGTATCGAATATCGCGGCACCGGCACGGTGGACTCGGCCCAGGTGATGGGTTGGCTGTCGCGGTTTTTCCTGAGCTTCTTACCCTTTTAGGCCCGCTATGAAAATCTTACTCGGCATTCTGTGCTTCGTAATCACGCTCACGGCGCAGGCGGATCGCATTAAAGATGTGACGCAAATTTATGGCGTGCGCAGCAACCAGTTGGTGGGTTACGGTTTGGTCGTGGGCCTAGATGGCAGCGGTGATCAAACCACCCAGACGCCTTTCACCGTACAAAGTTTATCCACCATGTTGACCGCGTTAGGCGTGAACTTGCCACCGAATGCCGTCGCCGGCATGCAGCTCAAAAATGTCGCCGCGGTGATGGTCACCGCCTCCCTGCCCGCTTTTGTGCAACCGGGCCAAACCATAGACGTCACTGTCTCGTCTTTAGGCAATGCAAAAAGTATCAAGGGCGGTACTTTAATTATGACGCCTTTGAAAGGCGCGGACGGCGCCGTCTACGCGATCGCTCAGGGCAGTGTTTTGATCGCCGGTGCCGGCGCGGCGGCGGGCGGCAGTAGCGTCACGATTAATCATTTATCTTCGGGCCGGATTCCTTCCGGTGCCACGGTGGAAAAAGCCGTGGCCTCCGCCAGCCTGGGTCAAGGCAATAACATCGTGTTGGAACTGAATCAAACCGATTTCACCACCGCGAATCGCATCGTCGAAGGAATCAACCGTTTCTTCGGCGCCAATACCGCAATGGCGCTGGACGGGCGCATGGTGCAAGTGCAAACCCCACCCGAGCCCACCCGCCGCGTCGCTTTTATCGCGCAAATGGAAAACATCAATATCACTGCGGGCGAGCTGCCGGCGAAAGTGATATTGAACGCGCGCACCGGCTCCGTGGTCATGAATCAAGCCGTGCAAGTGGAAACCTGTGCCGTGGCCCACGGCAATCTTTCGGTCACCATCAGCACCACTCCCGTGATTAGCCAGCCAGGCGCCTTGTCCTCGGGAAGCACCGTGGTCGCGCAGCAATCGCAAATTCAAATTCAAAGCGACAAGGGCAATTTAATGGTGGTGCCCACCTCCACGGCGCTAAACGACGTGGTGAAAGCACTGAACGCGGTAGGGGCTACGCCGCAAGATTTGTTGGCGATCTTACAAGCCATGAAAGCCGCCGGTTCCCTACGCGCTGATTTGGAAATTATCTAATGCTGAATTCTCTAGACACCGCTAGCTTGGCTTTAGAAGGCCGGTCCTTGAATGAGCTGAAATTAGCGGCTAAGCAAGACCCGAATCAATCCATTCATGTGGTGGCCAAGCAATTCGAAGCCATGCTCACTAATTTGATGACCAAAAGCATGCGCGGCAGCACGGGTGGCGACAGCCTGTTTGAGAACAATGAAACCCGCATGTACACCGAATTACTGGATCAGCAATTCGCGCAAAAAATGTCGGCGGGCAAAGGCCTAGGCATAGCCGATATGCTGGTCAGTCAGATGTTGCGCAACCAGGCCAGTGCGCAGACCAATCCGCTGAATGAAAATGCAAGCAACGCCGGACTGCCCATCGAAAAACAGGGGGCTATGAGCGCGAGTGCCTATTGCTTACCTGGGGCGGCGACTACGCCTTTAACCTTAAGCCCCAAAACCAATGATGCAACGCTGTTTCAATTGCGTCCCAATACGACGTCCCCGCTAGCGCCTACCGCCCCCACACCGAATACCGCGCCGCGTGCCACGCCTTTAAGCCCCAAAGAATTTATTAGCCAGTTTCGTCCCTATGTCGAATCCGCTGCGCGCGAATTAGGGGTGGCGGCTAAGGGCGTGATGGCACACATCGCATTGGAGAGTGGCTGGGGTAAGCATGAGATTAAAAACGCCGACGGCAGTCCCAGCTATAACGTTTTGGGGATTAAGGCCAATGCGCAATGGCAAGGCAAGGTAACCGAAGTCAGCACCACGGAATACGTGAATGGCGTCGCGCAGCGCCGCGTGGAAAAATTCCGCGCTTATGATTCCTATGCGCAAGCCTTCCAAGACTATGCGGGCTTATTGAAAAATGCGCCGCGCTATCAAGCGGTGCTGAATTCAGGCGCCGCGCAGAATTTTGCGCAAGGCCTACAAAAAGCCGGCTATGCGACTGATCCACAATACGCGGCGAAACTCACGCGCATCGCTCAAGGCGGGCTTTTGCGTACCATGGTTTGAGCCTAGCCGGGCTCAAGTGATGCCGCGCGAAACCGTTATTAGAGTTATGCAAAACTGTAGCCAGGCATCACAGCAGGAGCACCATCATGGCAGGTAGTCTACTCGGCATAGGCGTCAGCGCGATCAACAACGCGCAACTCAGCTTGTTGACGACGCAACACAATATCGCGAATGCCAATACCGCGGGCTTTCATCGCCAGCAAACGGTGCAAACCTCGAATATCGCCCAGGCCACCGGCGCGGGTTATATCGGCAGCGGCGCACATGTACAAACCGTGCAACGTGCTTATGATCAGTTCTTGGATGGTCAAGTCAGCAGCGCTTCCACTCAGGCAAAGTTTTACGACGCTTATCAGGCGCAGATAAAACAAATCGACGATTTGCTGGCCGATCAAAACACCGGCGTATCACCGGCGATACAAAATTTCTTTACTGGCGTTGCCGCCGTCGCCAACGACCCGACTTCCGCTGCCGCGCGCCAGGCCCTCTTATCCAGCGGTGAAACCTTGGTCGCGCGGTTTCAATCTCTCTATGCACGGGTCGACGATATACGCAATGGCGTGAACACTCAGTTATCGACCTTGGTCACGAGTATTAACTCCTATTCCGCGCAGATCGCCGATCTCAATGGCAAGATCGCCCAGGCACAAAGTGCTGTCAGCCAACCGCCCAATGATTTAATGGACCAACGCGATCAGCTGGTCTCTAAATTAAACGAGCTGGTACAAACCACCGTGGTGAAACAAAGCGATGGTGCTTACAACGTTTTTATTGGCAATGGCCAGAGCTTGGTCACGGGCAGCACCGCTTTCACGCTGGCTTTACAAAATGATGCAAACGATCCGGCGCAAAAAAATATTGCCTACGCCATAGGCAATGGTTACGCCACAATTCCCAGCGCTAATTTGGAAACCGGGGGCACCCTAGGCGGCTTGCTGGCCTTCCGGCGATTGAGTTTAGACGGCGCGCAAAATGCGCTGGGCCGAGTCGCCCTGGGCATCGCCGAAACTTTCAATAATCAGCATAAACTCGGGCAAGATTTAAACGGCGTACTCGGCACCAATTTTTTTAACATCGCCTCGACCTCGCCCACGGTGTATGCCAATAGCTCGAACGCCAGTTCCGGTGCGGCAGTGATCAGCAGTACCTTGGTCGCCAGCGCCGCCGGCGCGCTCAGCACCAGCAATTACAGCCTGACCTATAACGCCGCCTCCTCCAATTACAGTCTGACCCAATTGAGTGATGGCACGGTGACGACCATCGCCGCCAGCGCATTGCCTGCGACCACCAGTTATGGCTTTACGATAGCCCTTTCTTCGGGCACGCCGGCGAATGGCGATCAATGGTTGATCACGCCGACGCGCTTCGGCGCGCGCGATATCAGTGTGGCGTTGACCGATCCCAATGCCATCGCCGCCGCCGCTCCCATACGCAGCGCGGCGAATACC
>CAZKHT010000216.1:0-4726 GCA_964552595.1 uncultured Burkholderiales bacterium
GACGCGCCGTGCACGCTGCCGGACCGGATCTTGAAACGTTCGATCACGTGCGCGTCATAAGGCGCGACGAAGTTGGCCAAAATCTTAGAACCGCAAGTGGTCAGCCAATCCTTGGCGCAAAAAATATCTTTCTGCGCGATGGGGATGCCGGTCAGCGGCGTGGTTTCGCGCGCGTGCAAACGCTTATCTGCTATATCCGCTTGAGCCAGGGATTTTTGCGCATCCACGGTGATAAAGGCGTTCAATGTCGGATTCAGTTGCGCGATGCGATCCAAAAAGATTTGGGTCAATTCACGGCTGGAAATTTTTTTTGCCGCGAGCTGAGCGGAAAGCTGTTTGAGGGTTTCGTTTATCATGAAGTAAACCGGAGTAGCAGGGAAGATATAGGACCGCCGCCAGCGTGTAGCGGGCGCAGGCTATTTTTTCTTCACCGTGGAATTATTCGATCACCTTAGGCACCAAGTACAAACCGGCTTCCACCTGAGGCGCAACGGATTGAAACACGGCATGTTGATCACACTCGGTGACGCGATCCTCGCGCAAGCGCAGAGACACATCTTGCGCATGCGCCATGGGCGCGACACCTTGGGTGTCGACCGCCTGCATTTGCTCGACCAGACTCATAATATTGGAAAGCTGAGCCAGCATAGGCGGCACATCTTTTTCTTCAATTTCTATGCGCGCAAGATGCGCCATGCGCTTCACATCGGCGGCGGTCAATGACATGGATTTCACCCGGACGCGTTAACTAAATAAGCGTTATAGGGTATCATAAACCCCTTATTTCACGCACCCCTACACGGTAAACAACATGTTTGGATTCTTGCGCGGCTACTTTTCCACAGACCTCGCCATCGACCTGGGCACGGCCAATACTTTGATCTATGTGCGGGGTAAAGGCATCGTGCTCGACGAACCTTCGGTGGTCGCCATCCGTCAAGAAGGCGGGCCCAGCGCCAAGAAAACCATACAAGCGGTGGGCATAGAAGCCAAACAAATGTTAGGCCGCACCCCGGGTTCCATCACCGCTATCCGGCCGATGAAAGACGGCGTGATCGCCGATTTCACCATCACCGAGCAGATGCTCAAATATTTCATCAAAAAGATACATGGCTCGCATATGTTCGGGCCTAGTCCGCGCATCATTATTTGTGTACCGTGCGGCTCTACTCAAGTCGAGCGGCGCGCGATTCGCGAATCCGCAATCGGTGCCGGCGCGCGCCATGTCTATCTCATCGAAGAACCTATGGCAGCCGCAATCGGCGCGGACTTACCGGTCGCCGAAGCGACGGGCTCCATGGTCGTGGATATCGGCGGCGGCACCACCGAGGTGGGTGTGATCTCCTTGGGCGGCATTGTGTATGCCGCCTCAGTACGCGTGGGTGGCGATAAATTCGACGAAGCCATCATCAACTACATCCGCCGCAACTACGGCATGCTGATAGGCGAATCCACCGCCGAGAATATCAAAAAACAAATCGGCTCCGCCTTCCCCGGTTCGGAAGTGCGCGAGATGGAAGTCAAAGGCCGCAATCTCGCGGAAGGCATACCGCGCAGCTTTACTATTTCCAGCAATGAAATTCTGGAGGCGCTGACCGATCCTTTGAACAGCATTGTCTCCGCCGTGAAATCCGCGCTGGAGCAAACCCCGCCGGAGCTGGGCGCGGACATCGCGGAAAAAGGCATGGTGCTAACTGGTGGCGGCGCTTTATTGCGCGATCTGGATAGATTGCTAATGGAAGAAACCGGCTTGCCCGTCATCGTCGCCGACGATCCCCTGACCTGCGTGGTGCGTGGCTCGGGTCGCGCCCTAGAGGAAATGGAGCGGTTGTCCACGGTGTTCACCAACGACTGATAGACCCTCCACGCGGTTTGGGCTTAGCAATCTCGCCTCGCCGTGGTTAAATAGCCGGGCCGATGGATACCACACCGCCACCCTTTTTCAAACGCGGCTTATCGCCGCCTTTGCGCTTAGCGATTTTCTCTGGTCTGGCCCTGCTCTTAATGGTGGTGGACGGCCATTACCACTATCTCAATGCCTTGCGTAATACGCTCGCAGTCTTCATCAATCCCTTGCAACATGCCGTCAACGCGCCAGTGCGTCTGGCATCCCAAGTCAGCGGTTTTTTTGTCGTGCAAACGCGCTTGAAAGCGGAGAACGCGGAGTTGCGCGAGAAGCAATTATTGCTGGGGGGGCAAATGCTCCAATTCCAAGCCCTGCAAGCGGAGAACGCGCATTTGCGCAGCTTATTCGCCGCCCAAAAACGCTATGCGCAAAAAACCGCGCTAGCGGAAATCTTATATTCCGGGCGCGATCCCTTCGCCCGAAAAATCACCGTGGACCGTGGCAGCCTACAAGGCATCGCGCCCGGACAAGTGGTGGCGGATAGCTTAGGGGTGATAGGGCAAGTCACCCGCACCAATCTGTCGGTGAGCGAAGTCACCTTGATCACGGATAAAGACCAAGCGGTGCCGGTGCAAAACCTGCGCAATGGCTTGCGCGCCGTGGTGTTTGGCAACGGCCAGGAAGGCACGCTGGATATGCCTTTCATGCCGGTAAGCGCGGATTTGCAACCGGGCGATCAACCCGTCCCCTCCGGCATAGATGGCACTTATCCGGCGGGTCTGCCAGTCGCAGTCGTCACCAAAGTGGAACGCAATGCGGCTTATCCTTTCGCCAAAATTTCTTGCGCGCCCGCCACGGGTACGGATAAGCAAAGACAAGTTTTAATTTTGAATGTGGAAGGGGCGCCACCCTTGCCGCCACGCTTAGCGGAACCGCCCACGGTGCCGACCAAACATGGCAAACGCTAGAGCCACCCCCAGAGCAACCCTGGGTAAACCGGCCTCTGGCCGCTATATTTTTCTCACCTTTATTTTGGGTCTGCTGCTCAATCTCGCGCCCTGGAGCGGGATGGCGAAATTGCTTTGGCCGGACAGCATCGCCATGTTGCTTCTCTACTGGATTATTCATCAACCGCGCCAAGTCGGTTTAGGCAGCGCCTGGTTTTTGGGCCTATTAATGGACATTGCCGATGGTGTTTTATTTGGCCAGCACGCCCTGGCTTATACCTTGATGGCTTTCGTCGCGCAGATTTTGCATAGGCGCATCCAGATGTTGAGCCCGTGGCAGCAATCGCTGTATGTATTCGGCCTCTTGCTTATTTCTCTGGTCATCATGCTGGTCGCGCGCATGGCCTTGGGCGCGGCCTTTCCCATTCCCTTGTATTTCGCCAGCAGTGTTATAGGCGCGGTATTGTGGCCCATGTTTTCGCTGCTCTTGCGCTTGCCGCAGCATCGCAAACTGCATCCCGAAGACAGTTTTAAAAAGCACATTCCCAAGTGAGCCGAGCGGAATTACGCAATCATCAGCGCGAGCTGTATTTTTTTCGAGTGCGCTTAACCGTCGCTGGCAGCGTGGCGCTATTGTTGTTTCTGTTACTGATAACGCGCTTAGCCTATTTGCAAATTTTTCAGCATCAGCATTACCAAACCTTGGCCGAGCAGAATCGCATTTCCATCGTGCCTATCATGCCCAATCGCGGGCTGATATTGGATCGCAAGGGGCTGCCCTTGGCGCATAACTTTACCGCCTTCACCTTGGAAATCACGCCCAGCAAATTAAAAAGCCTGGAGCAAACCATAAACGCTTTATCCAGCATCATCGAAATCACGCCTAAGGACCGCAAGCGTTTTAAAAAGCTCTTGGATGAAAGCCATAACTTCGAGAGCTTGCCCATACGCACGCGGCTGAATGATGTGGAAATCGCGCGCTTCGCCGCCAATCGGTTTCGCTATCCCGGTGTGGAAATCAAAGCCCGGTTGTTCCGGCATTATCCGCAAAGCGATATCACTTCTCACGTGGTTGGCTATATTGGCCGCATTAACGATGCCGATCTGGAGCGCCTGGAAAACAGTGGTGATTTGGCGAATTATCGGGGCACCGATTACATGGGTCGTTCGGGCCTTGAGCAAAGCTATGAGAAGGAACTGCATGGCATCACCGGTTTCGAAGAAGTGGAGACCGACGCCGGCGGTCGCGCCGTACGTACCTTATCGCGCACCCCACCCACCTCCGGGAATAATCTCACGCTGAATTTGGATCTCAAATTACAGCAAGTGGCGGAAAAAGCCTTCGGCGAATTTCGGGGTGCCTTGGTCGCGATAGAACCGAAAACCGGCGGTGTATTGGCCTATATTTCCAAGCCAGGCTTCGATACCAATTTATTCGTGGACGGCATAGACAGCCAGAACTGGGACGCGCTCAGCAACTCGCCCGACAAGCCGCTCATTAACCGCGCCATGCACGGGATTTACCCGCCGGGTTCGACCTTCAAGCCCTTCATGGCTTTGGCCGCTCTGGAATTGAACAAGCGTTCGCCGAGTTATGCGATCAATGATCCCGGCTATTACATGTTGCCGGGTTCTAGCCATCGCTATCGCGACTGGAAAGCCGGTGGTCATGGCTGCGTGGATTTGCACAAATCCATTGTGATTTCTTGCGACACTTATTATTACGGCCTGGCGGTCGATTTGGGGATAGACAATATTTTCAGCTTCATTAGCCATTTTGGTTTCGGTAAAAAAACCGGTATCGACGTCGACCGCGAACGCAGCGGCGTGCTGCCTTCGCAAGAATGGAAAATGAAACGCTTCCAACAAAACTGGAATTTGGGCGACACCGTCAGCACAGGCGAACGGTTCGGGTTGATCAAGTTCGGATCTC